>NZ_JBJGZB010000010.1:0-162736 GCF_054050295.1 Geodermatophilus sp. SYSU D01045
CCGCCCCCCCTCCCGCACGGCGCGGGCCCCCCCCCCCCGCCGGGGGGTGCGGCCGCCCCCCGCGGGGTGAGGGCGGGCCCCCGGGCGGCCCCGCGACGGCGAGGTCGCGGCGGCGTCAGCCGAGGTCGTCGTCGGGCGGCGGGGGCAGGTCGTCGTCGGGCTCGGGCGGCGGGGGCAGCTCGTCGTCGTCCGGCTCGGGCGGCAGGTCCTCGTGGCCGGCCTCGCCGGTGACGAGGGCGATCAGGCCGGCCTCGTCGAGCAGGTCGACCGGGCGCACGGTGACGCCCGCGGCGACGTGGTGGAAGCCCGCGCTCACCTTCTCCACCGGGACGCCGGTCAGCCGCGACCAGCCCAGCCGGTAGGCGGCCAGCTGCACCGCGGCCGCCGAGAGCTCCGCGCCCGACGGCGGCGGGCCGGTCTTCCAGTCGACGACCTCGAAGCCGCCGTCGCCGTCGGCGAAGACGGCGTCGATCCGGCCGCGCAGGGTGAGCGGGCCCAGCGGCGTCTCGAACGGCACCTCGACCTCGACCGGCTGCCGGTCGGCCCACGGGCTGGCGAGGAACGCCGCCTGCAGCGCGCCCAGCGCGCCGTCCGGTGCCGCCGCCTCGTCGCCCGAGCCGGGCAGCTCGTCGAGGTCGAGCAGCCGGGAGACGCCGAAGCGCTCCTCCAGCCAGGCGTGGAAGGCCGTCCCGCGGCGGGCCAGCGGCGCGGGCGCGGAGGGCATCGGCCGGCGCAGCCGGCGGGCCAGCTCGGCCGGGTCGCGGCGCAGCGCGACCAGCTCCGACACCGACAGGTGGCTGGGCAGCGGCACCTCGACGGTCGGGCGCGCGGTGCGGCGGCGCTCGCGCAGCAGCAGGTCGGCCTCGCGCACCCACTGCTCGACCTGCGGGTCGCCGGTGCCGAGCGCGGCCGCCGGGTCCAGCGGGTGCGGGGCGGCGCCCGCGACCAGCTCCGCGGCGGCGGTCAGTGCGCGGCGGCGCGGCGGGGACAGCGGGTCGGCCGGCCACACCCCGACCGGCCACTCCTCCAGCGCCGGGTTGGTCGCGCCCTCCTCCGGCCGCTCGGCCCAGGCGACGACGATGCCCGCCCCGGCGGTGCACGCCCGGCGGACGGTGTCGAGCAGCACCGACGGCCCGTTCGGCTTCACGCCCTCCCGCCACCAGCTGCCCGAGCACAGCAGCAGGTGCTTGGCGCGGGTGACCGCGACGTAGCCCAGCCGGATCTCCTCGGCCTCGCCGAAGGCCTTCCACTCCTCGACGTAGTCCTCGAGCGCCGCGCGCACCGCCGCCTGGTCGCCGGAGCCGGGCACCGGCAGCCGCAGCTGCGGCAGCTCGGCGCGGTCGGTGGTGCGCAGGTCGACCGGGATCGCGCCGGGGTCCTTGACCCAGGAGTCGCTGGTGTCGGTGCGCGAGGGGAACTGGTCGGCGGTCATGCCGGGCACGGCGACGACGTCCCACTCCAGGCCCTTGGCCGAGTGCACGGTGAGCAGCTGCACCGACTCGGGGTCGACCGCCACCTCGCCGGGCTCCAGGCCGCGCTCGCGCTCCTCGGCGTCGCGCAGGTACCCGAGGAACGCCGGCAGCGAGGGCAGCTCGGCCAGCTCGGTGAACTCGGCGGCGACGGCGTGCAGCGCGTCCAGGTGCGCCCGCGCCGCCCCGGGGCTCACGCCGGGCGTGCTGGCCAGCTCGGTCTCCAGGCTGAGGGTCCGGGCGACCTCGTCGACCAGGTCCGGCAGCGACTCCCCCAGCCGCCCGCGCAGGTGCGCGAGCTCCCCGCCGAGCCGCCGCAGCCGGCGGTAGGCCGCGCGCGAGTACGCGCCGGGGTCGCCGAGGTCGTCGAGCGCCTCGACGATGCTTCCCCGCTCGGAGCGCCGGACCGTCTCGTCGTCGTCCCGGTCCGGCCTGCGCGCGTGCACCAGCGTGCGGGCGCGGGCCTCCAGCGCCGCCAGGTCGCGCGGGCCGATCCGCCACCGGGCGCCGGTGAGCAGCCGGCCCAGGGCGTCGCCCGCGGAGGGGTCGACCAGCACGGTGAGGGTGGCGACGACGTCGGACACCTCGGGCACCTCGAGCAGCCCACCGAGCCCGACGACGGTCACCGGCAGCCCGCGGGCGCGCAGCGCGGCGGCGATGCCGGGCAGCTGCTTGCGGGTGCGGACGAGCACCGCCGTCGTCGGCGGGCGGCCGTCGGGCCGGGGCGGCAGCGCCGGGTCCTCGCCGCGCCAGCAGGCGGCCAGCCGGTCGGCGAGCGCCTCGGTCTCCTCGGCCACCGTCGTGTGCAGCCCGGCCAGCACGGTGCCGGGCCCGGCGCCCGGCCGGGCGGTGAGGTCCGGCAGCGCCACGACCGGCGCCGGCAGCAGCCCGGCGACGGCGTTGGCGACGTCGAGCACCGCGCCGTCGTTGCGCCAGCTCGTGGCCAGCGTGAGCCGCTCCGCCTTCCTGCCGCGGGCGCCCGGGAAGGTGCGGTCGAAGCGCTCGATCGTACCGGACGAGGCGCCGCGCCAGCCGTAGATCGACTGGCGGGGGTCGCCGACGGCGAGCACCGCGTGCCCGGTGGCCCGCCCGAACAGCGCCTCGAGCATCCGCAGCTGGCCGACGCTGGTGTCCTGGTACTCGTCGAGCAGCACGATCCGCCAGCGCGACCGCTCGCGGCGGCCCACCTCGGGCGCGGAGACGGCGATCCGCGCGGCCAGTGCGACCTGGTCGGAGTGGTCGATCGCACCGGCGGCGCGCTTGCGCCCCTCGAACGCCTCGACCAGCGGCAGCAGCGCCACCCGGGCGCGCTGCCGGGCGAGCATCTCGACGACCGGCTTGTAGGGGCCGCGCTTGCCCTTCGCGTCGGGGTAGCCGGCCACCTGCGCCTCCAGGCGCGCGGTCCAGGTCCGCAGCGCCGCGGGGCTGACGTCGTGCTCGCCGAGCTCGGCGGCCAGCGCCAGCACGTCCTCGGTGGTGGTCAGCGGGCTCAGCGGGACGTCGTCCATGTCGCCGGTCCAGCCGGACACGACGGCGGCCGCCTGCCCCCAGCACATGGCCGGGCCGAGCACGCCGGCGCCGGGCTCGACGCCGATGCGCAGCCCGTGCTCGGAGACCAGCGAGGCGGCGTACCCGTGGTAGGTCGAGACCGTCGGCATCGAGACCGCGAGCCGCTCCTTGAGCTGCGGGTCGGTCTGGGGGTGGCGGGCGAGGGCGCCCAGCCGCAGCCGGATCCGCTCGTTGAGCTCGCTGGCCGCCTTGCGGGTGAAGGTGAGCCCGAGGATCTCCTCCGGTGCGACCAGCTCGTTGGCGACCAGCCAGCACACGCGGGCGGCCATCGTCTCGGTCTTGCCCGACCCGGCCCCGGCGACGACGACCAGCGGCCGGTCGGCGGCCGCGGACACCACCCCGGCCTGCTCGGGCGAGGGCGCGTACGACAGCCCGCAGCGGGCGGCCACCTCGGCCGGGTCGAGCAGCCGCTTCGGCGCGACCGGCTCGGCGACCGCCGGGCCCAGGAGGTCGTCGAAGGAGAGCTGCTCGTCGGGCGTGGGCGCGCGCCGGCTCACCGGCGTCCCCGCCGCGTCACGCGGTGACCTGCCGGCCGCGCTCGTGCAGCGGGCAGCTGCGCCGCGCCGGGCACCGCCCGCAGTGGCTGCCGGTGCGCACCTCGAAGGTGGCCGCGCCCATGCCCTCGCCGACCTCGGCGACCAGCTGCCCCGCCCACGTCTCCCCCAGCGGCACGTCCGGCGGCAGCGCGTCCTGCGCCTGCTCCTTCGCCCTCGTGCCGGTACCCACCTGCAGCAGCGAGGCCCCGCCGGGCGCGGTGCCGTGGTCGCCGAACGCGCCGGCGGCCACCGCGACCTGGTAGGCGGCCAGCTGCCCGTGGGTGTCGACCTCCTTGGCGTGCGTGCGGCCGGTCTTGAGGTCGACGACGACCAGCCGGCCCGCCGCGTCGCGCTCCAGCCGGTCCACCTGGCCGCGGATGCGCGCCCGGCCGACGGTGACGTCGAAGTCGGCCTCGGCGGCCAGCAGCTCGCGGCGGTTGGCGGCGTGCCAGCCGAGGAAGCGCTCGAGCATGTCGCGGGCCGCGACCCGCTGCCGCTGGTCGGCCCAGCCGGGGCCGAGGTCGAGGGCGTCGAGCTCCTCGGCCAGCGCGGCCCGCGCCTCGGCGGGCGGCAGGCCCTCGGCCACCTTCTGCGCGACCGCGTGCACCGCCGAGCCGACCGTGCGGTGCGACTCCGGGGCGGCCTCGGCGCCGACCGCGCCCAGCACCCACTTCAGCGGGCAGCGCTGGAAGGTCTCGATCGCCGACGGGCGCACCCGCACCACCTCGTCGCCGGGCACCAGCGGGGCGTCGTCGGACAGCGGCGCCAGGCCCCACCAGTCCTCCGGGGACGCGCCGGGCACGCCCTCGGCGGCCAGCCGGCGCAGCACCGCCGCGGCCGCCGAGCGGCGGGCCGGCTCGGTCTGCGGGTCGCTGACCGCGCGGCGCAGCTCGGCCACCAGCGCGGGCAGGGTGAGCGAGCGGGGCAGCGGCGTGAGCGGCCGGCCGTCGTCCGGCGGCGGGACGACGAGGTCGAGGAACCGGGAGGCGGTGGCCCCGGCGTCGGGGCCGTCCAGCGCGCCCTCGACGGCGGTGACCACCAGCCGCTTCCGGGGCCGGGTGGCGGCGACGTAGAACAGCCGCCGCTCCTCGGCCAGCATCTGCGTGCGCCGGTCCACCGACGTGCCGTCGATGCCGGCGACCCGCTCGACCAGCAGCTCGGTGCCGAGCAGCGTGCCGCGGTCGCGCAGGTCGGGCCAGACGCCCTCCTGCACGCCGGCGACGCACACGACGTCCCACTCCAGGCCCTTGGACGCGTGCGCGGTGAGCAGCCGGACGGCGTCGGTGGCGGCGTCGCGCTCGGCGCCGGTGAGGCCGGGCAGCTCCTGGGCCGACAGGTGCTCGACGAACGCGCCGACGGTGGCCGACGGCAGCCGGTCGACGAACCCGGCCGCGGCGTCGAACAGCGCGACGACGGCGTCGAGGTCGCGGTCGGCGGCGGCGCCGGCGGCTCCCCCGGCGGCGCTGGCCCGCGCCCACCGGCCGGCCAGGCCGCTGCGCTGCCACATCGCCCACAGCACGTCCTCGGCCGACCCGTCGCGGGCGAGCGCGACCCGGCCGGCGGCGAGCACCGCGGCCACCCGGCGGGCCGGCCGGGCCACCGCGTCGGGCAGCTCCTCGAGCAGCGGCTCGTCGGCCAGGGCGGTGGCGAGCGGCGTGCCGCGCTCGTCGGCGTCGACGCCGCGCTGGGCCTGCGCGATCCGCACCGCCCGGCGCAGCCGGCGCAGGTCGAGGACGGTGGCGCCGCCGAGCGGGGAGGCCAGCAGCGCCTCGGCGCCGGGCTCGTCGAGGGCCAGCGCGCCGGGCTCGTCGCCGGGCCGGGGCAGCAGCGCGGTCAGCGCCGCCAGCAGCGGCGCGACGGCCGGCTGCGCGGCCAGCGGCAGGTCGTCGGTGGACACCTCGACCGGCACGCCCGCCGACGTCAGCGCGCGGCGCAGCGGGCCGATCGCCAGCACGGTGCGGACGACGACGGCCATGTCCGACCACGGGACGCCGTCGACGAGGTGGGCGCGGCGCAGGGTGTCGGCGACGTAGGCGGCCTCGACGGCGGCCGAGCCGAACACGTGCACCTCGGCGCGGCCCGCGTCGGCGCCGTCGACCGGCTGCAGGCGGCGGTGCTCCCACGGGCCGGGCAGCGCCTCGGCGACGCGGCGGCTGACGTCGAGCAGTGCCGGGCCCGAGCGGCGGCAGACGCCGAGCGAGAGCCGCTGCGCGGGCCGGCCGTCGACGGTGCGGAACCGGTCGGGGAACTCGACGATCCCGCGCGGCTCGGCACCGCGGAAGGCATAGATGGCCTGGTCGGGGTCGCCGACGACGACGAGGTCGCCACCGCCCCCGGCGAGGAGCTCCAGCAGCTCGACCTGCGCGGGGTCGGTGTCCTGGTACTCGTCGACGAACAGCCAGCGGGCCCGCGCGCGCTCCTGGCGCAGCAGCTCGGGGTCGTCCTCCAGCTCGGCGATCGCGGCCCGGACCAGCTCGGCGGGGTCGTAGCCGGAGGCGTCGCCGCCGCCGGCCGTGGAGAAGGCGGTGACCGCCTCGTACTGCTCCTGGAACGCCGCGGCGTGCAGCCACGCCTCCGTGCCGGTCTCCCGGCCCCACGCGGCCAGCAGCTCGGGGTCCACGCCGCGCTCGGTGGCCCGCAGCAGCAGCTCGCGCAGCTCGCCGCGGAAGCCGGCGGTGGCCAGCGCGGGCAGCAGCGACGCCGGCCAGCGCACCGCGCCCTCCCCGGCGAGGTCACCGCGCAGCAGCTCGGCGACGACGGCGTCCTGCTCGGCGGCGGTGAGCAGCCGGGGCGGGGCGTCGCCGCGCAGCAGCGCCGCCCGCCGCAGCACGCCGTACGCGTAGGAGTGGAAGGTGCGGGCCAGCGGCTCGCGGATGGTCCGGGCGACCCGCGCGGTGATGCGGGTGCGCAGCTCGGCGGCGGCCTTGCGGCTGAAGGTCAGGACCAGGACCTGCTCGGGGTCGACGCCGCGGTCGATGCGGGCGGCGACGGCCTCGACGATCGTCGTCGTCTTGCCGGTACCGGGGCCCGCGAGCACCAGCAGCGGGCCGCCGGCGTGGTCGACGACGGCCTGCTGGGTGGGGTCCAGCCGCGGCGGCGCCACCGGTTCCCGGTGCGGCTGCACGAGCCGGTAGACCGGCGCACCCTCGTCCCCCCGCAGTGCCACCCTCCGATGACACCACGACTCACCGACATCGCCGCGGAGCCCTTCGTCACGCGGGCGGGTACCGCACCCGGTACCAGTGCTCGGTCTCGCCGGGGAGTCGGTCCAGCAGCACCTGTGTCCCGCCGGGGTGCTCGAACACCCGGACGCCGTCGCCGAGCAGGACCGGCGCGAAGAACAGCAGCACCTCGTCGAGCAGCCGCGCCTCGATCAGCTGCCGGGCGACGTCGGCGCCCAGGGCGTTGACGTAGTCGTCCCCCGCCGCCTCGCGGGCGAGGTCGACGGCGCGGTGCAGGTCGCCGGTGAAGGTGACGCCGTCGGGCGCCTCGGCGGGCGGCCGGTGGGTGAGGACGACGACCGGCCCGGACCACTGGCCGCCGAAGGCGCCCTCCTGATCGGTGCCCCGGTTCGGGTCGTCGCCGCCGAACGTGCGGGCGCCGACCAGCATCGCGCCGACGCGGGTGACCAGCCGGTCCGCCGTCGGGTTCGGGTCGCCCAGGTGCGGGGTCAGCCAGGACATGTCGCCGCCCGGGCCGGCGATGAAGCCGTCCAGCGACGCGGTCGCGGAGTACAGCAGCCGAGCCACGGGTCCCCTCTCGTGCGTTCAGGGCCAGGCGACGGCGGCCAGGTCCACCCGGCCGTCGCGCACCGGCACGCCCTCCCCGGCCAGGAGCTCCAGCTGGCGCACCCGCACGGGCTCGGCGCAGGTGCCGTCGGCGCGGACCACCCGGTACCAGGGCACGGCCGCCCCGCCGCCCCCGCCGGACAGCGCGCGGGCCACCCGCCGGGGCCCGACGCCGACCAGCCGGCCAATCGCCCCGTAGGTGCTCACCCGGCCCGGCGGGATCGAGTCGACGGCGTCGTACACCGCCTCGTCGACGTCGGCGGGGTCCGGCTCGGCCGGCCCCGGGCTCACAGGCGGTAGTCGCTGTTGGCCTGCCACCAGGCGTAGAGCGCGGCGAGGTCGGCCTGCGTGCCACCCGGCGCCCCGACGATGCCCTCGACGAGCGCCGCGTCGTCGGTCCAGGTGATGACCACCGCGTTGTTCTCGGTGTCGATGGCGCACGCCACCAGGCCGCTGTTGGTCCCGCCGCCCCACGAGCCGATGCCGGTCGTCGCGCTGCAGTCCTGGCCCTCGGGGAGCTGCGACAGCCCCTGCCCCGAGGCGTCGTTCGTGAACACCGAGTCCATCGTCGCCTGGTCGGGGTACCGGAAGAACTCGGCCTGCGTCGGGCCGGGCTGGGTGGTGCTCGCGCCGCACGACGCGTGGGCGATGTCGCCGTCCCCGGCGAGCGGGGCCTCCGTGCAGTCGGTGAAGTCGGCCGGGAGGATCGCCAGCAGGTCACCGCCGGACCCGGCCCCACCCGTCGGCGACGGCGCGCTGGTGGTCGACGACGGCGCACTCGAGGACGGGCGCGGCGACGTGCTGGTCGGCGCGCCGGCCGACGAGGTCGTGGCGCCGGCCGCGGGGGCCGGGTCGTCGTCCCGGAGGACGACGAACAGGACGACCGCGGCGGCGACCACGAGGACCAGGGCGGCGACGAGGCCGATGACCAGTCCGCGCCGGTTGCGTCCCGGTCCCGGGCCCCCGGGCTGCCCATACGGGCCCGGCTGCCCGTACTGACCGGGCTGCCCCTGGCCGTACTGACCGGGCTGCCCGTACTGACCGGGCTGCCCCTGGCCGTACTGACCGGGCTGGCCGTACTGGCCCGGCTGGCCGTACTGGCCCGGCTGACCCTGGCCCGGCTGCCCGTACTGACCGGGCTGGCCCGGCTGGCCCGGCTGGCCCGGCTGGCCCGGCTGGCCGGGGGGACCGTAGGGCGGCTGACTCATGGGGACCTCCTGCAGACGTGCTCCGGAGGATAGGGAGACGTCGCGTCCGGCAGGCCCTCCTGACGCGTCGCGGGGGCTACGCCCGGCGGCCGAAGCGGGCCAGCAGCCGCTGCTGCGGGGCGGCGCCGTCGGGCAGCTCGACCGCCGGGGCGAACAGGCCGGGCACGCCGTCGTCGGGCAGCCGCCCGGCCAGTGCCTCCGCGGCGCGGACCAGCGCCGGGTCCAGGGCCTCGTCGCCGCCGGTGGCGCGGGCGAGGTCCCAGGCGTGCACGGTGAGGTCGGCGGTGAGCTCCTCGACGTACTCGCGCGCCGGCGTCGGGCCGCGGCTGAGGTGGACGGTGCCGGCGGTCAGGTCAGCGGTGGCGACCGCGGCCAGCGCCTCGTCCGCGACGGTCTCCCACGCGGTGAGCGGGTCGTCCCCGAGCAGGGCGTCGGTCCCGGACGGCACGCGCGCGGCGACGTCGTCGAGGGGCTCGCCGGCCAGCAGGCCGGGCACCCAGTACGCCTCACCGACCAGGTGCGCGACGAGGTCGGCCACGGTCCAGCCGGGCAGCGCCTCGAGGTCCCACTGCCCCGGCTCGACCGCGTCGACGCGGTCGGTGAACGTGGCCTGGGCGCGCTGGAAGAGCTCCAGCAGCTCGGTCGGTGACGTCGTCGGCTCGGGCACCGGACCAGTCAACACGGACGCCGAGGGCCCGGCACCCGTGACGGGTGCCGGGCCCTGGCCACGTCCTGGAACGGCCCTCCTGCAGGGTCCCGCCCCGAGCGACAGCGAGGGGTGGGGGGCAGGAGGGTCCTTCGTCAGTACGTGGGCAGCGCCTTGTCGATGCGGGTCGCCCACGCCGTCACGCCGCCCTGGACGTGCACGGCGTCCCGGAAGCCGGCGTTCTTGACCGCGGCGAGCACCTCGGCCGAGCGGACGCCGGTCTTGCAGTGCAGCACGATCGGCTTGTCGTTCGGCAGCTGCGACAGGGCGCGGCCGGAGAGGATCTCGTCCTTGGGGATGAGCGTCGCGCCCGGGATCGAGACGATCTCGTACTCGTTGGGCTCGCGGACGTCGATCAGCTCGAAGTCCTTGCCCGCGTCCATCATGTCCTTGAGCTCGTCGACGGTGATCGTCGAGCCCGCGGCCGCCTCCTGGGCCTCGACCGAGACGACGCCGCAGAAGGCCTCGTAGTCGATGAGGCCGGTGATCGGCTCGGCCTCCGGGTCCTTGCGGACCTTGATGGTGCGGAAGGTCATCTCCAGGGCGTCGTAGACCATGAGCCGGCCGAGCAGCGTCTCGCCGATGCCGGTGATCAGCTTGACCGCCTCGGTGGCCTGGATGGCGCCGATGGTCGCGCAGAGGACGCCGAGCACGCCGCCCTCGGCGCAGGAGGGCACCATGCCGGGCGGCGGCGGCACCGGGTACAGGTCGCGGTAGTTGGGCCCGTGCTCGTTCCAGAAGACCGAGACCTGCCCGTCGAACCGGTAGATCGAGCCCCACACGTAGGGCTTGCCCAGCAGCACGCACGCGTCGTTGACCAGGTAGCGCGTGGCGAAGTTGTCGGTGCCGTCGACGATGAGGTCGTACTGGCCGAAGATGTCGAGGACGTTGTCGCTGTCCAGGCGCGTCTCGTGCAGCCGGACGTCGATCAGCGGGTTGATCTCCTTGATGGAGTCGCGCGCGCTCTCGGCCTTCGACCGGCCGACGTCGGACTGCCCGTGGATGATCTGGCGCTGCAGGTTCGACTCGTCGACGACGTCGAACTCGACGATGCCCAGCGTGCCGACGCCCGCGGCGGCCAGGTACATGAGCACCGGCGAGCCCAGGCCGCCGGCGCCGACGGCGAGCACCTTGGCGTTCTTGAGTCGCTTCTGCCCGTCCATCCCGACGTCCGGGATGATCAAGTGGCGGCTGTAGCGGCGGACCTCGTCGATGGACAGGTCGGCGGCGGGCTCCACCAGGGGTGGCAGGGACACGCTTGCTCCTCGGGGGTCGCGGACTCCGGCCCTGGCCGGTGTTTCGTGCGCACAACAGCGTGACAGGACGCGTTGTTCCCCGGCCCGGAGGTCCCCGGCCCCGGAGGTCCCCAGCCCCGGAGGTCCCCAGCCCCGGAGGTCCCCAGCCCCGGAGGTCCCTAGCCCTGGAGGTCCCGGCGGGCGTAGCGGGCCAGCCCGGCGGCCGCCAGCACCGCCGCGACGGCGAGCATCCCGGCCGCGCCCGCGACGTCGAGCGGCTCGGCGGGCACGGCCGCGAGGTGCGCGAACGGCGAGACGTCCCGGATCCACCCCGGCCAGCGGAAGCTGTCGGCCAGGACCAGGAGCAGGTAGCCGCCGGCCGCCGGCAGCACGCCGACGGCGAGCACCGCCGAGGGCAGCCAGCCGAGCGCGAACAGCGCCGCACCCAGGCACAGCAGGGCCACCGGGACGACGGACAGCGCGCCGGCCAGCGCCTCGCCGGGACCGAGGCCTGCGCCGACCCAGGCGGCGCCCGCCCAGGTCGCCGTCCCCGCGGCCGCGGCGACGACGACGGCGCCGGCCGCGACCGCCGCCGTCTCCCACGCCATCCAGCGGACCCGCCCGACCGGCCGGCTGTAGAGCAGGGTGAGCCGGCCCGCGGTCTCGTCGGCGGCGACGGCGGCGACCCGCGCGGCGGCGTACGCCCCGACGGGCACCGCCAGCAGGGTGAACAGCGAGGCCGCGTAGCCCTGCACCGAGGCCAGCCGGTCGAACCCGGCGGCGGCCGCCATGTCCGCGAAGACCGGGTTCTGCCGCAGGAAGTCGACCATCGCGGTGGCCAGCAGGCCGATGAGCAGGAAGTAGGCGGCGACGCCGAGGGACCAGGTCGCCGTCGCCCGCCGGGTGCGGTGCACCGCGAGCCCGGGCAGCGAGCGCAGCAGCCGGCTGGGGGCGTGCGCCCGGTCGGCCGGGCGCCACCGGCCGGCGCCGACGTCGCGCGCCCCGGACACGACGGTGGCCAGGACGGCGGGCACCGCCACGAGGACCGCGAGCACGAGCAGCGGCGCCCACCGGTCGGAGGCGTAGGGCGCCACACGGCCGAGCAGCCCGAACGGGCTCCCCCACTGCAGCCAGGACAGCGAGGGGACGCCGTCGCCCACCATCCGCGCCAGCAGGCCGGCGAGCACGACGGCGACCGCGAGGCCCGTGGCGGAGCGCCGCTCGGCCAGCAGCTGCCCGGCCAGCACGCCGAGCGCGCCGCCGGCCATGGTGGTGCCGCCCACGAGCGCACCGAACAGCGCCGCCCCGGCCGGCGCCGTCCCGGCGAGCAGCATCCCCGCGACGACGGCGGCGCCGACCACCGCGCCCGCCGCGAGCAGGACCCCGAGCGCGGTCCGGACCAGCGCGGCGAGCCGGAGTCGGCCGGCGAGCAGGAGGTCGGCCCGCCCGGCCTCCTCCTCGCCGCGGGTGAGCCGCGTCCCGGCCAGTGCCGCCCAGATGCCGGCCAGCACGAGCGCGACCGTGCCGGTGCGCCAGACGGTGAAGCCGCCGGCGTCGTCGAGGGCCAGCGGGGGCCCGAAGAGGGTGCGGATCGCGGGGTTGTCGGCCAGCGCGGCCAGCGAGTCCAGGCCGACCGCGCCGCTGAGCGTCGACTCGTACTGCTGTGCGACGAAGGCGGCCAGCCCACCGCACAGCACCGCGACGACCACCGTCCCCCGGCGCACGGACCGGACCGCCAGCCGCCGGACGGCCGTCCCGGGCCGCGCCGCGGCCGCGGGCACCCGCCGGCCGGCGTCCGCGCGCGACGCGGTGCGCGTGGTCACGCCGCCCGCCCGTAGTAGTCGAGGAAGATCTCCTCCAGCGACGGCTCGCGGACGTCGAGGCGCACGACGTCGGCGTCACCGAGGACGCGCAGCACCGGGCCGGGCGGGCCGGTGAGCGCGAGGGTGACCTCCAGCGGCGTCGTCCACCGCACGTCGGCCACCCCGGGCAGCTCGGCGAGCCGCGCGAGGCCGGGCGCGGGACCGCCGAGCTGCACGGTCACCTCCGAGCGGCGCAGCCGGCGCAGCTCCGCCAGGCCCGCGACCTCGACCAGCCGGCCGGCCCGCAGGATGCCGACCCGGGTGCACACCGCCTCGACCTCGGCCAGCTGGTGGGAGCTGAGGAAGACCGTCTGCCCGCGGGCGGAGGCCTCGGCGATGCAGGTGCGGAACTCCCGCTCCATCAGCGGGTCCAGGCCGCTGGTCGGCTCGTCGAGGACCAGCAGCGGGGCCCGCGTGGCGAACGCGGCGACGAGGGCGACCTTCTGCCGGTTGCCCGTGGAGTAGGCGCGGGCGCGCTTGCCGACGTCGAGGGCGAACCGCTCGACCAGCTCGTCGCGGTGGGCGGGGTCGGTGCCCGGGCCCACCCCGGCCAGCAGGTCCAGGCACTCGCGGCCGGTCAGCGACGGCCACAGGGCGACGTCGGCCGGCACGTACGCGAGGTGCCGGTGCGCCTCCTCGACGTCGGCCGCCGGGTGCCCGAACACCTCGGCCCGGCCGGTCGTCGGGCGCAGCAGCCCGAGCAGCATCCGGACGGTGGTGGACTTGCCGGCCCCGTTGGGCCCGAGGAAGCCGAAGACCTCACCCGGCGGGACGGTCAGGGAGAGGTCGACGACCGCGTCGGTGGCGCCGAAGCGCTTGCCGAGGGAGTCGAGCAGCACGGCGGGGACGTCCGGAGTCGTCATGGCGCTCCGATCGGGTCGTCGGGATCACGACTGCCGACCAGACTTCCCGGCGCACCGGCTCCGGAGCGTAGCCCCGCCCCGCGCCCGGCGGGAGGGTCCCGCGCCCCTGGTCAGGGGAAGGGCCACGCGTTCTTGACGCACCCCTCGAGGCCGAGGGTCTGCTGCTGCATCACGGGCGCGACCTGGCCGGGGCCGGAGCAGGCCTGGTGGCCGTTGCCCAGCGCGTGCCCGACCTCGTGGTTGACGACGTACTGGCGATAGGTGGCGACGTCGCCCTGGTAGTGGGGGACGGCGGTCTCCCAGCGGGCAAGGTTGATGACCGCCCGCTCGCCGTAGCGGCAGGAGGTGTAGCCGCCGGTGCCCACGCCGGGGCAGTAGCGCTCCATGCTCCCGGGGCTGACCAGGCTGACCCGGAAGTCGTAGGCGCCGGCGTCGGTGGCGTCCACGCGCTGGAAGGACATCCGGCCGCCGTTCCCCCACGAGCGGGGGTCGCCGAGCGTGGCCTCCACCGCGGCCGCGAAGGCCGCGCCGTCCACGCCGATACCGTCCTCGACCTCGACGACGAAGCGCTGCAGCGGGCCGGTGCCGTAGACCCCCGAGCTGCCGGGCACGACCGCCACGGTGCCCGCACCCTGCTCCACGTACGTGCCGGCCGCCGGCGCCGGGAGGCCGGTCGGGTTGGCGTCGCCCTCCGCGGGCGCGGTGGGCGTGGGGGTGTCCGCCGGGGTCGCGCTCGGCGTCGAGGAGGCCGACGGGGGCGAGGTCGCCGGCGAGGAGGCCACCGACCCGGTGCTGCCGGCGGTCGCGCCCACCCGGGCGGGCGTGCCCGGGCCGACGAGGTCGAGCACCGTCAGCACGGTGGCCACGACGAGCAGCGGGATCGCGTAGGCGCGCCAGCCCCACCGGGTCACGAACCGGCGCACCGGGCCGCGCGGGCGCCGCCGGTTCCGGGCGGCGCGGCGGCCGGCGCCGGGGCGCGCCTCGGGCGCCGCGGGCCTCGGGGGCCGGGGCCGCACCGGCGCGTCACGGCGGTCGGCCGCGGGCGACGGCGGGCGGGAGGGCAGCGGCGGCAGCGGAGGGAGGCCGCGAGCCGGTTCCCTCCCGGTCCGGGCCCCGGAGGACCGGCCGGGCGGAGGACCTGCCACGGTGCCGCCTCCTCGCCGTGTCGGGCCTCGCGGCCGCGGGGCCGCCGGTCGTCCTTCCGGTCACGCAGTGTCGCGGGCGGCGTCACCGCGCGTCCAGGTGAGGTTCTCACGCGTCACACGAGACCCGTGCGACCCGCTGGTGGCGCGTCGCGCACGGCCCGGCTCAGCCCGCGCGGGCCTCCGGCTCGTCGTCGTCCCCGGCCTCCACGGTGCCGTCGCGAGCCCCGGCACCGGTCCCGGCGTCGATGTCCTCGAGCAGGCCGAGCACCGCCCGGGCGGTCTCCTCCGGCGCCTCGAGCATCGCCACGTGGCCGACGGTCTCCAGCACCAGCAGCCGCGCGTCGGGGACGGCCGCCGCCAGCCGCGGGGCCAGTCGCGGGTCGACCAGCCGGTCGCGGTCGCCCCAGACCACCAGCGTCGGCATCCGCAGCGCGCGGGCCAGCCGCCAGGCGTTGGCCCGGCCGACCCGCAGGTAGGAGGTGATCAGGCCGCGCATGCTGCGGGTCAGCGCCCGGTTCGCCCACTCCTGCCGCGCCCGCTCCCGGGTCTCCTCGACGGCGGCGTCGATCCGCCCCGGCGGCACCCGCGCGGGCTCGCCGAAACACATCTGCAGCATGCCGCGCACCGACTGCTCCGGCGTCACGCCGGCCAGCCGCCGCTCGGCGATGGTCGGCACGCCCGGCAGCAGGAGCAGCAGCAGCGCCCGGCCGAAGGCCTGCGGCACGCGGTAGACCGGCATCGCCGGGGAGACCAGCGTCAGGGACGCGACGAGGTCCGGCCGGCGGGCGGCCACCAGCAGGCTGACGAGGCCGCCGAGGCTGTTGCCGAGCAGGTGCACCGGCGCGCCCTGCCCGTCGCCGGGCTGGTCCCGGACGTGCTCGAGGACGTCGACCACCGCGCGCACGTGCCCGCGGACGGAGTACGACCCGCCGGTCGGCGGCTGGGAGCGGCCGAACCCCGGCAGGTCCACCGCCCACCCGGCGCAGCGGACGGCGAGCAGCGCCGCCAGGTCGGTCCAGTTGGTGGACGCGCCGCCGAGGCCGTGGACGTACAGCGCCCGCTCGCGCGGCGCCCCGGGCGGTCCGGCCCAGGGGGTGGTGCGGACGTACACGCTGCCGCCGCTGACCGGCAGCTCCTCGCCGGGCCAGGCGTCCGGCGGGGGGCCGGCGAGGGGCAGGGGCGCCGTCGACAGCCGGGCGGTGGACGACGGGGCGATCGACGGGGGCGCCGGCGGGCGGCGGCGCACACGACGGACCTCGGGCACGCGGCGAACGGTATGCCAGCCGGAGGTGCCGCGTGGAGCGGGTGACCCGCCGGTAACATCCCCGGGACCATGCAGTCCTCCCGACCGGCCCCCGTCCGCCGCACGTCGCGGCTCCCCCGCGGCGCCCGGCGGCTGCAGCTGCTGCAGGCCGCGCAGGAGGTCTTCGTCGCGCACGGCTTCCACGCCGCCGCGATGGACGACATCGCCGACCGCGCCGGCGTCAGCAAGCCCGTCCTCTACCAGCACTTCCCGGGCAAGCGGGAGCTGTACCTGGCGCTGCTCGAGCAGCAGGTCACCGAGCTCACCGACCGGGTGCGCGAGGCGATGGCCGGCACCGAGGACAACCGGCAGCGCGTGCACGGCGCCGTCGGCGCGTACTTCGACTTCATCGACGCCGAGGGCGGCGCGTTCCGGCTGGTCTTCGAGTCCGACCTGCGCAACGACGACGACGTGCGGGCCCTGGTCGACCGCGGCAACCGGGCCTGCGTCGAGGCGATCGCCGAGGTGATCGCCGGCGACACCGGCAGCTCGCCGGAGCAGGCGCACCTGCTGGCCTCGGGGCTGACCGGCCTGGCCGAGACCAGCGCCCGCTGGTGGCTGGCGCAGAAGGGCACGGTGTCCCGCGACGAGGCGGTGTCGCTGATGTCCGCGCTGGCGTGGCGGGGCATCTCGCGCTTCCCGCGGGTCGAGGGCGAGCCGGCCGCGGGCTGATCCGGTCCCGTCCCGGGCCTGTTCGCTGAGGGCACAGGCGCACGCCGGGGCCGGGCACCCCGCGCTGGACTAGCGTGGTCGGCAGCCGTGCAACCCGAGGAGGCATCCCCCGTGGAAGTCAAGATCGGTGTCCAGCACTCCCCCCGGGAGCTGGTCGTCGACAGCCCGAAGACCCCTGACGAGATCGCTGCCGACGTGGCCGCCGCCGTGTCCGGCGGCACGAAGGACGGGCTGTTGACCCTGGAGGACGAGCGGGGCCGCCGCGTCCTCGTCCCGGTCGACCGGATCGCCTACGTCGAGATCGCCCAGGCCGACCAGCGCCGGGTGGGCTTCGTCGCCGGCGCCTGAGACCCCGGTACGTCCCGGAAGGGCGTCCCCGCATCCCGCGGGGGCGCCCTTCCGCCGTCCTCAGGGGTTCAGGCCGAGGGTCTTCATGCGCTCGGTGTGCGCGGCGGTGATGCGGTCCACCAGCCGGACGACGCCGGTCAGGTCGCCGGTGCCGCCGATGATCAGCCGGGCCAGGCCGTCCCGCTCGGCGATGACCGCCTGCGACTGGGAGATCGCCTCCCCCACCAGCCGGCGTCCCCACAGCGCGAGCCGGCCGGCCAGCGTCCGCTGCGCGGCGATCGCGGCCCGGACCTCGCGGACGGCGAAGTCGGCGTGGCCGGTGTCGGCGAGCACCTCGAGGATCAGCGACCGGTCCGGCTCGGGCAGGGAGCCCGCGATCTCGCGGTAGAAGTCCGCGGCCAGGCCGTCGCCGACGTAGGCCTTCACCAGGCCCTCGAGCCAGGTGCGCGGCCGGGTGCCCTCGTGGAAGCCGTCGAGCGCGGCGACGAACGGGCGCATCGCCTCGGTCGGCTCCGCACCCAGCTCGGTCAGCCGCTGCGCCAGCCGGTCGTGGTGGCCCATCTCCGCGGCGGCCATCCGCGCCAGGGCGGCGCGCCCCGCCAGGGTCGGCGCCATCCGCGCGTCCTCGGCCAGCCGGTCGAACGCGGTCAGCTCCGCGTAGGCCAGCACGCCGAGCAGGTCGACGACGGCTCGGGTGTCGACCGTGGTCACGTGCCACCTCCGGGTGGTGTCGGGGCGGGCTGGCCGCGCGGCGACCGAGGCTAGCCGCTGTCCGCGCTAGCATGGGAACAGGCGGGCCGCGAGGCTCGCTGGTATCTGTGCGCTGACGAACGTCGGACGACGCCCTGAGGAGCCCCGACCGGGCACCGGGTGCGTCCCGGTCCTCCCCGGTCCGCTGGCCGCGTCGGCGCTGGAACGCATCCCGCGACACCCGACCGCGGAGCGCCCGGGCGACGACGCCGTCGCCCCCGGCAGCTCCCCCAGCCGACCAGAGGCGAGAGCACTGACCTCCACCGAGAACACCCCCACCGAGACCACCACCCCGAGCACCGAGCTCGAGCACGCCGAGACCGGCGCACCGGCCCCCGAGCAGGTCGAGCAGACCGTCGAGGCCCTCGGCGGCGCTCCCGTCGAGGAGACCGCGCCGCTGTTCAGCGACTTCGACGTCCACCCCGACGTCGTCGCGGCGCTGGCCGAGGCCGGCATCACCCGGACCTTCGCCATCCAGGAGCTCACCCTCCCGCTGGCGCTGGCCGGCAACGACCTCATCGGGCAGGCCCGCACCGGCACCGGCAAGACCCTCGGCTTCGGCGTCCCGCTGCTGCAGCGCGTCGTCCCCGCCGCGGAGGGCGGCGACGGCGTCCCGCAGGCGCTGGTCGTCGTCCCCACCCGCGAGCTGTGCGTCCAGGTCGCCCGCGACCTCGGCACCGCCGGCGCCAGGCGCGGCATCCGCGTGCAGGCCATCTACGGCGGCCGCGCGTTCGAGCCGCAGGTGTCCGCGCTGCAGTCCGGCGTCGAGGTGGTCGTCGGCACCCCCGGCCGGCTGCTGGACCTGGCCGAGCAGGGCCACCTGATCCTCGGCAAGGTCCGCGTCCTGGTCCTCGACGAGGCCGACGAGATGCTCGACCTGGGCTTCCTGCCCGACATCGAGCGGATCCTCGGCATGGTCCCGGCCCAGCGGCAGACGATGCTGTTCTCGGCCACCATGCCCGGACCGATCGTCACCCTGTCCCGGTCGTTCATGACCCAGCCGACCCACATCCGGGCGCACGGCAACGACGAGGGCTCGACCGTCCCGCAGACCACGCAGTTCGTGTACCGGGCGCACAACCTCGACAAGCCCGAGCTGCTCGCCCGCGTGCTGCAGGCCCGCGGCCGCGGCCTGGCGATGGTCTTCTGCCGCACCAAGCGCACCGCCCAGAAGGTCGCCGACGAGCTGGTCGACCGCGGGTTCGCGGCCGCCGCCGTCCACGGCGACCTCGGCCAGGGCGCCCGCGAGCAGGCGCTGCGCGCCTTCCGCAGCGGCAAGGTCGACGTCCTGGTCGCCACCGACGTCGCCGCCCGCGGCATCGACGTCACCGGCGTCAGCCACGTCGTCAACTACCAGTGCCCCGAGGACGAGAAGACCTACGTGCACCGGATCGGCCGGACCGGCCGCGCCGGGCGCGAGGGCGTCGCCGTCACGCTGGTCGACTGGGACGACATCCCGCGCTGGCAGCTGATCAACAAGGCGCTGGACCTGCCGTTCGTGGACCCGCCGGAGACCTACTCCACCTCGCCGTGGGTCTACACCGACCTCGACGTCCCCGAGGGCGCCAAGGGCCGGCTGCCGCGATCCCAGCGGACCCGCGAGGGCCTCGACGCCGAGGTGCTCGAGGACCTCGGCGAGACGGGCAAGAAGACCAGGGGCGCCGGCCGCGGTCCCGCGCGGGAGGAGTCCCGCACCGAGGACGAGCGCCCGGCCCGGACCCGTTCGCGCCGCCGCACCCGCGGCGGCGGTGCCACGGCCGAGGCCATCGCCGCCCCGCCGGCCGACGCCGCGCCGGCCGAGGCCGGGTCCGACGAGGCCCCCGCGGCCCCGGCCGGGGACGCCGCCGACGGGTCCGGCGAGGGTGCGGCCCAGCCGCGCCGTCGCCGTCGCCGCCGCGGCGGCCGGGGTCGCTCCGGCGCCTCCGCCGGCTCCGGCGCCGAGGGCCAGGACGGCGACGGCGACGGCGGCGACTCCGAGTCCGCCGCGTAAGACGCCGCGTGGCGCTGCGTCCCCCGCCGCTGCGGGTGTGGGTCTGGACGGCGGCCACCCTCGCGCTGGCCGTCGTCGCCACCCTGCTGTGGCGGGGGTCGAGCGTCGCCGCGACCGACAGCACCACCGCCGCCGAGCCGCCGGTCCCCTCGGCCGCGCCGGCCGGTGACCTCGCGCCCGCCTGGTCGGTCGACGTCGACGTCCCGCTGCCGGACGCCGTCGTCGAGGGCGGCCGGGTGGTCGTGCCCGTCGCCGACGGCGTCACGGCGCTGGACCCGGCCACCGGCGAGGAGGCCTGGCACTACCGGCGCACCGACGCCGCGCTGTGCGGGCTCTCCGCCGGCGACGGGCTCGTCGTCGCCGTCTTCCGCACCGCGGACCGCTGCGACGAGGCGCTGGCGCTCACCGCGGCCACCGGCGTGCGCGCGTGGACCCGCAACCTGAGCCTGCGCGGCGACGCCACCGTCACCGGCGCCGACCAGGTGGTCCTCGCCAGCAGCGACACCGGCGTCGTCGTCCTCGACCCGGTCGGGGACAACGTCCGCTGGCGGTCGGGCGCGGAGTCCGGCTGCACGCTGCTCGACACCGCCGCGGGCAGCGCCGGCGTCGCGGTGCTGCAGCGCTGCGCCGGCTCGGCCGCCGTCCAGCTGCGGCTGTTCGACGCCTTCTCCGGCGAGGCCCGCTGGACCCGCGACCTGGCCGTCGCGGACGGCGCCGAGGTGCGGCTGGCCGGCGCGGACCGGCTGGTCGACGTCGTCTCCGGCGACGCCCTGCTGGTCCACCGCCCCGACGACGGCACCCAGCTGCAGGAGCTCGCGCTCCCGGCCCCGACCGACGGCGGCGCGGAGGGCGATCCGGTGCTGCAGTCCGGGACCGGCGACGTCGCCCTGGTGTGGGCGCGCAGCACCGTGTGGGCGCTGGACCGGACGAGCGGCGCGACGCTGTGGTCGACGCCGGCCCTCGGCCTGCCCACCGCGTCCGCCGCCGGCAAGGGCGAGGTCGGGCAGGCCGGCGTCTGGGTGCCCGAGCCCGACGGCCTCGTGCTGCGCGACCCGGCCACCGGCGCCGAGCTCTCCCGGGTGGCGCTGCAGGACCCGCCGGCGCCGGGCGGGCGGGCCGCCGTCGCCGGGCCGGTGCTCGTCTACGCCCTCCCCGACCGGGTGCTCGGGTACGCCTAGTCCCCCGCACGGCGGCGCGGCCGCCGCGGGCGGGGTTCACTGGGACCATGGTCCTGCCCGGCACCTCGCACAGCCCCGACCTCGCCATCGCCGCCGACGACCTGCGCCAGCTCGCCGACCACGACGCGACGCCGCGCACCCTCCCCGGGCGGGCCGGGCCGCTGGCCGCGCTGGACACCGGCGGCGACGGGACCAGCGGCACGGTGCTGCTGGTCGCCGGCTACACCGGCAGCAAGGAGGACTTCGCCCCGCTGCTCGCGCCGCTGGCCGCCGGCGGCTACCGGGTGGTGGCGATCGACCAGCGCGGGCAGTACGAGTCCCCCGGCCCCGACGACCCGGCCGCCTACTCGGTCGCCGAGCTCGCCGCCGACGTCGTCGCCGTGGCCGCCCTGCTGCGCGAGGAGACCGGCACCCCGCACCTGCTCGGGCACAGCTTCGGCGGGCTGGTCGCCCGCGGCGCCGTCCTCGCCGACCCCGCCGCCTTCCGCTCGCTGACCCTGCTCGGGTCGGGCCCCTCCCGGCTGGGCGGCCTGCGCGCCGAGCTGCTCGAGCACCTCGGCCCCCTGCTGGACTCCGGCGGCGTCCCGGGCGTGCACGCCACGCTCGAGCAGCTGGCCATGACCGACGAGCGCGCCCAGGCGGTGCCCGCCCCCACCCGCGCGTTCTACGCCCGCCGGTTCCTCCGCAACACCGCGGCCGGGCTGCGCGGCATGGCCGACGCGATGACCGCCGAACCCGACCGGGTGGCCGAGCTGGCCGCCACCGGCGTGCCGGTGCTGGTCGCCTACGGCGTGGCCGACGACGCCTGGCCGACGGACGTGCAGGCGGACATGGCCCGGCGGCTGGGCGCCCGGCACGAGGTCATCGACGGCGCGATCCACTCCCCCGCCGTCGAGAACCCGCGCCGCACGCTCGAGGTGCTCGAGGCGTTCTGGTCCTCGGTGCCGGAGGGGACCCGGTGAGCGGCGCCCGGCCCTCGGCGCGCGACTGGACCGTCGAGGAGGACCTGCTCGGCTTCTTCGGGCCCGACAGCGTCACCTGGCGGGTGCACGCCGACCCGGTCTACAGCGTCGGCGGGCTGCGTGCCCTGCTGCTGCAGGCGCTGCACCCGGTCGCGATGGACGGCGTGGCCCGCAACTCGGTCTTCCGCGCGAACCCGTGGCAGCGGCTGGTGCGGACCGCCGAGTACGTCGACACGCTCACCTTCGGCACCCGCCGCGAGGCGGTCCGCGCCGTGCGGCGGGTGCGCGGCCTGCACCGACGCCTGGGCGGCACGGAGGAGACCACCGGCCGCACCTACCGCGTCGACGACCCCGACCTGCTGCTGTGGGTGCACAACTGCGAGGTCGACTCGCTGCTCGACGTCGCCCGCCGCGTCGGCGTCGTCACCCCCGCGGAGGCCGACCGCTACGTCGCCGAGCAGGTGACCGCCGCCGAGCTCATCGGGATCGACCGCGCCGACGTCCCCGGCTCGGCGGCCGCGCTGGCCGGCTACTTCGAGCGGCTGCGCCCCGAACTCACGTTCACCCCGGCCGCGTGGGAGGCGTGGCGTTTCCTCGTCGTCCCGCCGATGCCGCGGTGGGTGCAGTTCCTCACCCCGGCCCGGCCGGCCTGGGGGTCGCTGGCGTCGCTGGCGGTGGCCACCCTGCCGCCGTGGGCGCGCCGGATGGCTTCGCTGCCCGGGCTGACGCTGACCGACGCCGCGGCGACGGCGGCGCTGCGGGCGTTCCGCACCGGGATGCTCGCGCTGCCCGACCGGGCCCGGCACTCCCCGATCCGCCGCGCCGCGTTCGAGCGGACGGCCGGCGCGGTCGAGGTCGGCGCCTAGATCCCCGCCTGGCCCTCCGCCCGGTCCCCGTCGGCGGGCAGGAAGCTCCACGTCTCCCGCGGCGGCGTCGCCGCCTGCCCGACCGGGCAGCTGGGCCGGAAGTCGCACCAGCCGCACTGCCGGCCGGGGACGGCGGGGAACGCCTCGTCCGGCGGCACGCCGTCCTCCATCCGCTGCGTGGCGACGGCGATGTCCTCCGCGACGTCCTCGGCCCGGCGCACGTGGTTGGCCAGCGACCGCTCGGTGTGCTCGAAGGAGGCGACCGTGCCGCTGGGCAGGTGGTGCAGCTCGACCCGGCTGCACGGCCGGCGCAGCGTGCGCCGCACGCCGAGCACGTAGGCCGCCAGCGCGGGTGACCCGCGCGCCTCGTCGTCGGTGCTGGGCACCCGGCCGGTCTTGTAGTCGACGACGACGAGCTCGTCGCCGCGCTGGTCGATGCGGTCGACCCGCCCGGTGAGCGCCAGCCGCTCGGTGGTGCACGAGACCTGCCGCTCCAGCCCGACCGGCTCGTCGGCGGGGTCCAGCGACTCGACGTAGCCGGTGACCCAGCCGGCCGCGGTGGCGCGCCAGCGGGCGGCCTGCTCGTCGTCGCGGAAGCCGTTGGCCGACCAGACGCCGTAGAGCAGCTGCCGGGCGGCGACGGCGGTGCGGCGGGCCCGCGGCAGGTCCCACCACGAGCGCAGCGCGGCGTGCACGGCGGAGCCGACCGTGTTGTGCGCCCACGGTGGGCCCTTGGGCGGCGTCGGCCGGTCGACGTAGGCGAAGCGGTAGCGGCGCGGGCAGTCGGCGAAGGTGGCCAGCTTGCTCGGCGTCGCGGGGAACAGCCGGCGCGGCATGCCGGGCATCTCGAGCTGTGCGCCGTCGGACTGCCTCACCCGGCCACGCTATCCGGCGACAGGGCCTCAGCCGGCCAGGGGCACGCTGCCGGTGGACGCGGCCACCAGCGCCTCGTACTGCTCCGGGTCGGTGGTGCACGCGCCGAGCGGCGTCGCCTTGTTCGTGCCGTGGTGGTCGCTGGAGCCGGTGACCAGCAGCCCGAGGTCACCGGCCAGGCCGCGCAGGTGCGCGCGCTGGGCCGGGTCGTGGTCGGGGTGGTCGACCTCCAGGCCGACGAGCCCGGCGTCGGCCATGGCGGCGATCGCGGCGTCGTCGACCACCCGGCCGCGCCGGGTGGCCAGGCCGTGGGCGAACACCGGCACCCCGCCGGCCGCCCGGACCAGCCGGATGCCCTCCAGCACGTCGGTGTCGGCCTTGGTCACGTGGTACGGGCCGCCCTGGTGCAGCAGCGTGGTGAAGGCCTGGTCGACCGACGCGACGACGCCCGCCTCGACCAGCGCCCGGGCCACGTGCGGGCGGCCCACCACGGCGCCGCCGCTGGCGTCCAGGACCCGCTGCCACTCCACCGGGTAGCCGGCCGCGGCGAGCGCAGCGACCATCCGCTGGCCGCGGGTCAGCCGCTCCTCGCGCAGCCGCCGCAGCTCCTCGGCCAGCTCCGGGTGGTGCGGGTCGAACAGGTACGCCAGCAGGTGCACGCTGACCGGCCGCCCCTCCGCGGGGAACCAGCGCGCGGACAGTTCCAGGCCCGGGACGACGGTCAGCCCCTCCGGCCGCGCCGCGGCGGCCGCCGCCCAGCCGTCGGTGGTGTCGTGGTCGGTGAGCGCGACGACGTCGAGGCCGGCGGCGCGGGCGGCGGCCACGAGCGCGGCCGGGGTGTCGGTGCCGTCGGAGACCGACGAGTGGGTGTGCAGGTCGATGCGCATCGGCGTCCAGCCTCCCCCAGGCGGGCGCGCGCTGCTCAGGCCCCCGGCGGGCGCGGGATCGGCTGGGTGTCGTGCCGCGGCGGCGGCGCGGCGGGGCGCCGGCCGTCGTCCGGGTTGCCCTCGTCGTCGCCGGCCGCGGCGCCGCCCCCGTCGCTGCCGAACAGCAGCTCGCTCACCTCGCGGTAGAGCAGGTCCGCGCGCGGCAGGAAGGTGATCTGCGACAGCGCCTGCTGCGAGCCGGCCGACTCGAACCGGAACGTGCCGTAGCCGAGCAGCTGGCCGGGGACGGTCTCCTTCCAGGTCAGGTCGGTGATCCGGCGCAGCGGCAGCAGGCTGACCGTGCGCGCGACGATCCCCGAGGTCAGCAGCACCCGGCGGCGGGTGACGATGAAGTGCCGCATCCACCACTCCCCGGCCCGCAGCGCGAACCAGCCGAGCGCACCGAGGACGACGAGCAGCCCGGCGCTCGCGCTGACCCGGTTGTCGGGGTCGAGGGTGAGCACCCACAGCCCGACGAGCAGGACGGCGACCGCCTTCGCGCCCGGCCACAGCAGCACCGCCCAGTGCCGGCGGGTCGCCACGACCGCCTGCTCACCGGGGAGCAGGTACTTGGCGGCGTCCTTGGCCCACCGCGGCGGGCGGCCGCCGGCCGGGCCGCTCACGGCGGGGTCAGACGAGCGAGCCGACGAAGGCCGCGATCGACGACGCCGCGCTGCCGAGCGCCTCCCCCGCGCTGCGCACCACGTCGGCCGAGGCCTCGGGACGCTGGATGACGTAGAAGACGACGAAGGCCACCGCCAGCCAGACGAGCACCTTCTTCAGGTTCACCGCCACCCCCGGGGGTCCGCTCGGACCGGCGGGCACGGCGCCCGCACGGCTGGGCCCGGAGGCCGGCCCCATGGGTAACACAGGCCCCAGCGCCCCCCGGCGGGACACGCCGGGCGGCGGACGGACGGGTCAGTCCCCCGGCAGCAGGTGCTCGCTCGGCGGGCCGAGCGGGAGGTCCGGGTACAGCCGTTCCCGCAGGTCGAGCAGGCGCATCTCCTCGGCGAGCAGCCAGCCGGCGGACATCGGCCACATGACCAGCCACAGCCACACGCCGTAGGCCTCGCCGACGAACGCGGCCCGGTCGTCGGAGGTGGGCACCGCCCACAGCGGCGCGTGCTGCCCGGCGGCCTCGACCGCCGCCGACGACGGGCCGGTGATGACGTCGCCGGGGTCCAGGCCCGGGAGGCCGGCGTAGCCGCAGCCCACGCCCATGCCCGGCTCCTCGGCGACCAGCACCAGCTCCGCCGACCCGCCCAGGGGTGCCGGCCCGGCGCAGCCGACGACGATCGCCCGGGCCCCGGGCTCCCCGCCCCAGGCCAGGCCGGTCACCGACCAGCCCGGGGGCACGGGGTCGGGCACCCACGCGGGCACCCGGGCGTCGGCGGTCACCGCGGCGATGGCGTCGTGGGCGATGAGCGTGGTGTGGTGCAGCGGGGTGACCGCGCCGTGCACGTGGCACCAGGCCACGGCCGAGTCCCCGGGGCGCACCACCAGTGGTTCGCCGCAGCGGGGACAGACCGGGGAGGCGCTCATCGCAAGACACCGTCCTGTCACACGGGGCTGACGTCAAGCGCAGGCGGACGGCACCGTCCGGCCCGGCCGGGTCGCCGGCCGCGGGCCCGGCCGTAGCCTGCGGCGGTGGCTCCCGACTCCCCCGGCGACCGGCTGCCGGTGCAGGCCTGCGTCGGGGGCGTGGTCCTCGACGGGGAGGGCCGGCTGCTGCTGGTCCGCCGGCGCAACGCCCCGGGCCGGGGGCTGTGGTCGGTGCCCGGCGGGCGGGTGGAGCCGGGCGAGACGCTGCCCGCGGCGGTCGCCCGCGAGGTCCGCGAGGAGACCGGGCTGGCGGTCCGGGTCGGGGCGGAGGTCGGCCGGGTGACGATCCCCGGCGACGGCGTCGTCTACGACGTGGTGGACTTCGCCTGCACGCCGGAGGACCCGGCCGCGGCGCCGGTCCCGGGCGACGACGCCGACGCGGTCACCTGGGCCGGCGCCGCCGACCTCGACCGGCTGGCCTGCACGCCGGGGTTGGTCGCGACGCTGCGCGGCTGGGGTGCGCTGCCGTCCTGACCGGTCCGGCAGCGCACCCCTCCCTCAGGAGCGCGGCGCCGGCTCCGGGCGGCCGGGCTGCTCGCCGCCGCGGGCCTCGCCGTAGGACCGCTTGGGCACCATGACCTTGCGCCGGAAGACGCAGACGACGGTGCCGTCCTGCTTGTAGCCGATCGTCTCGACGTGCACGACGCCGCGGTCGTCCTTCGACCTCGACTCCGTCTTGTCCAGGACGGTGGTCTCGCCGTAGATCGTGTCGCCGTGGAAGGTCGGCGCCACGTGCCGCAGCGACTCGATCTCCAGGTTGGCGATGGCCTTGCCCGACACGTCGGGCACGCTCATGCCCAGCAGCAGCGAGTAGACGTAGTTGCCGACGACGACGTTCTTGCCGAAGTCCGTGGTCTCCGCCGCGTAGTGGCTGTCCAGGTGCAGCGGGTGGTGGTTCATCGTGATGAGGCAGAACAGGTGGTCGTCGTACTCGGTGACGGTCTTCCCGGGCCAGTGCTTGTAGACCGCACCGACCTCGAACTCCTCGTAGTACCGACCGAACTGCATGTGCGCTCCTCCGACGTCGTCGTGCGGTGGACGGTGCCGACGTCGTGCGCAGGGCAGGGGCCGTCCCGGGCCGGGCAGGCCAGTTGCCCACCACGCGGCGTCGGTGACCCATCTGGACGGGCGCCGATCCTACGATGCCCGGGTGGTCCAGCCGTCCCGCGCCGGCGACCCCGCGGAGGCGGACGTCGTCAGGCTCTCCAGCGGCGGGCGCCGCGTCCGCCTCGCCGCCTCCCTGGCCGTCCTCGCGCTGCTGCTCGCCGGGACGGTCTGGGGCACCGACGCCTCCTTCCCGTTCGGCCCGTTCAAGATGTACTCGACCCGCGCCGAGGTGAACGCGCCGGTGGTCTCCACCCGCGTGGTCGGCCTGACCGGCGAGGGCGAGGAGGTCCGGCTGTCCGGCGGTGAGGTGGGGCTGCGCCGGGCCGAGTTCGAGGGGCAGCTCCCCCGGCTGGTCGATGACCCGGCGCTGCTGGTGACACTGGCCGAGACCTACGCCCGCCGGCACCCGGACGCCCCCGCCCTCGTCGAGGTGCAGGTGGTGCAGCGGCACTTCGAGCTCTCCGACGGGCAGCCGACCGGCGCGTGGACCGACCGCGTCCTCGTCGACCAGGACCTGGGGGGCGGCGCGTGAGCACCTCACCGGTCTCCTCCCTAGCCTCCGCGGTCCGCGGCCTGCGCGGCTTCTGGACCCGCCCGGTCCCGCTGGCCCGCATCGCGGTGTTCCGCACCATCGCCTACCTGTTCGTGCCGGTCGACGTCTTCCTCACCACCGCGTGGGTGCGCGCCCACGCCGAGGTGCCGACCGTCTGGTACCAGCCCCTGGAGATCGCCCGGGTGCTGCACCTGCCCACGCCGACGTCGACCGTCGTCCACGTCGTCCAGTGGGCACTCGTCCTCACCGCGCTCGCCGCCGCCACCGGCCGCGCCCCCCGTCTGCTCGGCACGGCCGTGTTCCTGCTGTACCTCGAGTGGATGGTCATCGCGATGAGCTACGGCAAGGTCGACCACGACCGCATCGCCTACCTCGTCGCGCTCGCCGTGCTGCCCACCATCGGCCGGGTCCGCTGGCGCGACCGCCGCCGGTCCGAGGCCGCCGGCTGGGCGATGGCCGCGGTGATGGTGACGGTGATGCTCACCTATTTCCTCGCGGCCTGGGCGAAGATGCGCTTCGGCGGCTGGGACTGGGCGACGGGCTCGACCATCACCCGGGCGGTGATCCGCCGCGGCACCGCCCTGTCGGACTGGACGCTCGACGTCCCCGGCCTGCTCGTGGCCGTCCAGTGGGCGATGCTCGTCCTCGAGTTCGCCGCCCCGCTGATGCTGCTCGTCCGGTCCGACCGGGCCCGCGCCGCGCTCGTGGTGTTCCTGCTCGGCTTCCACCTGATGGTGTTCGGCGGGCTGCGGATCATCTTCCTGCCGCACTGCGTGGCGATCCTGTCGATCCTGCCGTGGGAGCGGGCGCCCGAGGTGCTCGCCGCGGTGCGCCGGCGGCTGCAGCCCGGGCGCGCCGCCGCGCTGTCCGCCGCGGCGCCACCCGGCTGACCCGGGCTCAGATCAGCGCGCCGATGCGGGCGGCCACGTCCGCCTCGTGCTGCTGGTAGGACGCGGCGACCGCGGTGAGCAGCCCGCCCATGCCGGTGAGCGCGTCGCTCACCCCCTGGGCCGAGACCCGCCACTGCTCGTAGAGCGCGCTGAACTGCACCGCGGCCTGGCTGTCGGTCCAGCCGTCGAGCACCGAGCTCGTGACCGTGCTCGACAGCGTCGCGTGCCGCGCGGCGGTCTCGGCCGCCTCGGCCTGGCACCGCCCGGCCATCGTCTGCAGCGTCCCGATGTCGACCCTCATGGCTCCTCCTGTCCGTCCCGGGTCCCTCCCGGGTGGCTGCGGACGCTAGGCCGGACCGGTCCCTAGGGCGCCGGGACCGTCCACAGCCCCGGGCCCGTCCACAACCCGGGACCGTGGGCCCCGCGGCGGGCCGGTGGCCGGGAGCGTCGCGCCCGTGTCCGCTCCTCTCCCCGCCGGCGCCGAGGCCCGCTGCTGGACGCTGGTCCGTGCCGAGGGCGCCGTCCACGTCGAGGTCCGCGCCCCCGACGACGCCCGGCTCGACACCGTGCTGGGCCCGCTGGCCGCTGCCCTCGGCGTCGCGGCGACGGGCCTGTGGTCCGGCACCACCCGGCTGTCCGGGGAGCTCCTCCTGACCGACGACCGCCTGCTCCACGGCGCGGTCCTGGGCCTGGGCCGCCCGGTCCCCCGGTCCGGCGAGCCGCCCGCCAGCCCCCTGGAGCTGCACGTGGTCGGCGGGCCGGCCGCGGGCACCGCCGTCCCGCTGGCCACCGGCCGGCACGTGCTCGGCCGCGGCGCCGGAGCCACGCTGTCCCTGCCCGATCCCGGGGTCTCCCGCCGGCACGTCGCGCTCGAGGTCGGCGCCGGCGGCATCACCGTGACCGATCTCGGCTCGACCAACGGCAGCCGGCTCGACGACGCCGACCTGGACGGCGCTGCGCGCCCGTGGCGTCCCGGCGCGGTGCTGCGGCTGGGGGCGAGCTCGGTGACCGTCACCGGCCCGCGGGACGGGCGCGCGGGGCTGCGGCCGGGGCCCGGCGGCCGCCGGCTCGTCCGGCCGGGCGTCCTGCCGTCCGCGCACCGCCCGGAGGTGGAGGTGCCGTGGCCGGAGCCGCCCGCGGCCGCACCCCGGCGCCGGCTGGGCTGGGTCGCCGTCGTGCTGCCGGCCGTCGCCGGGGTCGTGCTCGCGCTGGTGCTGTCGGCGCCCACCTTCCTGTTCTTCGCACTGCTGGGCCCGCTGGTGGCGGTGGGCAGCTGGGCGTCGGACCGGTGGAGCGGGTCGCGCACCGGCCGGCGGGCGGCCGCGGCGCACGCCGGAGAGCTGCAGGAGGCCCGCGCCCGGCTGGCCGAGGCGGTCCGGGCCGACGTCCGGGCGGCGCGGGCGGCCGCTCCCGACCTGGCGGCGCTGACCGCCGCGGCGCGCCGGCGGACCACCCTGCTGTGGTCCCGCCGCGCCGGGGACCCGGGAGCGCTGACCGTGCGGCTGGGCACCGGCGCGGGCCCCACGCGGGTGGTCCGCGTCGAGGCGGGCCGGCGGCTGCCGGAGCCGGCGGCCGACCTCCCGGTGACCGTGGACCTGCGCCGCACCGGGGGCCTGGCCGTGACCGGCCCGCGGGAGCCGGCGTTGGGCGTCGTGCGGGGGCTGCTGGCGCAGCTGGTCGCCCTGTCGGCACCCGGCGACGTCGACGTCGCGGTCCTGACCTCCGCCACCCGTGCGGCCGACTGGGCCTGGGCGCGGTGGCTGCCGCACCTGCCGGAAGGCCCGATCTCGGTCCGCCTCTCGGGGTCCGAAGCCGATCCGGCGCTGTCCTCGTGGCTGACGGGCCTGACCGACGGGCGCGGGGACGCCGCGGGCACGCCGGTCCTGGTCGTCGACCGGCCGGTCGACCCCCCGCTCGCCGACGTCCTGCGCCGGTGTCGCGAGCAGGGTGCGGTGCTGCTGGCCCTCGCCCGCCGTGGCGAGGACCTCGGCGGCTGCGTGCCCGCCGTCCTCCAGGTCGGGGGCGAGACCGGCGACACCGGGCGGCTCGGGATCGGCGACGGCGCGCGCCCCGTCGACGTCGTCGTCGACCGCCTGCCCCTCGCCGCCGCGGCACGGCTGGCCCGCGACCTCGCTCCCCTCGCGCCCGCCCGGCAGGCCGCCGGGCTGCCGCGCACCGTGCGCCTGCTCGACCTGCTCGCGGACGGCCGGGACGGTCCCGGCGGGGAGGTGCCGGTCGCCTGGTCGGGCACGCGGTCGTCGCTCACCGCGCGGCTGGGTGTGACCGCGGCCGGCGGAGCCGAGGTCGACCTGGTGCGGGACGGGCCGCACGCCCTCGTGGCGGGGACGACCGGGTCGGGCAAGTCCGAGCTGCTGCAGACGCTGGTCGCCGGGCTCGCGCTGGCGCACCCGCCCGACCGGTGCTCGTTCCTGCTGGTCGACTACAAGGGCGGCGCCGCCTTCGCCGAGGCCGTGGCGCTGCCGCACACCGTCGGCCTGGTCACCGACCTGGACGGCGCGGCCACCGCCCGGGCGCTGCGGTCGCTGACCGCGGAGCTCTCCCGCCGCGAGGCGCTGCTGGCCGCGGCCGGGGTGCCCGACCTCGCGGCCCTCCCGCCGCAGGTGGAGCTGGCGCGGCTGGTCATCGTCGTCGACGAGTTCGCGGGCCTGGCCGAGGAGCTGCCGGAGTTCGTCAGCGGCCTGGTCGGGATCGCCCAGCGCGGCCGCTCCCTCGGCGTGCACCTGGTGCTCGCGACCCAGCGCCCCAGCGGCGTGGTGTCCCCCGAGATCCGGGCCAACTGCTCGCTGCGGCTGTGCCTGCGCACCACCGACGAGGCCGACTCGCGCGACGTGCTCGGCAGCGGGGTCGCCGCGACGGTGCCGACGGACCGTCCCGGCCGCGGGTACCTGCGCACCGGCGGCGGGCACCCGGTGCCGTTCCAGGCGGCCCGGGTGGCGCTCCGTCCCGCCGCCGCCGCCGCGGCCGCCGGCCCGACGGTGACCCGCTGGTCCTGGCCGGCGCCCCCGGCGGGGACCGCGCCCGGGCCTCCCCCGGGCCCGACCGATCTCGCCCGGGTCACCACGGCCACCACCGCCCGCGCCGCGGTGGCGGGTGTGCGGCGGCCGCACCGGCCCTGGCAGCCGGCGCTCCCGGAGGAACTGAGGACGACCGAGCTCCCCGCCGCGGACGGGCCCCCGACGGAGCTGGTGGTCGGGCTCGTCGACCGCCCCGACCGGCAGGCGCGGGAGCCGCTGCGGCTCGACCTCGCCCGCGGCGGCGGCTGGCTGGCCGTGGGCGGTCCCGGCAGCGGCCGCACCACCCTGCTGCGCACCGTGCTCGCCGAGGCCGTGGAGCGGCTGCCGCCGGGCCGGCTGCACGTGCACGTCCTCGACCACGCCGGGGGCGCGCTGGCCGCCGAGGCCGCCGGCCTATCGCACACCGGCACGGTGGTCGGCGCGGACGACGCGCTGCGCACCGTGCGGCTGGTGTCCCGGCTGGCCGGGCAGGTCGCCGGTCGGCGGGCCGGCAGAGGCGCGGACGCCCCGGCCGTCCTGCTCCTGGTCGACGGCGTGGACGCCCTGCTGGCGCAGCTGGACGAGGCGGTCCCCGGGCAGGGCGCGGCCGGGTTCCTCCGGCTGGTCCGCGACGGCGGCGCGGCCGGGCTGACCTGCGTCCTGACCGCCGACCGCGCCGTCCCCGGGGGCCGGCTGGCCGCGGCCGCGGGGACGCGCCTGGTCCTCCCCCTGCCCGACCGCGCCGACTACGCCGTGGCGGGGGTGCCGGTGCGCGCGGTCCCCGGCGCCCGCCCGCCGGGCCGGGCGCTGCTGGGTGAGGAGGCGCTCGAGTGCCAGGTCGCGCTGCCCCGGCCCCTGTGCCGCACCGCGCCGGCCGCCCCGCCGGGCGCCGGGCCGCTGGTCGTCCCGGAGCTGCCGGCGGACCCGCCGCCGGTGCAGCCGCCGGCCGCGGAGGACGCCGACCTGCTCCGCCGCGTGCCGTTGGGTCCCGGCGGCGACGAGGGCAGCGTGCTCACCGTCGACCTGCTGCGCGCCGGCGGGCTGCTCGTCGTCGGCCCGCCCGGCAGCGGCCGGACGACCACCCTGGCCGCGCTGGGCGCGACGCTGACCGCGGCCGGCGTCCCCGTCGTCCGCCTCGCCCGGGGCGCCCGGTCCGCACCGGACGGGCGGCCGGTGCTCCCTGCTGACGACGTCGCCGGCTGGCGGGTGTGGCGCGCGGGCCTGGCCGGGCGCCCGGGCGCGGTGCTGCTGGACGACGCCGGGAGGCTCGCCGACTCGCCGGTCGGCACCGCCCTGGCCGGCGGCGACCGCACCGACGGCGAGGTGCTCGTCCTCGCCGCCGGGACGGCCGGCGAGCTCTCCCCCGCCTTCCGCGGGCCGGTCGCCGAGCTGCGCCGCGGGCGCAGCGGCCTGCTGCTGTGCCCCGGTCCCGGCGACGCCGACCTGCTGGGCACCCGGCTGCCCCGGACGCCGGTGCCCGTCCGACCCGGGTCGGGCTGGCTGGTCACCGCCGGGGTCCCGCAGCGGGTCCAGGTCGCCCGGGCGCGGCGGGCGGGCCCGTGACCGGCCGGTCAGAGCAGGTCGAGCGCCGGCCCGATCTCCTGCGTGGCGTACCAGGCCAGCTCGTGCCCCTCGGCCTGGTCGACGACGAACTGCGCCTCCTCGCTGCCGAGGTCGGCCTCGAGCACCACGGCGACCGCGGCGCGCACGTCCTCCTCCGCCTCGGCGCCGTCGACGTGCGCGCTGGCCACGTCGGCGAGCGCGACGTCGGCGGTGACCCGCACGGCCCCGGGGTCGGTGTCCGGGTCGTCGATCTCGGAGACCGAGCCGTCGGGCACGTCGGCGGCGAGCACGACCCGGCGGCGGGCGGCCGTGGGGTCGACGTCGACCAGCCGCAGGCTGGCCCGGGCGGCCGCGAGCAGCGCCGCGTACTCCAGTTCCTCGACGTCGGCCGCGGCGTCGCTGAGCGCGTAGTGGTCGCGCAGCCGCGGGGTGACCGCGAACCCGGTGTGCGGCCCGCTCAGCCGGCCCTCGTCCACGAGCGTCCGCAGGACGCTCGTCGTCGCCGGCAGGTAGATCCGCACCCGGCCGCTCCTCTCCTGTCGGGGAAGGCGACCGTATCCCGCACGTCCCGGCGCGGATCCGCCGCCGGGTCAGCGCACGGCGTCGGCGAGCGCCCCGACCTCCTGCTCGACCAGGTCGGCCAGGACGTCCACGTCCCCGACGCCGTCCCGGTCGGCGTTGAGCCCGACGTAGACGTGCCCGTCGTAGCTGGTCATGCCGACCGCCAGCCCCTGCCCGCCGACCAGCGGGACCACGGGGAACACCTCGAGCATCCGGCTGCCGGCGGCGTACAGCGGTACCTGCGGTCCCGGGACGTTGGTGACCACGAGGTTGAACATCCGCCGCGACAGCCCCCGGGCCGCGCGCGCACCGAGCGCGTGCAGGGTCGGCGGGGCGAACCCGGTCAGCGCGATGAGCGTGTCGGCGCGCACCGAGCGGCCCGAGCCGGTCACCCCGCGCATGGCGTAGCTGAGGCGGGCCAGCCGCACCCACGGGTTGGGCTCGCCGACCGGCAGGTCGACCAGGTACGCGGCCACGCTGCTGCCGGGCGCGTCCTGTTCCTCGCCCTGCACCGACACCGGCACCAGCGCGCGGACGGCGGTCGAGCCGAGCACCGGCTCGCCGCGGGACAGCAGCCAGTCGCGCAGGGCGCCGCTGAGCACGGTCAGCAGGACGTCGTTGATGGTGCCGCCGTGCGCCTTGCGGATGGCCTTGAGGTCCTCGAGGTCGGTGCGCGCGACGGCGACCCGCCGCTGGTTGCCCAGCGTGCGGGCGAGCGGGCCGTGCGGGGCCGGGACGACCGCCGAGCGGACCGCCCGCACCAGCCCGCCGGCCACACCCCGCGCCCGGGCCGCGGTGGAGCGCAGGTCGCCGACCGCCGACCGCGCGGTCTCGAGCACCGCCGTCGGGCGCTGCACGTAGTCCGCGAGCGCGTCGACGACCAGCTCCACCCGGCCGGGCACCCGCCGCGGCGCCCAGTCGTCGGCCGACGGCACCGGCGCGTCCGGCGAGGGGTCGAGGAGGACCTGCGCGATGTCGACGGCACCCAGGCCGTCGACCAGCGCCGGATGGGTCTTGGTGACCACCGCGACCCGGCCGCCGGACAGGCCCTCGACCAGGTAGACCTCCCACAGCGGCCGGCCGCGGTCCAGCGGGCGCGAGGTCACCCGGGAGACCAGGTCGAGCAGCTGCGCCTCGGTGCCCGGGCGCGGTACCGCCGACCGCCGGACGTGGTAGGCGACGTCGAAGTCGGGGTCGTCGGCCCACACCGGGTCGGCCAGGTGACCCGGCACCGGCACGATCCGCTGCCGGTAGCGCGGCACCAGCGACAGCCGCGCCTCGACCAGCTCGGCGAGGGTGTCGAGACCGCCCTCGACCGGCTCCAGGACCAGCACCCCGGCGACGTGGATCGGCGTCCCGGCGTCCTCCAGGTAGAGGAACGACGCGTCCAGGGTGCTCAGCCGCTCGGCCATCGTCCTCCTCCGGATCGGGAGCCCACCGTACGTCGCGGACGGGAGCCGGCACACCCGCGGGAGCGAGGGTCGCCCGGCCGGGGCGGCGGGGTCACCCGGCCCCCCGGCGCAGGCGGCCGCGCCGGCCGCCGCTGGGCTCGGGCACCCGCGCGAGCCCGGCGGCCAGCGACCGCAGGGCGGCGCGCAGCGGGGACCCGGGCGCCATCTCGGCGAGCGTCCGGCCGGAGGCGAGGGCGGCGTCGGTGGCGCGGCGGTCGGCCGGCAGGAACGCGCGGACCTCGCGGCCGGCGAACCGCTCGAGGGCGCCGGCGATCTCCTCGCGCGGGTCCCCGGGCACCGGCCCGCGGCGCACCTGGTTGACCACGACCGCCGGGTCCACCTCCGGCAGCAGGTCGCGCAGCTGGCCGAGGGCGCGGATGGTGCGCTGCAGCGCCACCGGGTCGGCACCGCTGACGCACAGGACGTCGTCGGCGGACTCGAGCACGGTCACCGTGGCGCCGTTGCGCCGGGGAGCGGCGGTGTCGAAGGACAGCTCCTCGTCCTCCTCCAGGTTGAACGCGCAGTCGACGACGACGAGGTCGGCGGCCCGCCGCGCCTCCGTGAGCACCGCGGCGACGGCGGCGGGCCGCAGCTCGGGCCAGCGGTCGGCACGCGCCAGCCCGGTCAGCACGGCCAGGTGCGGGCGGACCGACCACGCCAGCCGGGTGAGCGCCGCGCCGTCGAGCGTGCCGGCCGCCGCCTGCCGGGCCGCCCCGGCCAGCCCCGGCGACTCGTCGAGCAGCCCGAGCACCTGCGCGACCACGCCCCCGTAGACGTCGGCGTCGACCAGCAGCGTGGGCACGCCGAGGCGGGCGGCCTCGTCGGCGAGACCGACCGCGACCGTGGTCCGGCCGGGCGCGCCGGTCGGACCCCACACCGCCACGACCCGACCGCGCGGCGGCCGCTGCTCCTCCGGCCCCGGCTCGGGGAGCGCCGGCGCGGGCAGCGCCGCGCGCGGGTCGGCGACGTCTCGCCCGGCCGCCGGCCCGCCCGCGACGGCGTCCCGCAGCGCGCGCACGACGTCCTCGGCCGGGGCGTCGGCCGGCAGCACCGTCGCCACGCCGAGGGCGCGCAGCCGGTCGCCGGCGCGCTCGTCGGCGGGGTCGGCCAGCCCGACGACGGCCACCCCGGCGGCGGTCAGCCGGGCGACCGCGTCGCCGTCGAGCCGGTGGAGGTCGGCCGACAGCAGCGCGGCCTGGGCGGTGCCGGTGGCCACGGTGGCCAGCAGGTCCGAGGCGTCGACGCAGCGCCGCACGACGGTGACGCCGTGGTCGGCGCGGTCGAGCGCACCCACCAGCGCCGCCTCCCACGGCGCGCCGGTGACCGCGGTGACGACCTGCAGCGCCATCAGGCGGGAGGCGCGGCGGGGGTACCCGCCGCGGGGTCGACGGTCACCGGCGGCGCCACGGGCTCCACCGGCGCGGGCTCCACGGGCGCGGGCTCCACCGGCACGGGCGCGGGCTGCACCGGCGCGACGGGCACGGGAGCCGGGCCCGGAGCCGGCGTCGAGGTCGACGGCGGCGACGTCGACGGCGGTGACGAGGAGGTCGGGGACGAGGAGGTCGGGGACGACGACCCGCCGGCGGCCGACGCGCGGGACACCGCAGGGGTGCCGATGTCGTCGACGGACCCGTGCACCACGACCACCAGCGGGCGGCCGCCGATCGCGGCCAGCACGTCGGGCGCCTCGTCGGCGGGCACGGCGACGACCACCTGCACGGTCGTAGTCGTCGTCGAGAGGACGCCCTCCGCCCGGCCGCTGACCGCCTGCACCGGCGCCGAGCCGACCACGAGCACGACGCCCTCCCCCGTCGCGGTGCCCGCCGGGTCGGTGACCCCGTAGACGTCGACGACCGAGCCGCGGGCCAGGCCCGGCGGCACGTAGCCGGCCTGCACCGGGAGCGCGACCTGCACCAGGTCCTCCGGCTCCTCCAGCACGGTCCGCGGCAGCAGCTCGCCGGCCCGGACCGCCCGCGCGAGCGTCCGGCCCGCGGGGTCGGTGCCGGTGGACAGGTAGGCGCCGGCGGCGTCGCCGAGCCGGACGTCGACGGCGGCCAGGTCCTCGGGGCCGAGCACGGTGCCCGCGGCGAGGTCGGCGGTCACCGACCACACGGGCACGGTCGCGTCGGCGGCGGTGAGCACGCGGGCGCCCAGCAGCACCGAGCCGAGGACGAGCAGCACGCCGAGCACCAGGCGCAGGTCCAGCCAGCGGGGCGGCCGCACCCGGCGCGGCACCGGCCCGGCCGGCGTCTCCGCGGCGGGACCCGCCGGCACCGTGCGCGTCGCAGCGCTCACCGGGCGCTCCTCCCTCCGCTGGCCGGGGCTCCCCCGGCGGCCCGCCGACCGGCGGGCGTCCGTCCCGACCGGCACGGCGAGGCTCGGTCGGACGCAGATGATGCGGTACGGACGCGGATGCGTGCACCGGTTGTCCACACGTTCGGGTGTGGACGGGAAGCGTGCGGGTGAGCGCGTTCCTGACAGACTGGCGGGGACCGGACGGAGAGCCCCATGCCCACACCGCGCTTCCTGACCCTCGACGACGTCGCCGAGATCCTCAACGTCTCGTGGTCGCAGGCCTACGCCCTCGTGCGGCGGCGGGAGCTGATCGCCATCCAGATCGGCGGCCGCGGGCAGTGGCGGGTCGAGGTGGACGAGCTCGAGCGCTTCATCCAGCAGAAGTACGCCGAGGCCCGCGCCGGCGCGGTGCCCTCCGCCGGCGAGGTGGCACCTGACGGGGGGCCCGCCGGCGACCTGCCCGCCGGGGACGAGGTCCCGGCCGGCGAGGTCCCCGCCCGGGGGCGGCGCCGCACCCGCTGAGCTCAGGCGGCGCCGGGCGCGAGCGTCCGCACCACGGCGACCGCCGGGAGCACCACCGCCCGGACGCCGCGCACCGCGCCGGCCCGGCGGAAGTCGTCGGCCGCGTGCTCGGCGAGCTCGACGAAGTCGGCCCCCACCCGGTCCACCGTCCCGGTCAGCACCCCGCCGTCGTCGAGGACGACGGTCACCGCGCTGCGGTCGCGCGCCAGCCCGCGCAGCGCCCGGCGCAGGTCCAGCGCGACCCGGACGGCCGACGCCGGCCCGGCCGCGGCCGTGGTCCGCACCAGCCCCGACACCGCGACGACGGCCGGCAGCGCGACCAGCGCCTCGCGTCCGGTGCCGTCCTCGAGCAGCGCCCAGTCCGGTCCCAGCTCGGCGAGCCGGCCGGCCACCTCCCCCGCGCCCCGGCAGCGCAGCGACACGTGTCCGCCCACGGCACCACCGAGCCGGTCCGCCAGCCGCAGCGCCCCGACCTCCGCGCGGGACCGCGACGGGAGCTCGGCCCGCTCCTCGGCCGCCGCGGCCGCCTCGAACTCCGCCTGCAGATCGGTGAACAGCTGCTGCCAGCGCATGCCGCCGAGCGTAGATCCACAGGGACTCTTGTATTTGGTTGCGTTTGCTTGCTTCAGTACGCCGACGTCTACGCAAGGAGGGCACGTGTCGGCACGTCGACCCGTGGTCACGGCGGCGGTCATGGCCGCGCTGGCCGTCGGTCTGCGCGCGCTCACCCCGGACCTCGCGGCGGTCCTGCGCAGCGGCGGCGACCTGCAGGCCCTCGTCGACGCCGCCGGTCCCGAGGCGCTGCTGCTCGACGCGGTCGCGGCCGTGGCGTGGGCGGTATGGGCCTGGGGCGCCCTCGGACTGGCGCTCACCGCGCTGTCGGCGCTGCCCGGCCTCGCCGGCGCCGCCGCGGGCGTCCTCCTGCGGCGGGTGGTGCCGGCGTCCGGCCGGCGCGCCGCCGCGCTCGCCCTCGGCGTCGGCCTGGCCACGGCACCGGTGCTGGCCGGTTGCGCGACCGCGGCACCCGTCGTCGTCGCGACCGCCGGCGCGCCGGCCCCGATGGCCGTCCCCGACTGGCCGGCGCCGGCCCCCGCTCCCGCGGTGCCCGACTGGCCCGCGCCCGGCGGGCACGTCGTGCTGCGTGGCGAGTGCCTCTGGGCCATCGCCGCCGCCGACCTCCGCGCCCGCACCGGTGCCGAGCCGACCGACGCCGCGACCGCCGCCGCCGTCGAGCGCTGGTGGACGGCGAACGCCGCCGTCATCGGCCCCGATCCCGACCTGCTGCTGCCCGGTCAGGTGCTGCGCCCGCCGCCGTGAGGGTCGCACCCGCCGAACCCGTCCGGCCGCTCCCCCGGCCCGCGTCGTCCCCGACCCCGACCCGACCCCCGGGAGCCCCCGTGACCGCGTCCACCCAGCCCGCCCCGCCGACCGCCGCGCCGCTGCGCACCCTGCGGCTCGGCCTCGTCCCGCCGCTGCACCCGCCGCTGACCGGACCGGCCGTCGCCCTGGTCGACCCGGCGACGCCGCCACCCCGCCCGCCGCACCGGCCCGGGCCGCGGCCGGTGCCGGAGGGGCCCCGCCGCCGCAGGCCGGACCTGTTCGGCCCGGCCTGGTCGGTGCGGGCCGACCTGCCCGACCCGCGCGCCACCGGGCGGCTGCTGTTCACCACGGTGCTCGAGGCGCTGGCCGGCCGCCGGCCGCTGTCCCAGGTGCAGCGGCTCGCCTCCCCCGGCGTGCACGCCGCGCTCGTCGCCGGCCGGCGGCCGGCCTGGTGCGCCGCCGGCACCGCGCCGCTGCTGCTCGGGCCGGTGCACGTGTGCGAGCCGGTCGACGGCGTGGCCGAGGTCAGCGCCGTGGCGCGGCGGGCCGGGCGCGCGCACGCGGTGGCCGCCCGCCTCGAGGGCATTGACGGCCGCTGGCGGTGCACCGCCCTGTCGATCGGCTGAGGGTCAGGCGTGGGCCCGGGCGCGGCGGGCCGCCGCTCCCGGGTGGACGACGAGGACCCAGCGGAGTCCGGCGAACCGGGCCAGGCCCACGGCACCGCTGACCGCGACGACCGCGAGCACCGACACCAGCGCAGGGGCGGAGACGGTCCAGGCGTCGACCGCGGCCAGCGTGAGGCTGGAGGTCACCAGCCCGACGACGGCGATCCCCCCGCCGGCCCACTGCGCCGTCGCCCAGCCGGCCCGGTCGCCGGCGCGGAAGGTGAGCCGGCGGTGCAGCTCGTTGGCCAGGGCCGTGGAGGCGACCACCGCGACGACGTTGGCCGCCTGGTCCCCGAGCCCGGCCAGTGCCAGGAACAGACCGGCGTACACGACGTTCGCCGAGCCGCCGACCAGCACGAACCGGACGAACTGCGCCGGGACGCGGTCGCCGCGGAGCCGGTCGAGCAGCGTCGGCGCCGCAGCCCGCGCCGCCACCCGGTCGGGTGGAGGGGCGAGGACGGTCGCGGGCATGCGGCCAGGTTCCTCGCCCGGGAGGGTCCGGCACATCCGGGATGACCCTCATTGCGTACCTGATCCGGGGACGACGGCGCCCCGCCGACCACGGGGGTCGACGGGGCGCCGGGGTGGAGCTGCCGGGTCAGCGACCGGCCGCCCCGTGGCAGACCTTGTACTTCTTGCCCGAGCCGCAGGGGCACGGCGCGTTGCGGGCCGGCTCCTTGGTCCCGGTGACCGTGGCGGTCTTGGCCGCCTTGACCGGGCCGCTCTCCTTCGGCGAGGCGTCGAGCGAGGGCGCCGAGTAGCTCAGGTCCTCCTGCCGGCGCGGCTCGTCGAGGCCCTTGACCGCCAGCTGCGGCCCCGTGCCCGACGGCGCCGGGGTCTCCGCCTCGGGCGCGGCCGGGGCCGCGGGCCGGGTGCCGCTCTTGCGTGCGGTCGGCCGCCCGGCCGGGGCGCCGGTCGAGCGCCGGGCCGCCGGCCCGCCGGACGGCTTGGCCATCGAGACCGGCGCGGAGCCGTCCCCGTCGGCGGAGGCAGCGGCGGGCGCAGGGGCGGCGCCGTCGGCGGGCGCAGGGGCGGCGCCGTCGGCGGCCGGTGCGGTGGCGCCGTCGGCGGCCGGAGCGGGCGCGGCGGCCGCGCGGGCCGCGGCCTCCTGCGCCGGCCGCTGCCGGGCGAGCACCCGGGCGGTGCCCTCCTGCGCGGCGGCCAGCGCCTTGGCCTCGGCCTCGGCCTGCTGGGCCTTCGCCTCGGCCTCCTGCTGCTCCTTGGTCTTGACCTCCAGGTTGAACAGGAAGCCGACCGACTCCTCCTTGATGCCGTCGAGCATCGCGGTGAACATGTCGTAGCCCTCGCGCTGGTACTCCACGACCGGGTCGCGGTTGGCCATCGCGCGCAGGTGGATGCCGGCCCGCAGGTAGTCCATCTCGTAGAGGTGCTCGCGCCACTTGCGGTCGAGCACGGACAGCAGCACCCGCCGCTCGAGCTCGCGCATGACCTCCGAGCCCAGCGCCGCCTCGCGCTCCTCGTAGGCGCGGTGCACGTCCTCGAGCAGCTCGGTGCGCAGCACGTCGGCGGTCAGCGCCGCCTGCTCGCCGTCGGCCACCCGGTCGATCAGCTCCTGGCGGTCCAGACCCACCGGGTAGAGCGACTTGAGGCCGGTCCACAGCTGCTCGAGGTCCCAGTCCTCGGAGTAGCCGGTCTCGGTGGCGCCGTCGACGTAGGCGCGGACGACGTCGTCGAGCATGTGCTGCACCTGCTCGTGCAGGTCCTCGCCGTCGAGGACCTTGCGGCGCTCGTCGTAGATGACCGTGCGCTGCCGGTTGAGCACCTCGTCGTACTTGAGGACGTCCTTGCGGACCTCGAAGTTCTGCTGCTCGACCTGCGTCTGCGCCGAGCGGATGGCCCGGGAGACCATCTTCGACTCGATCGGCTGGTCCTCGGGGACCCGCAGCGTGGTCATCATCGACTCGAGCATCGGGCCGTTGAACCGGCGCATGAGGTCGTCGCCGAGGGAGAGGTAGAACCGCGACTCCCCCGGGTCGCCCTGCCGGCCCGACCGGCCGCGCAGCTGGTTGTCGATGCGGCGGCTCTCGTGCCGCTCGGTGCCCAGCACGTAGAGCCCGCCGGCCTCGGCGACCTCCTCGTGCTCGGCCTTGACCTGGTCCTTGGCCGCGGCGAGCGCCTCGTCCCAGGCGGCCTCGTACTCCTCCGGGGTCTCCGACGGCGACAGGCCGCGGGCGCGCAGCTCCTCGTCGGCGATGAACTCGGGGTTGCCGCCGAGCTGGATGTCGGTGCCGCGGCCGGCCATGTTGGTGGCCACGGTGACCGCGCCCAGCCGCCCGGCCTGGGCGACGATCGCCGCCTCCCGCGCGTGGTTCTTCGCGTTGAGGACCTCGTGCGGGATGCCGCGGCGCAGCAGCAGCTTGGACAGGACCTCGGACTTCTCCACGCTCGCGGTGCCGACGAGGACCGGCTGGCCCTTCTCGTGCCGGTCGGCGATGTCGTCGATGACCGCCTCGAACTTGGCCTTCTCGGTCTTGTAGACGACGTCGGAGCGGTCCTCGCGGACCATCGGCCGGTTGGTCGGGATCGGGACGACGCCCAGCTTGTAGGTCTGCGAGAGCTCGGCCGCCTCGGTCTGGGCGGTGCCGGTCATCCCGGAGAGCTTGTCGTAGAGCCGGAAGTAGTTCTGCAGCGTGATCGTGGCGAGGGTCTGGTTCTCGTCCTTGATCTGCACCTTCTCCTTGGCCTCGATGGCCTGGTGCATGCCCTCGTTGTAGCGGCGGCCGGCCAGCACGCGGCCGGTGAACTCGTCGACGATCAGCACCTCGCCGTTGCTGACGATGTACTGCTGGTCGCGGTGGAAGAGCTCCTTGGCCTTCAGCGCGTTGTTGAGGTAGCCGATCAGCGGGGTGTTGACCGCCTCGTAGAGGTTGTCGATGCCGAGCTGGTCCTCGACGAACTCGACGCCCTCCTCGGTGACGGCGACCGTGCGCTTGGCCTCCTCCACCTCGTAGTGCTCGTCCCGCTTCATCAGCGGCACGATGCGCGCGAACTCCACGTACCACTTGCCGGCGGACTCGGCCGGGCCGCTGATGATCAGCGGGGTGCGGGCCTCGTCGATGAGGATCGAGTCGACCTCGTCGACGATCGCGAAGTGGTGGCCGCGCTGCACGAGGTCGGCCTTGGACCAGGCCATGTTGTCGCGCAGGTAGTCGAAGCCGAACTCGTTGTTCGTGCCGTAGGTGATGTCGGCGGCGTACTGCTCGCGGCGGTGCGCGGGCTTCTCGCCGGACAGGATCGTGCCCACCGACAGGCCGAGGAAGCGGTGCACCCGCCCCATCCACTCGGCGTCGCGCTTGGCCAGGTAGTCGTTGACCGTGACCACGTGCACGCCCTCGCCGGTCAGGGCGTTGAGGTAGGCCGGCAGCACGCCGGTCAGGGTCTTGCCCTCACCGGTGCGCATCTCCGCGATGTTGCCCAGGTGCAGCGCGGCGCCGCCCATCAGCTGGACGCGGAAGTGCCGCTGGCCCAGCGTGCGGGTGGCCGCCTCCCGGACGACGGCGAACGCCTCCGGGAGCAGCTGGTCGAGGGTCTCGCCGTCCTCGTACCGCTGCTTGAACTCGTCGGTCTTCGCCCGGAGCTCCGCGTCGGTGAGGTCGGCGACGTCGCCCTCCAGGGACTCGATCGCGTCGGCGATCCGGTCCAGTCGTCGGAGGATCTTGCCCTCACCGGCTCGCAGGATTCTCGAGAACACCACGGCACCAGCGTAGGCGGCCCGGCCAGCACCCCGGGGACGCCGCACGTACCCTCCGCCGGGTGGCCACCGACCCCGCCGCCCTCGGGCCCGGCGCGCTCGCCTTCCTGACCGAGCGCCACCTGGCCACGCTGACCACGCTGCGCGCCGACGGGAGCCCGCACGTGGTGCCCGTCGGCGTCACCTACGACCCGGACACCCGCACCGCCCGCGTCATCACCTCCGGCGGCTCGGCGAAGGCCCGGCACGTCCGCGCCGGGCAGGACCGGGTCGCCGTCTGCCAGGTCGACGGGCGCCGCTGGCTGACCCTCGAGGGGACGGCGGTCGTGCGCGACGACCCGGCCGCGGTGGCCGACGCCGAGGCCCGCTACGCGCGGCGGTACCGGCAGCCGCGGGAGAACCCGGCGCGGGTCGTCGTGGAGATCTCGGTCGACCGGGTGCTGGGCAACGCCTGAGGGAGGACCCCGTCCTCCCCACCCCTCGCCGGCTCGGGGCGGGACCCGGGACGGGGCCGAGACACAGCACCGGACATGCACGACCCTGTCGGGGTGGAGCTCTCCGGCATCGACCTGACCACCGAGGTGGTCCGCACCGCGCGGCTGGTCCTGCGGCCGTTCACCCCCGACGACGTGAGCGCGGTGCACCGCGCCACCCAGGACCCGGAGACGCAGCGCTGGATCAGCGCCGCGCCGGTGCCCTACACGCTCGCCGACGCGCGCGCGTGGGTGGACACGGTGGTCCGCCAGCGCGCCGAGGGCACCGGGCTGCCGGTCGTGGCCGAGGCCGACGGCGAGTTCGTCGGCACCGCGGGCCTGCTGTTCGGCGGGCGGCACCTCGGCCCGGAGATCGGCTACTCGGTGGCGCCGTGGGCCCGGCGGCGCGGCTACGCCACCGAGGTCACCGACGGGCTGGCCGGCTGGGCCTTCACCCGCGGGGCGACGCGGGTGCACCTGGTGGTCGACGTGGACAACCCCGCCTCGCAGGCGGTGGCGCTGCGGGCCCGGTTCACCCGCGAGGGCGTCGTCCGCTCGGCCCTGCCGCGGCGCGACGGCACCCGCGCCGACGCCGTCCTGTTCGGCCGGCTGGCCGCCGACTGAGGGCCAGTCCCCCTCGACGAGCACCACGGCGTTCCCGTCGGGGTCGGCCGTCGCGAGCACCGGCGGGGCGGACCCGGTGTCGAGCACCTCGCCGGGTACCGCGCCGGCCGCGGTGAGCGCGGCGTGCGAGGCGCGGACGTCGGCGGCGGCTCGTCGGTGCCCGGACACGGCGGAGGGGCCGCGCCGGCACGGCACGGCCCCTCCGGAACGGTCAGCGCGGGACGGCGGCGGGCTCGGCCGGTGCCGCGACGTGTGCGGATGCGTTGCCCAGCGGCGGCTCCACCAGCCGGATCAGGCCGTAGTCGAAGGCGTGCCGCCGGTAGACGACGGTCGGCTGGCCGGTGTCGGCGCACTGGAAGAGGAAGAAGTCGTGGCCCACGAGCTCCATCTCGTGCAGGGCCTGGTCGACGGTCATGGGCACGGCCGGGTGGTGCTTCTCCCGCACGATCCGGCCGGGCAGGTGCTCGTCGAGGTCTGTGACGAGGGGCTCCCCGGCGAACTGCTGCTCCACGTCGGGGATGCCGAGCGCCGGGGTCTCCAGCGGCGCGGCGGTGGTGCCGGCGACCCGCACGCTGGGCGGGGTGCGCCGGCCGTGGTGCACGCGGCGGCGGTCGTTCGCCCGCCGCAGCCGGTTGTCGAGCTTGCCGCAGCACAGGTCGAGGGCGGCGTAGAAGTCCGGCGCGGCAGCCTCCGCGCGGACCACGGGTCCCTTGCCGCGCAGGGTGATCTCCACGCGCTGGCAGTTGGAGGACTGGCGGGGGTTCTTCTCGTGGAACAGCTCGACGTCGATGCGCGAGAGCTTGCCGTCGAACCGTTCGAGCTGACCGACCTTGTCCTCCACGTGCTGCCGATAGTGTTCGGGCACTTCGACGTTGCGGCCACGGACCACGATCTCCATCAGACCTCCCGGTCATCGGGTGTGATCGATGCAACGCTAGTCGCTGTCACGTGGCCCGGACAGTCGATCAGCCGGGTCTCCGGCGCCCCCTCTCGGAGCCGTCCGGGAAGGGCCCAGGTGACGCCCCGCGGACCGGCCGGGGACCGGGGCGGGGCGTCGCGGCGACGACGGCGGCCAGCACCGGCGTGTCGCCGTCCGGGCGTGTCGCGGCCAGCGCGGCGGCCGCCTCGGTGAGCGTGGCGCCGCTGGTCACGACGTCGTCGACCACCACGAGGACCGCCCCGGGCGGGACCCGCGCCGGGCGGACGGCGAAGGTGCCGGCGAGGTTGACCCGCCGCTGCGCCACCGACAGCCCCGCCGAGTCCCGCACCCGCCCGGCCCGGGTCAGCACCCGCCCGAAGCCGGCGGGCACCCCCGCCGCGCGCAGGTCGGCGACGGCGGCCGTGGCCAGTTCCCGCACGCAGTCGCGGCCGCGCGCCCGCAGCGCCGCGCGGGTCGGCGGCACCGGGACCAGCAGCACCGGCCGGCCGGGCAGCAGCACCGCGTGCACCCCGACGGCCAGCGCGAGCGCCGCGCCGAGCGGGCCGGCGAGCTCCGCGCGGCCGTGCTCCTTGAACGCGGCGACCGCGGGCCGGACCGGGCCGGTGTAGGCGCCGGCGGCCACGGTGGGCGGCATGCCCGGCGGGAGCCGCCGCGGCGTCGCCTCGCGCGGTGCGCCGAGCAGGGCCGCGCAGCGCCGGCACAGCGCCGGGCCGGGCACCCCGCAGCCGGCACAGGTGCGCGGGAGCACCAGGTCCACGAGGCTGCCGGCGAGCGCCGCGCCGAGACCTCCCACCTCCCCAGCCTGCGGCTCGGCGGTCCCGGTCACCCGGCTCCGGCGGGATCTGTGGAGAGCGGCCCCTCTGTGCGCAGGAGGACCCCGTCCTCACCGCTCGCGAGCTCGCGGCGAGCCTCCGGACGGGGCCTGGCGCGGGCACGCGAGCGGCGGGGGCAGAGGGGTCCTCCGGCTACACCGGGTACAGGGGCTCGATGCCCGGCACCGGCTCCTGGCCGCGCAGCAGCGTCACCCAGGTGCCGCCGACCAGCAGCCACATCGTCCCGCCGGCGCTGAGCAGCGGCAGCTGGCCGGGCGCGGCCGCCAGCGCCGTCGGCGCGCTGGGCAGGCCGGCGGTGGGCACCGTGGCCAGCCCCCAGCCGTCGACGCCGACGAGGTAGGGCACCACGCCCTCCTCGCCGTCGGCGAGCACCATCAGGCTGCCGGCGGTGCGCCAGCCGACGTCGACCACGGCGGTCAGCGACGGGGCCACCTCCCGCAGGTCGCGCAGCGCGACCTGGCCCTCGTCGGAGCGCACGACCGTGCCCACCAGCAGCACGGCGCCGTCCCCGCGGCTGACCACCACGGCGGCGCGGACGCCGTCGGGCGAGAGCTGCAGCGCCGTCACGCGGCCCTGCCCGGGCAGGGTCGGCGCGTTCACCGGCTGCGGCGCCCCGGAGGCCGGCACCCGGACGACGGTGCTCTCGTCGCGGACCACCCAGAACTCCGCCCGGGTGGCCGCGACCGTCGGCACCGACAGCCGGCTCGCGGTGAGCACCGGCGCCAGGGCCTGGCCGTAGGTGCCCGCCAGCAGCGAGGCGGCGCCCCCGCTGACCGAGACCCCGGCCATCGCCGTCAGGGCGCTGGTGCGCGGGTCGGCGGACACCGCCGCGCCGGTCAGCCCGTAGGCGCCCTCGCCGGCCGGCCCGGGTGCGGGCTGTCCCTCGACGGTCATCAGCCGGCCGGCGTCGAGGTAGTGGCCGGCGGCGTCGGCGGGCACCGAGTCGGGGCTGTAGGAGGCCCAGTCGTCGGTGCGCTGGACGGTGGGGACGCCGTCGATGGCGACCGGCTCGCCGTTGCTGCGCACCTCGACCGAGTTGGTGCCCTCGAGCTGGTCCAGCGTCCACACCAGCTGGGCGGACAGCTGCGCGAGCTGGTTGGGGGCGAGGTCGTCGAGGCCGGCGAGGTCGACGCTGACCGTCGACCCGGACACGGTCACCGCCCGGGTGAGCGTCACGCCGTCCAGCGCGTTGGCCACGCCGGCGGCCAGGGCCGGCGAGGGGCCCTCGACCAGCCGCTGCACCAGCGTCGTCGGCTGGGCCTCCCCGGAGATCAGGTACCGCGGGTCGGGCACCACGCGGGCGCCGGTGGGGTCGACGAAGTAGACGGCGAGGTCGTCGTAGAGGCGCTCGAAGTCGGGCACGAGCATGACCAGGCCGTCCGGCGGGTTGGTGATCCGCCACTCGCCGTCCACCTCGGCCAGCGTGAACTCGCGGGTGAACACCGTGTCGTTCGCGGCCGTGAAGACCCCGCGCGGGTCGACGGTGCCGACCAGGTCGCCGGTCATGACGACGGTGCCCGAGCCGGTGGTCACCGTCGCGTAGTCCGGGCCCACCAGGGTGATGCCGGCCTCGTCGCTCCAGGTCGCGCCGGCCTCGGGGGTCAGGTGCTCGACGGCGACGGGGTGGCCGTTGACGGAGCTGGCGGCGGCGTCGATGAAGCCGCGGACGATCTCCTCCGGCGGCGCCTCCGTGCGCGGGCCGAGCGGCTCGATGCCGACGTCGCCGGTGGGCCGGGCCTGGGCGTCGGTGATCGCCTGCGGCGCGGAGCCGGTGGGCACGGTCGAGCACGCGGCGAGCAGCCCCACGAGCAGGGCGGCCAGCGCGGCCGGCAGCCGCCTCACCGCCGCTCCCCCGGCCGGCGGACGATCGTCGGCCGCAGCGGCAGCGGCGAGCTGGTGAGGTCGGTGCCGGCGACCAGCGGGACGGTGAGCCGGAACTGCGCGCCCAGACCCGGCTGGCCCCACACCTGCAGCCAGCCGCCGTGCAGCCGGGCGTCCTCGAGGCTGATCGACAGGCCCAGCCCGCTGCCGCCGACGGTGCGCACCCGCGAGGGGTCGGCCCGCCAGAAGCGGTCGAAGACGTGCGCCGCCTCGGTCGAGGACAGCCCGACGCCGTGGTCGCGGACGGTGACCGCCGCCGCCGTCCGGTTCGCCGCCAGCGTCACCTCGATCGGCTGCCCGCTGCCGTGCTCGACGGCGTTGCCGACCAGGTTGCGCAGGATTCGCTCGACCCGCCGCGCGTCGACCTCGGCGATCACCGGGTCGGCCGGGCCGGTCACGCGCAGCTCGCAGCCGTGCCGCTCGGCCAGCGCGGACATGCCGTCGGCCACCCGCCCGACCAGCGCGCCGAGGTCGGTGGGCGCCCAGTCGAGGACGGCGGCGCCGGCGTCGTAGCGGCTGATCTCCAGCAGGTCCGACAGCAGCCGCTCGAAGCGGTCGAGCTCCTCGTGCAGCAGCTCGGCCGACCGCGCCACGTGTGGCGGGAAGTCCCCGCGCGACTCGTGCAGCACGTCGGCGGCCATCTGCACCGTCGTCAGCGGGGTGCGCAGCTCGTGGCTGACGTCGGAGGTGAACCGCTGCTGCAGCTGGGACAGCCCCTCGAGCTGGGTGATCTGCCGCTGCAGGCTGTCGGCCATGGCGTTGAAGCTGGTGGCCAGCCGGGCGAGGTCGTCCTCGCCGCGGACGGTCATCCGCTCCTCGAGCTGCCCCTCGGCCAGCCGCTGCGCGGTGCCGGCGGCGCGGCGCACCGGGTCCACGACCAGCCGGGTCACGAGCACGCCGATCCCGGCGACGAAGAGGGTGAGCGCGATGCCGCTGATCGCGACGGTGCTGCGGATCAGCGAGAGCGTCTCCTGCTCCTGGTCGAGCGGGAACGCGTAGTACAGCTCGATCGCCTCGGCGGACGAGACGTCGCCGGGGACGGGCACCCCCACCAGCAGCGTGGGTTGCGGCTCGCCGTTGTCGTCGGGGACGAGGGCGTACTGCGTGTACTGGCCGCCGCCCTGCACGCCGGCACGCAGGTCGTCGGGCAGCGCGGGGTAGACGCCGGGCCGGCTCACCGCGGGCGGCCGCTCGGCGTTGCCGGTCCGGTAGACCATGACGACGTCGAAGTCGCCGGCCGAGCCGCCGCGGGTGAGCAGCCCGTTGACGGTGCGGCCCAGGGTCGCGCGGACGCTGGCGGAGTCGCCGGCGGCGATGCCCACCACCTCGGACCGGGCGTAGACGACGCCGGCCTGCGCCTGGTCGATCGCCGCCTGCTCCTTGACCGACAGCAGCTGGGTCCGGATCTGGCTGAACAGCACCAGGCTGACGATCACCACGACCGTGCCGGCCACGACCATCGTGATCGCGCCGATGCGCACGTGCAGCGACCGCCGCCAGGCGGTGACCGCCCGGCCGGCCAGCCGGCGGGCGCGGATCCGCGCCCGGACCGCCCGCCGGCGCAGCCCGCGCCGCAGCGCGGGCAGGTCGGCCGGCCGCCGCCGGGGTGGGCGGAGCACGGCCGGGCGCGCCGGCGCCGGGGCCTCGGCGTCGTCCGCCGGCGCGGCCGGCGCCCGCTCGGTGGTGCTCACGGGATCACGGGGGGCCGGCCTTGTAGCCGACGCCGCGGACGGTCAGGACGATCTCCGGCTTCTCCGGGTCGCGCTCGATCTTGGCGCGCAGCCGCTGCACGTGGACGTTGACCAGCCGGGTGTCGGCGGCGTGTCGGTAGCCCCACACCTGCTCGAGCAGCAGCTCGCGGGTGAACACCTGGCGCGGCTTGCGGGCCAGGGCGACCAGCAGGTCGAACTCCAGCGGGGTCAGCGGGATCGGCGCGCCGTCCCGGGTGACCTGGTGGGCGGGGACGTCGATGTGCACGTCGCCGATGGACAGCGTCTCGGCCTGGCCGGTCTCGCCGCGGCGCAGCTGGGCGCGCACCCGGGCGACGAGCTCGACGGGCTTGAACGGCTTGGTGACGTAGTCGTCGGCGCCGGCCTCGAGCCCCTGGACGACGTCGATGGTGTCGCCCTTGGCGGTGAGCATGACGATCGGGACGGTCGACTGGCTGCGGATGTCCTGGGCGATCTGCAGGCCGTTGCGGCCGGGCAGCATGAGGTCGAGCAGGACGATGTCGGGCCGGGTCTGCTGGAAGACCGACAGCGCCCGGTTGCCGTCGGAGACGAAGGCGGGGTCGTAGCCCTCGCGCCGCAGGACGATGCCGAGCATCTCGGCGAGGGCGGCGTCGTCGTCGACGACCAGGACACGGCCGCGACTGGGCCCGGTGTTCGCTGCGGTCGGAGGCACGTGACCATTCTGCGACGTCACGGCCGGATAACGGTGACGCCGGACCGAATCACCGGTCCGGCGCCACCATCCGTCCCACGGATCCCTGCCCGCAGGGCGAGGCGAGGTGCTGGAACGGCCCCCTCGCAGGGGCCCACCGCGAGCGGAGCGAGCGGTGGGGGGCGAGGGGGTCCTTCCTCAGTAGCGGTAGTGCTCGCTCTTGAACGGGCCCTCGACCGGCACGCCGATGTAGTCGGCCTGCACCTTGGTGAGCTCGGTGAGCTTCACGCCGAGCGCGTCGAGGTGGAGGCGGGCCACGTGCTCGTCGAGCTTCTTGGGCAGCACGGTGACCCCGGGGGTCCGGCCCTCGTAGGCGGCGCGGTTGCCCCACAGCTCGATCTGGGCGAGCACCTGGTTGGAGAACGAGGCGCTCATGACGAAGCTGGGGTGCCCGGTGGCGTTGCCCAGGTTCAGCAGCCGGCCCTCGGAGAGCACGATGATCGTGTGGCCGTCGGCGAACCGCCACTCGTCGACCTGCGGCTTGATCTGCGTCCGCTCGATGCCCGGGGTGCGGGCGAGGCCGGCCATGTCGATCTCGTTGTCGAAGTGGCCGATGTTGCCGACGATCGCCTGGTGCTTGGTCTGCCCGAGCTGCTCGGCGGTGATGATGTCGCGGTTGCCGGTGGCGGTGATGATGATGTCGGCCTTGCCGATGACCTCGTCGAGCGTGGTCACCTCGTAGCCGTGCATCGCCGCCTGCAGGGCGTTGATCGGGTCGATCTCGGTGACGATGACCCGGGCGCCCTGGCCGCGCAGCGACTCCGCGCAGCCCTTGCCGACGTCGCCGTAGCCGCAGACCACGGCCACCTTGCCGCCGATCATGACGTCGGTGGCGCGGTTGATGCCGTCGATGAGGGAGTGCCGGCAGCCGTAGAGGTTGTCGAACTTGCTCTTGGTGACCGAGTCGTTGACGTTGATCGCCGGGAACAGCAGCCGGCCGTCGCGGGCCAGCTCGTACAGCCGCATGACGCCGGTGGTGGTCTCCTCGGTGACCCCCTTGATGCCCTGGCCGATGCGGGTCCAGTAGCCGGCGTCGGTGGCCAGGCTCTCGCGCAGCGCGGCGAGGATGACGCCGTACTCCTCGGAGTCGGCCTCCGTGGTGTCGGGGACGGCGCCCTCGGCCTCGAAGCGGGTGCCGAGGTGCACCAGCAGGGTGGCGTCGCCGCCGTCGTCGAGGAGCATGTTCGGGCCGACGACGGCGCCGCTCTCGTCGCGGAACTCGAACAGCCGCTGGGTGCACCACCAGTAGTCCTCGAGCGTCTCGCCCTTCCAGGCGAAGACCGGGACGCCGGCGGGCTGCTCGGCGGTGCCCTCGGGGCCGACGACGATCGCGGCGGCGGCGTGGTCCTGGGTGGAGAAGATGTTGCAGGAGACCCAGCGGACGTCGGCGCCGAGCGCGACGAGGGTCTCGATGAGGACGGCGGTCTGCACGGTCATGTGCAGGGAGCCGGCGATGCGGGCGCCGGCCAGCGGCTGCTCGTCGCCGTACTCGGCGCGCAGCGCCATGAGGCCGGGCATCTCGTGCTCGGCGAGCTGGATCTCCTTGCGGCCGAACGGCGCCAGGGAGAGGTCGGCGACCTTGAAGTCGCCGTCGGACAGCGTGCGGGTGCCGGTAGAGGCGGTCATGTCGCTCCAGGGTCGAGGCCCCCACCGGGTGCGGCGGGGACTCGGGGTCGCTGAGGTGAGCGAGCATGCCGAGGCTTCGGCGGGGCTCGTGCCGTCGTCCAGCCTAACGCAGCGGACGCGGCGGGCTCAGCCCTCGCAGCCGACGCCGTCGCCGTCGCCGTCCAGGGACGGGTTCCAGCCCGGGTCGCCCTCGCGGATGGGCGCGGCGCCCGCGGCGCGCACCGCGGCGCAGTCGGGATAGGGCGTGGCCGGCGCCGGCGGCGTGCTCTCCGGCTCCCGGCCCGGGAGCGGCCCGCGCCCGGGCAGCGGCTCGTCCGGGCAGGAGTCCAGCACGCCGGCGACGGCGTCCCGCTCGGCGCGGGTCATCCACAGCCCGTAGGCGACCTTCACCGCGACCTGCCGGGCGACGTACGCGCACCGGTAGGACCGGGCCGGCGGCAGCCAGGTGGCGGCGTCGGAGTCGCCCTTGGCCTGGTTGAGCGGGCCGTCGACGGCGAGCAGGTTGAGCGGGTCGTTGGCGAACTCGGTGCGCCGGGCGGCGTCCCACTGCTGGGCGCCCTTCTGCCAGGCGTCGGACAGCGCCACCACGTGGTCGATCTGCACCGCCTCGCTGGTCCCCTCGCCGCGGCGGAACGCGATGGTGCGGCCGGAGTACGGGTCGGCGAGGGTGCCGCTGACGACGACGCAGTCGCGGGTGCCCGGCTCGAAGCGCTCGCCGGTGAGGTCGCGGGCCAGGACGTCGTTGCGGGTGTCGCAGCCGTCGTGGTCGGTGTCGACCCAGCCGTCGCCGAACCGCTCGCGGGAGTAGCCGGTCTGCGGCGCGCGGCCGCGGACCTCGACGGAGTCCAGCGCCTCGAGGGCGCTGCCGGCGGACGGGACGGCGGGCGGGTCGCCGAGCAGGGCGGTGCACCCGGACCCCAGCGCGGCCGCCAGGGCCAGCGCCAGCGCCGCCCGCAGCGGGGCGGGGCGCAGCCGGGCCGGTCGGACGGGCACGACCGACGCTACGTCCGCGGCCGCGCCGCCGGCGGCCGCGACACGCGCCCCGTCAGCGCAGGTTCGTGGTGGCCCGGTAGAGGACCGCGGGGCCGCGGGCGGTGACCGGGGAGCCGGCCGGCACGAACGCCGACCGGCCCCGGGTCAGCCGGACCTCGCCGTCCGCGGACTCGAGGACCGCCTCCCCCTCGGTGCACAGCAGGACCTGGGGGCCGCGGGTGCTCAGGGAGCCGGCCAGCTCGTCGAGCTGGCAGCGGGTGAGGTCGAAGTCGTCGACCGGCACCGGGTAGCGCAGGCCGCCGGGACCGAGCACCGGGTGCAGCACCGGGACCTTGCCGTCGGAGAAGTCGAGCACCTCGATGAGCGCCGCGAGGTCGACGTGCTTGTTCGTCAGGCCGCCGCGCAGCACGTTGTCCGAGCTGGCCATGACCTCGACGCCGGCCCCGGACAGGTAGGCGTGCAGGTTGCCGGCCGGCAGGAAGACCGCCTCACCGGGGGCGAGCTTGAGGTGGTTGCACATCAGCGAGATGACGACGCCGGAGTCGCCGGGGTACTTCTCGGCCAGGGTCGTGGCCCAGCGGTAGGTGTTGATGAACTCCGGGTCGTGGGCGGCGACGAACTCGGCCGCCTTGTGCGAGACGACGTCCACCAGGTGCGTGCGCCGCTTGCAGGACAGCGCCAGCAGCTGCGGGATCGCCGCCTGCAGCCCGCCGCGGGCCAGCGCCGCGATGGTCGGCTTGAGCTCGGGCAGCTGCAGCTTGGCCAGGCAGTGCAGCGACTCCTCGACCGGCCGGAAGCCGCACAGCGCCTCGAAGGTGGTCAGCGCGAGCAGCAGCTCGGGTTTGTGCCAGGGGTCCTTGAAGGTGCGGGTCGGGTCGTCCTTCGGGATCCCGGCGGCCTCCTCCGCGGCGAAGCCGGCCCGGGCCTGCGCCATGGTCGGGTGGGCCTGCAGCGACAGCGGGCTGTCGGCGGCCAGCACCTTCATGAGGAACGGCAGCCGCGGGCCGAAGCGCTCGTGCACCGCGGGCCCGAGCAGGGCGTCGGGGTGCGCGGCGATCGCCGCGTCCAGCGGCGTGCCGTCCGACAGCAGGCTGGGCTGGTCGGGGTGCCCGCCCATCCAGAGCTCCGCGTAGGGCTGCTCGGCCGGGACGGTCTCGCCCAGCAGTTCGGGGATGACGGTGCGGCTCCCCCACGGGTAGTGCCGCACCGCGCTGGTCATCTGCCACATCACCCGGGGAGGCTAGTGCGGCCCGACCCGCCTGTCCGGGCCTCCGGCCCCGCCGTCCTCCCCGGACGGGCGCCGGCGCTCAGTGCCCGGCGGCCGGCTCCTTCTTCCGGTGGAACAGCAGCGTCACGACGGCGACGACCACCGCGCCGACGACCAGGCCGACGAGGGCGCTGGCGAACGTGTTGACCAGCCACCCCACGACCCCGCCCAGGGGGCCGGTGGCCTCGTGCGCCGCCTCCTCCAGGTGGTGCACCGCGCCGTAGACGGCGTGCAGCCCGAGCTCGTCGCTGCCCACCAGCAGGATGTGCCCGCCGACCCACAGCATCGCGGCGGTCCCGACGACGGTGAGCCCGGCGAGCAGCCGCGGCATGCCCTTGACCAGCCCGCGGCCGAACCCGGCCACGCCCTTCTTCTCCGACCGGGACAGCCGCAGACCGGCGTCGTCCATCTTCACGATGAGCGCGACGACGCCGTAGACGAGGACGGTGATCGCCACGCCGACGACGGCGAGGATGGCGAGCCGCGACCAGAAGCCCTCGCTCGCCACCTCGTTCAGCGAGATGACCATGATCTCGGCCGAGAGGATGAGGTCGGTGCGGACGGCGCCGCGCACGAGGGTGTTCTCGTCCGGCGGCTGCCCCTCGGCGTCGCCGTGCGCGGCGGAGTGGCCGCGCAGCCGGTGCCAGATCTTCTCGGTGCCCTCGTAGCAGAGATAGGCGCCGCCGAGCATGAGGATCGGCGTGAGCAGCCACGGCAGGAACTCGCTGAGCAGCAGGATCGCGGGCAGGATGATCAGCAGCTTGTTGCGCAGCGACCCGATCGCGATGCGCTTGACGATCGGGATCTCGCGCTCGGCGGCGATGCCCTGCACGTACTGCGGTGTCACCGCGGTGTCGTCGACGACGACGCCCGCGGCCTTGACGCCGGCCTTGGCGGCGGCGGCCCCGACGTCGTCCACGGAGGCGGCCGCGGCGCGTGCCAGCAGTGCCACGTCGTCGAACAGGGCTACGAGTCCACCGGCCACGGGAGGTCCTTCCAGTCGGTCAGCAGTCGGGTGCGCTCACGGTCGATCGCGATCCGGTACCCCGGACCGGCCGCCCGGACACCGGACGATCCGGTCTCAGCGCTGCAGCGCCCGCTCCTGGTCCAGGGCCAGCGCGAGGTAGACGGCGGTGAAGTCGGCCACCGCCATCTGCCGCGCCAGGCGGGGCAGCCGGCCGTGGCGCTCGGGCTCGCCGTGCTCGGCCAGCCCGCTGACCGGCACGTTGTTGGCCGCCGCGGTGCGCAGCACCTCGCTCATCGCCTCGTGCGCCGAGCGGGGCTCGCGCTCGCCGGCGCCGTCGTGGTCGGCGGCGTCGGTGTCGCGGATGGTGAGCAGCCGCAGCCGGCGGCCGGTGTCCTCGGCGCGGTCGCGGAAGAAGTCGTCGACGTCGCGCGGCGCCAGCGGCCCGCCGAGCACCGCGCAGGCGGCGACGCGCTGGTCGGGTAGCCGGAACCCGCTGGTCGGCAGGCCGGCGAGGGTGGCCAGCTGGTCGGCGAAGCGGGCGGCCGCGGTGCCGGCCAGGGGCCCCTCGGCGGCGATGACCGGGAACGCGTCGAGCAGCTCGAGGGCGAGGGTCTTGGCCGGGTTGGTGAACGACTCGCGCGCGGGGCCGCACTCGGCGGCGACCTCGTCGAGGGCGGCGGCGATCGCCTCGGGGTCGGCGGCCTCGGGCCGCAGCAGGCCGAGGTCGGTGGCCAGGCGCAGCAGCGGGGTGAGCAGCGACCACAGGGTGGTGTGCCGGACCCGTGAGCGCGGCAGCGGCACGTAGGGCATCCGCGCGGTCGAGCAGGCCGCCCGCAGCGGGGCGTCGTCGGCGCCGATGCCCAGCAGGGTCACCCCGCGCCGGGCCGCCTCGTAGGCCGGGGTCACCGCGTAGCGGCCGGCGCCGGTGCGGGTGGCGACGACGGCGATGTCGGTCGGGCCGGTCCACACGGGCAGGTCCGGGCCGGGGACGACGTCGACGGTGACCGGGCTGGCCGGGCCGAGCAGCGCCCGCAGCACCGACGCCGCCACCGCCCCCTCGCGCCGGGCGACGATCACCAGCCCGCGGGGGCGGCCGCCCTCGGTGACCCGGCCCAGCCCGGCCTCCTCGGTCAGCCGGGCGGTCTCCCGCACCTGCGCCCCGGCGCCGGCCACGGCCGGCAGCAGGCCGCGCGGGTCGCGGGCGCGCAGCACGTCGAGGTCGTCGAGGACCTCCTCGGCCAGCTCGGGCGAGGTCATCGGCCCGCCGTCCCCCCGCCGCGGATCCGTGCCTCGTCGAGCAGCAGCACCGGGATGCCGTCCCGGACGGGGAAGGCCCGGTCGCACGTCGGGCACACCAGCTCGCCGGCCGCCTCGTCGACGGTCAGCGGGCTGTGGTGGGTGTCCGGGCAGGCGAGGACCTCCAGCAGCAGCGGGTCCAGTCCCAGCGGTCCCTGTGTCGTCCCCTGCGTCATGCGCGCACCATCCCCAGCACCCGGTCCCTGAGCTGTTCCATCCGCGCCCGGTCGGGCGCCTCGACGTTGAGCCGCAGCAGCGGCTCGGTGTTGCTGGCCCGCAGGTTGAACCACGAGCCGTCGGGCAGGTCGACGGTCAGCCCGTCGAGCTCGTCGACCGTCGCGCCGTCGGCCTCGAACGCCTCCCGGACCACCTTCGTCCGCTCCGCGGCGTCCGCCACGGTGGAGTTGATCTCGCCGGAGGCGGCGTAGCGGCTGTAGGCGGCGGTCAGCTCCGACAGCGGCCGGCTCTGCTCGCCGAGCGCGGCCAGCACGTGCATCGCCGCGAGCATCCCGGTGTCGGCGCGCCAGAAGTCGCGGAAGTAGTAGTGCGCGGAGTGCTCGCCGCCGAAGACGGCGTCGGTGCGGGCCATCTCGGCCTTGACGAACGAGTGCCCCACCCGCGTGCGCACCGGGGTACCACCGTGCTCGCGGACGATCTCGGGCACCGCCCGCGACGTGATCAGGTTGTGGATGACCGTCGTCCCCCGGCCCTTGGCCAGCTCCCGGACGGCGACCAGCGCGGTGATCGCCGAGGGGCTCACCGGCTCGCCGCGCTCGTCGACGACGAACACCCGGTCGGCGTCGCCGTCGAAGGCCAGGCCGACGTCGGCGCCCTCGCGGCGGACCGCCTCCTGCAGGTCGACCAGGTTGGCCGGCTCCAGCGGGTTGGCCTCGTGGTTCGGGAAGGTGCCGTCGAGCTCGAAGTACAGCGGGACGACGTCGAGCGGCAGGCTGGCCAGCACGACGGGGACGGTGTGCCCGCCCATGCCGTTGCCGGCGTCGACGACCACCTTCAGCGGGCGGCTCCCCGACAGGTCGACCAGTCCGCGCAGGTGGGCGGCGTAGTCGGGCAGCAGGTCCCGACGCCCCACCTCGGCGACGCGGTCGGGCACGCGGTCGTAGGAGTCGCGCTCGGCCCACTCGCGGATCGTGGCCAGCCCGGACCCCTGCCCCACCGGCGCGGCCCCGGCGCGGCAGAGCTTGATGCCGTTGTACTGCGCCGGGTTGTGGCTGGCGGTGAACATCGCGCCGGGCACGTCCAGCGAGCCGGCGGCGAAGTAGAGCAGGTCGGTGGAGCCCAGGCCCGCCTCGAGGACGTCGACGCCGCGGGAGAGGACGCCCTCGGCGAAGGCCCGGGACAGCGGCACCGAGGACGGGCGCATGTCGTGGGCGGTGACGACGGCGGTGGCGCCGCTCTCGGTGGTGACGAACTCCGCGAAGGCAGCGCCGATGCGCCGCGCGACGTCCTCGTCCCACTGGTCGGGGACCACGCCCCGGACGTCGTAGGCCTTGATGATCGCCGACAGGTCCGTCACTGCCCACCCTCGCCTGGACTGGCCGGGCGTGTCCCCCGGTCCGGCCGACCCTATCGGCGGGCGCGGGGACCGGCCGCCGGAGGGCGGCGGTTCAGTCGAGGTCGGGGAGGACGCGCAGGTGGCCGCGACGGGTGCCGCGGCCGTCGTCGGCCGGGGCGCGCGGCGGCTCGGGGCGGGCCGCCTCGCGGACGGCGTCGGCCAGGGCGAGCAGGTCGTCCCCGGTCGGGCCGGAGTCCTCGACGTCGATCTCGTGCCGGACGACCTCCCAGCCGCGCGGCACGGTCAGCCGCTCGGCGTGGAACTCGCAGAGGTCGTAGCTGTGCGGCTCGGAGAACGTGGCCAACGGACCGACGACAGCGGTCGACTCGGCGTAGACGTAGGTCAGTGTCGCCGCCGCCGGTTGCGCGCAGCCGCTGCGACTGCAGCGACGTGACTGCCTCACCACCGGTTCCTCACGCTGGGCACAGTAGCCGCGTACCCGCGGAGTCGGCGACAGGCACACCGGACCGGCGCCCCTCCGTTCCCATCCAACCCGACGTCCCCGCGCGCCCCGTCACCGGGGGCCACGGCGGCGTCCCGCTGCCCCGGTCCCGCGATGCGCCGTACGCTCGCCCCGCCATGAGCCGACCCGTCCGTCCCGACCGCTCCCGGCCCGCCCGGTCCCGCCGCGACCGGCACGGCCGGGGCCTGCGGGGCCGCCTCGTCCCCGACGAGGTCCCCCTCGCCCGCAGCCGCGCCGAGCAGTTCGACGACCTGGTGCTCGACGCGGTCGAGGACCTCGAGCGCCGCTGGGAGCGGGAGCTGGCCGGCGTGGAGTTCGCCGTCGAGGACGTGCCCTGGGTCGACCACACCAGCCCCGACGAGGTGGTGCTCGACCCCGACGTCCTCGACGACGGCACGGTGCCGCTCGCCCGGGTGCTGCCGGCGCACCGCGAGGACGGGCGCGAGGTGCCGGCGCGGATCGTCGTCTACCGGCGGCCGCTGGAGATCCGCGCGCACGACCACGACGACCTCGCCGACCTCGTGCGCGACGTCGTCGTCGACCAGGTGGCGGTGCTGCTCGGCCGCGACCCGGAGGAGATCGACCCCACCGGCTGAGAGGAGGACCCCCTCGCCCCCCACGGCTCGCAGGCTCGCCGCGGGCTCCTGCGAGCGGGCCGTTCCCTCACGTCGCCACCGGGCTGCCCAGCTCGGCGGCCATCGCACGGGCCTCGTCGAGGCGGGCGCGGGCGAAGGCGACGTCCAGGCCGTCGCCCCGGTCGGCGCGGGTCAGCCGCGCCACCAGCTGCTCGAGGGCGACGGCGTGCCACAGCAGGCCGACGTCGGGCTCCTCCCAGCCGGCGGTCCGGGAGAGCACCACCTCCCCGACCTGCGCGCGGTCCTGCGCGTCGGGCGTGGTGGCCCACAGCGTCAGCAGGTCGCGGTGGCGGGCCGCGGGCCGGACGCCGGACCACTCGAGGACCACCAGCCGTCCGTCCTCGTCGGGACCGCCGGAGTCGACGACGACGTTGGCGGCACGCAGGTCGCCGTGCGCGACCTCGGACAGCGGCAGCTGCGCGGCGGCCGCGCGCACCGCCCGCAGCTCGCCCAGCCGCACGCCGCCGCGCACCAGCCGGGACGCGTCCTCGACCGTGGCCCGGGCGCGGCGCAGCGACCGGCCGGCCGGCGGCTCCCACGGCTGCCCGGCCGGCGCCGGCAGCGGCGCGATCCGCACCGCCGCCTCGACCGCGGCGGCGGTCCAGCGCGGCCCACCGGAGGGGCCGGGGTGGACGCGGCGGGACAGCAGCCACCGGCCGTCGTCGGCGGCGGCGACCACCTCGGGGACCCCGACCTGACGCTCCTCGGCCCACCGCCGACCGCGCAGCTCGGCCTGCAGCCGGCCCCGGCCGCTCTCCGTGACGGCGAGGTCGAGCACCCGGTCGGCGAGCACGCCCTGCACGACGCCGACCCGCGCGGACAGGTCGGTGACACCGAGGACCGGGTCGGACACCCCCAGCTCGGCGAGCAGCGAGACCACCCGGTCGCGGGCTCCCGACGCCGTCCCCGACGACGTCACTCCCGGGTTCTCGGCCACGCCGGGATCGTGTCAGGCACTCCGGCGTGCCGCACGGGATCGACCGGGGCGGGCCCCTGGGATGCTCGGGGGGATGGACCCCGCCGCGCCGCTCGCCTCGTGGGTGGTGCTCGGCGTGGCCCTGGTGGCCCTGGCGGCGGTCGTCACGGGGCTGGCGCTGAGCAGGCGGGGGGCGCCGGCCCCGCCGCGGCGGGAGGAGGAGCCCCCGCCCCCGGAGCGGCCGCCCGGCCCGCACTGGGCCGTCGACGACCTGCCAGGGTTCCTCGAGGCGCCGCCGGGCACCCCGGTCCCGGAGACCCGGCCGGCCGAGGCCCCTGCGCCCGCGGTGCCGCAGGGACCCGACCCGTCCGCCCGCACGGTGGCCGCGCTGGCCGCCGCGGGCCTGGCGCTGGTCGTCGTCCTCGCGGGCGTCGCGCTCGGCAGCTCCCCCGGCGCGCCGGTGACCGGCGGCGCACCGCCGGCGGCCACCCCCGGGCCGTCCACGCCGCCCGCCTCCCCCACGACGGCGCGGCCCGAGCTGCCGCCCGTCCCCGCCGACCCGCTGCCCGGCGAGCGCGGGGCGGGGCTGCTCGCCGCGCGGTCGGTGCCCCTCGGCGGCGACGGCGTCGCCGCCCGGCTGGCGCTGGGCGGGCTGGTGCTCGAGCGGCGTGCGGTCGGCGTCACCGTGGGTTACCCGTCGGTGAGCGTGAGCGTCGGGAGCGACGGGACGGCGCTGGCGCACGTGCTGCTGCCCACCTGGAACTGCCTGGGCACCACCGCACCCGGGGACCCGGAGGCGGCCGGGTGCACGCCGGTCCTCACCGAGTACGCCGACCTGCCCACCCCGGCGCTGACCGTCACCCGCGACGGCGACGCGCTGCGGTTCGCCGGCCGCTTCCCCACCTACACCCGGCCGACCGCGACGCCGCCGGCCTACACCGGCCGGGTCTACGACCTGAGCGTCACCGTGGCCCCGGCCGGCGGGCTCGACGGCGGCGAGGCCCCGGCGGACGGGACGCTGTTCCTCGGCACCGAGCGGGCCGAGGCGCTGGCCGACCCGGCGCTCAGCCGGATCCGCGTCGCCGGCTGACCGGCAGCGCCGGGACCAGCCGGGCCACCCGGTCCAGGACCGGCCGCAGCACCCGGCCGCGGCCGGCCACCGTGACGCCGACCAGCGGCGCGCCCCGCACGGCACCCAGCCCGCCGATCTCGGAGCGGCCCCACCACGGCAGCCGGTCCGCGCCGTCGACCAGCGTGAGCAGCCCCGCGCGCAGCCGCCCACCGTCGACGACCGTGGCGACCTCGACCCGGCCGAGGGCGGCGTGCAGCCGGGCGGCCGCGCGGACGAGGTCGCGGGCCCGCGCGTCGGGCGCGGCGGCGAGCAGGTCCGGCAGCGCGCGGTCGACGTCGCGCGCCTCGCGGCTGCGCACGACCCGGCCCGGCGCGACGTCGTCCAGCCCGTCGACGAGCAGCGTGCTGCGGGAGGTCGCGACCCGGGCGTCGGGGCGCAGCCGGGCCAGCGCCCGGACGGTCGGGTCGCCCAGCGGCAGCCCGGCCAGCCGCAGCCGCCAGGGGCGGCGCAGCCCGGTGAGCAGGCCCAGCACGCCCGCGGCCAGGCGCCCGGCCGCGTCGTCGTCGCGGGCCAGCAGCCGCGCGGGCGGGCGGCCGCCGGGCACCGGGAGGCCGTCGCCGAGCAGCGTCGCGGTGACCACCGGGCCGGCGGTGGCCAGGGCGAGCAGGGCCAGCGCGTCGGGCCGGCCCGACCAGCGCGGCTCGACGACGACCGCGGCGGGCAGCAGCCGCGGCCGCGGGTGCGCCGACTGCACCGACAGCACGGTCGTCAGCCAGGGCGCTGCGGCGGTGACCGGTGCGGCGAGGTCGCGGGCGAGGGGGACGGCGGCGCGGACCTCGCGCACCACGCGGGCCCGGCCCAGCGCCGTCCGGGTGTCCCTGTCCGCGCCTCGCACCGGGCCATCCGACCACACCGCCGTCCGGGGCCCCGGGACGCAACCGGGACGCAGCAGCCCCCGGCGGCGGCTGCCGTCGGGGGCTGGTGAGCGACTGCGGCCCCGTCCCGGGGCCCGCCGCGAGCGGAGCGAGTGGTGGGGAGGACGGGGTCCTTCGTCAGATGGCGCGGCGGCGCAGGCGGCGGCGCTCCCGCTCGGAGAGCCCGCCCCAGATGCCGAACCGCTCGTCGTTGGCGAGCGCGTACTCCAGGCACTCGGCCTTGACCTCGCAGCCGGTGCAGATCTTCTTCGCCTCGCGAGTGGAACCGCCCTTCTCGGGGAAGAACGCCTCCGGGTCGGTCTCGGCGCACAGCGCGCGCTCCTGCCAGGACTGGACGTCGTCGGACAGGCCCATGCCGAGCAGCCCCATCAGGCCCTGGTCGGCAGGCCCGCTGCTGCGGGAGCCCCGCTCCGACCCGCCGATGTAGTCACTCAGCCACGAGACCTCTGCCATGACGATGCGTCCCCTCTCGCTCTCGTCCCGGACGCGGTTGCTCCGCGCCGCACACCGCGGGAATTACACGCGTGTCGTTGCCCGAGCGTCAACTTCGCCCGGTGTAAGCGGTTGACCACACGGGCCACACGCGTCACACGCCGTTCGTCACTTCTCGTCCACGTTCCCGACACGCCCGTCGAACAGTGGACAACTGCCCATGGGGCACGATGACTTTCGTGGAGATCGTCGTGCTCGCCGGAGGCGTCGGCGGGGCCCGGTTCCTGACCGGACTGCGGGAGGTGGCACCGCCCTCGTCGATCACCGCGGTGGTCAACACCGGCGACGACGTGACGATGCACGGGCTGCGGATCTGCCCCGACCTCGACACCGTCGTCTACACCCTCGGCGGCGGCATCGACCCCGAGCGCGGCTGGGGCCGGGCCGGCGAGTCCTGGACGGTCAAGGAGGAGCTGGCCGCCTACGGTGCCGAGCCCACCTGGTTCGGCCTCGGCGACCGCGACCTGGCCACCCACCTCGTCCGCACCCGGATGCTCGACGCCGGCTACCCGCTCTCGGACGTCACCGCCGCGCTCGCCGACCGGTGGGAGCCCGGGGTCACCGTGCTGCCGATGAGCGACCAGCGGGTCGAGACGCACGTCGTCGTCGACGACCCCACCAGCGGGCGGCGCAGCGCGATCCACTTCCAGGAGTGGTGGGTGCGCCACCGCGCCGGGCTCGAGCCGCACGCCTTCGTCCAGGTCGGGGCGGAGCAGGCCCGGCCGGCGCCGGGCGTCGTCGAGGCGCTGGCCCGCGCCGACGCCGTGGTGCTGGCACCGTCGAACCCGGTGGTGTCGATCGGCACGATCCTCGGCGTGCCCGGCCTGCGCGACGCGCTGCGCGCCACCCCGGGCCGGGTCGTCGGGGTCTCCCCCGTCGTCGGCGGCGACGTGGTGCGCGGCATGGCCGACCGCTGTCTGCCGGTGCTCGGCGTGGAGGTCAGCGCCGAGGGCGTCGGGCGGCACTACGGCGCGCGGTCCGACGGCGGCCTGCTCGACGCCTGGCTGGTGCACACCGGGGACCGCGCCGAGGTGCCCGGCGTCGACGTGCGCGCGGTGCCGCTGCTCATGAGCTCGCCCGAGGCCACGGCCGCGATGGCCCGGGCCGCGCTGGACGCCGCGGGTGTCTGAGGAAGGACCCTCACGCCCCCCGCCGCTCGCGAGCTCGCGTCGGGCCCCTGCAGGCGGCCCGATCCCCGGCGCTCTCTCGGTGCTGCCCGTCCGGGGGCTGCCGGAGTTCACCGCCGGCGACGACCTGGCGGGGGCGGTCGCCGGCGCCGCGCCGTGGCTGGCCGACGGCGACGTCGTCGTCGTGACCTCCAAGGTGGTGTCCAAGGTGGAGGGCCGGGTGGTGCCGGTGCCGCCGGGCGCCGACCGGGAGGCGGTCCGGCAGCGGGCGATCGACGAGGAGACCGTCCGCGTCGTCGCCCGGCGCGGGCCGCTGAAGATCGTCGAGACCCGGCACGGCTGGGTGGTCGCCGCCGCCGGGGTCGACGCCTCGAACGTGCCCGGCGACTCACTCGTGCTGCTGCCCGCCGACGCCGACGCCTCCGCCCGCGGGCTGCGCGTCCGGCTGCGCGACCTGCTCGGCGTCGAGGTGGCCGTGGTCGTCAGCGACACCTTCGGCCGGACCTGGCGCGAGGGGCTGACCGACGTCGCCGTCGGCTCGGCGGGCATCGCGGCGCTCACCGACCACCGCGGCGCGGTCGACGCGCACGGCAACCGGCTGGAGACCACCCAGACGGCCGTCGTCGACGAGGTCGCCTCGGCCGCGGACCTGGTCAAGGGCAAGCTCGAGGGTGTGCCGGTCGCCGTCGTCCGGGGGCTCCGGTTCGCGGTGCCGGCCGAGGACGCCGGCACCCGGCCGCTGGTGCGGCTGGGTCCCGGCGACCTGTTCCCCTACGGCAGCCGCGACCTGGTCGCCAGCCGCCTCCCGGCCCCCGAGCTCGTGCCCCGCGACGGCGACCGCGAGGCGGTGGCCGAGGCGTTCCGGGTGGCCAGCGCCGCGCTGCCGGAGTTCCCGGTGGTGCTGCGGCACGGCGGCGAGGGCGACGGCGTGGTCGACGTCCACCTGCCCGAGCGCGCCACGGTCACCGCCGCGCTCAACCTGGGCGCGCTGATCGGGGCCGTGCTCGTCCAGCTGCACGCCGAGGGCTGGGCGACCCGGTGGGAGCCGGTCGGGACGCCGGGTGGGTCGTCACTCGTCGGGAGGTTGTGGCTGGGCTCCCCCCGGGCCTGACCGCGGGGCAGTCGATAGCGTCGCCGGTCATGCGGGGGATCATCCTGGCCGGAGGCACGGGGAGCCGCCTGTTCCCCATCACCCAGGCGGTGAGCAAGCAGCTCATGCCGGTCTACGACAAGCCGATGGTGTACTACCCGCTCTCGACGCTGATGATGGCCGGCGTCCGCGAGGTGCTGGTGATCACCACCCCGGGGGACCAGGCCGCGTTCCGGGCGCTGCTCGGCGACGGCAGCCGGCTCGGGATGCGGATCGAGTACGCCGTGCAGGAGAAGCCGGAGGGTCTGGCGCAGGCCTTCCTCATCGGCGCCGGTTTCGTCGGTGACGAGGCCGTGGCGCTGGTCCTGGGCGACAACATCTTCTACGGCGCGGGCCTCGGGACGGCGCTGGGACGGCTGCCCGCGCCCGACGGCGGGCACGTGTTCGCCTACCACGTGGCCAACCCGCAGGACTACGGCGTCGTCGAGTTCGACGGCCGCGGCACGGTGCTCTCCATCGAGGAGAAGCCGGTGAAGCCGAAGAGCTCCTACGCCGTGCCGGGGCTGTACTTCTACGAGTCGTCGGTGGTCGAGGTGGCGCGCGGCATCCGGCCCAGCGCCCGCGGCGAGCTCGAGATCACCGCGGTCAACGAGCACTACCTGCGGCAGGGCCGGCTGACGGTCACCGTGCTCGACCGGGGCACCGCCTGGCTGGACACCGGGACCTTCGCCTCGTTGCGCCAGGCGACGGAGTTCGTCTCGGTGGTCGAGGAGCGGCAGGGCCTCAAGATCGGCTGCATCGAGGAGGTCGCCTGGCGGCAGGGCTGGCTCGACGACGACGGCCTGCGCCGCGCCGCCGAGCCCCTGGGCAGGAGCGGCTACGGCGACTACCTGCTGCGCCTCCTGGACGACCCGCGCCCCTGAGGGCCGACTCGGCCTCGGCGGGGCCGGCCGCCGTCAGAACCGGCGGTAGTTGGTGGGTGCCATCCGCGGGCCGCGGCGGGGCGGCATGCTCCCGCCGACGTGCAGCAGCCGCACCACCCGCTGCCGGTGCCCGCGCCAGGGCTCGAGCAGTTCCATCATCCCGTCGTCGTCGGTCTTGCGGCCGGCCAGCGACCAGCCGACCAGGTTCTTCAGGTGGTAGTCGCCGTAGCTGACGGTGTCGGGGCAGCCGTGCGTGCGCTGGACGACCTCGGCCGCCGTCCACACGCCGATGCCCGGCACCGTGCGCAGCCTGCGCTGCAGGGTCGGCGAGTCGCAGTCGTCGTCCGGCTCGAGGGCGTGGGCGACGGACGCCACGTGCAGCAGCGCCCGCCGGCGGGCGCCGTCGAGGCCGCAGCGGTGCCACTCCCAGTCGGTGACCTCCCGGAGCCGCCGCGGCGAGGGCAGCACCCGCATGCCCTCGGGGGCGGGACCGGGTGCGGGGTCGCCGGCCAGCCGCAGCAGCGCCCGCCACACCCGGTGCGCCTCGACGACGGTGACCTTCTGCTCCAGCACCGCCGGGACCAGCGCGTCCCACGTCCGGCCGGTGCGGCCCAGCCGCAGGTCGGGCGTGCGCCGCGCGATCTCGCGGACCAGCGGGTGGCAGTCCGGGTCGAAGTCCGCGCAGTCGTCGAACGCGCCGAGCCAGCCGGGCACCGCCGTGCCGGCCCACTCCGCGCCCGGGCCCCAGGCCTGCACCCGCACCTCGCCGCCGCGGTGCGTGATCCGCACCGTGGCCGGCCCGCACGGGGTGGTCGTCGTCCGCCAGACGGCGTCCCCGTCCCACTGCATCGCGGGGTCCCCGGCGCTGCGCTGGTGCGGGCGCAGCACCGCCACCAGGTCGAAGCGCCAGTCCGGCCGCCAGCAGTCGGTGAAGTCGGCGCCGGCGAGGACGGCCGGGGGTGCGGGTGCCGGCGGGGTCGGGGCCGGCAGGGCGGTGGTCACGCGGGTCTCCGGGGGATCAGCGGGGGGCCATGCGCAGGGCGCCGTCCATCCGGATGACCTCGCCGTTGAGGTAGCCGTGCTCGACGATGGCGAGCGCGAGCTGGGCGAAGTCGTCCGGGCGGCCGAGCCGCTTGGGGAACGGGATGCCGTTGGCCAGCGCGGTGCGGGCCTCCTCGGGGAGGCCGCCGAGCAGCGGGGTGTCGACCAGGCCGGGGGCGATGGTGCACACCCGCACGCCGACGCTGGACAGGTCGCGCGCGGCCGGCAGCGTCATGCCGACGATGCCGCCCTTGGAGGCGCTGTAGGCGACCTGGCCGATCTGGCCGTCGTAGGCCGCGATCGAGGCGGTGTTGACGACGACGCCGCGCTCGCCGTCCTCGTCCGGCTCGGTGGCGGCCATGGCGGCGGCGGCGAGCCGGAGCACGTTGAACGTGCCGACCAGGTTGACCATCACGGTGCGCAGGAACGGGTCGAGGTCGTGCGGGGTGTTGCCCTTGCCGACCGTGCGCTGCGCCCAGCCGATGCCCGCGCAGTTGACCGCGATCCGCAGCGGCCGGTCCTTGCCGGTGGCGTCCTCGATGGCCGCGGCCACCTGGGCCTCGTCGGTGACGTCGGTGCGGACGAAGGTCGTGTGCCCGCCGAGCTCGTCGGCCAGCGTCTTCCCGCGCTCCTCGTTGAGGTCGAGGATCGTCACCGCGGCACCGCGCGCGGCGAGTACGCGGGAGGTGGCCTCCCCGAGGCCGGAAGCCCCACCGGACACGACAGCTGCGACGTCGAGGTTCTTCATGACCGGCATCACACCACGCCCGGGGCCGGGCCCGACCAGGGGCTAGCTGAAGCGCCGGCCATGCCGGTCCTCCACGGCGGACAGCAGCTGCTTGACCCGCTCGGCGTCGGACACCGGGCAGACCATCGTGACGTCGGCGGTGGCCACGACGACGCTGTCGCGGACCCCGACCAGCGCCACGAGGTGCTCCGGGTCGTCGCTGAACACGATGTTGCCCGCGCTGTCGAGGGTCACCGCGAGCCCGCCCACGGCGTTGCCGTCGACGGTGGCCAGCGTCTGCGCCAGCGCCGGCCACGAGCCGACGTCGAGCCACTCGACGTCGAGGTCGGCGACCAGCACCCGGCCGGGCTCGGTGACCGCGGGCTCGAGGACGGCGTAGTCGACGCTGGTCCTCGGCAGCGTCGGGAACACCTCGGCGAGGACGGCGTCGCGCCCGGGTCCGGCCGGCGCGGCCACGATGCGCGCCAGCCCCTCCGCCGACGCCGGCAGGTGGTCGGCCAGCGCGTCGAGCACGGTGCGGGCCCGCCAGACGAACATGCCGGAGTTCCACAGGTACTCCCCCGAGGCCAGGTAGGCCTCGGCGGTGTGGCGGTCGGGCTTCTCCTTGAACGCGGCGGCCTCGGCCACGCCGGGCACCTCGGTGGCCGCGCCGCGGCGGACGTAGCCGAAGCCGGTGGCCGGGGCGGTCGGCCGGATGCCGAGGGTGACCAGCGCCCGGGGCCGCGCGGCCAGGGCGTCGAAGGCGGTGGTGAGCGCGGCGGCGAACCGCTCGACCGGGCGGATCACGTGGTCGGCGCTGACGACGGCGAGCTCGGCGTCGGGGTCGGCCTCCGCGACCAGGGCGGCGGCCAGCCCGACGGCGTTGGCGGTGTCACGGGCGACGGGTTCGAGCACCAGCCGGTCCGGCCGCAGCCGCGGCAGGGCCGCCCGCACCCCGTCGCCGTAGCGGGCCGCGGTGCACACCCAGATCCGCTCGGCCGGCAGCACCGTCTCCAGCCGGGCGAAGGCCTCGGCCAGCAGGCTGTGCGCGCCGCCGTCCCCGTCCCGGAGGACGTCGAGCAGCTGCTTGGGCCGGGCGGCGCGCGACAGCGGCCACAGCCGCGTGCCCGACCCGCCGGCCATGACCACCGCGTGCCTCAAGCCGCGCCTCCCCGGCGGCCCCGGCCGACGTCGTCGGCGCGGCGCTGGAAGCGGGCCCCGGCGGCCACCCGGCCGCTGACGTAGGACACGAGCAGCCGGCCACCGAGGCCGACCCGGAGCGCGGCCCGCAGCGGGGCGTGGCGCGGGCCGGGGTACTGGCCGGACAGGTAGCGCAGCGCGCTGGTGTGGTGCACCCGCTGCATGCGGTGCGGCTCGCGGCGGGTGGCGTGCCCGCCCTCGTGGACGACGACGGCGCTCGGCGCGTAGACGTGCAGCCAGCCCGCGCGCCCGAGCCGCTCGCCGAGGTCGACGTCCTCGAAGTACATGAAGTAGCCGGGGTCGAAGCCGCCCACGGCCCGGAAGGCCTCGAGGTCGACGAGGAAGCAGGAGCCCGACAGCCACCCGGCGGTGCGCTCGCGCGGCGCCTCGCGCTCGCGGCGGTAGCGCGCGGTCCACGGGTTGCCCGGCCACGCCCAGCCCAGCAGCGCGTGCCCGGCGCCGGTGGACAGCCGCGGCAGCTCGCGCGCCGACGGGTAGAGCTCGCCCTCGGGGGTGCGGATCGCCGGGCCGACGGTGGCCGCGCGCGGCCAGCGGGCGGCGACGGCGAGCAGCTCGTCGACCGACCCCGGCTCGAAGCGGACGTCGGGGTTGGCCACCAGGGCGTACCGGCCGGGGGCCCCGGCCAGGCCGGCGTTGACCGCCGCGCCGTAGCCGACGTTGCCCCCGGTGTGCAGCAGCCGGACGCAGGGGTGCTCGGCGGCCACCCGCTCCGGGACGCCGTCGGTGGACCCGTTGTCGGCGAGCACCACCTCGACCGGACGGTCCGTCGCCTCCGCCAGGGAGGTGACGAAGCCCTCGAGGGCCTCACCGGGCGAGTAGGTGACGGCCACCACGCGCAGCGGGAGGACGTCGGGGGAGCCGGGCACGGACCGACTGTAGGAGGCGGGTCCCGGGCCGACGCGGGGCGCCGCGGGGCGCGACGGCCGCGTGTGACCGGTGGGACGAGGGGGACGGGCCCGTCACGAAAAGCCGTGCCGGACCCCGTCGACGGCCTGAGCCGCCGGGCCCCCGCCGGTACAGTCGCCAGGCGTGACCTCAGCGAGACCTGACCTCGTCGTCGTCGGCTCCGGCTTCTTCGGTCTGACCGTCGCCGAGCGGGTGGCCAGCCAGTTGGACAAGCGCGTGCTCGTCCTCGACCGCCGCGACCACATCGGGGGCAACGCCTACTCCGAACCCGAGCCCGAGACCGGAATCGAGATCCACCGGTACGGCGCGCACCTGTTCCACACGTCCAACGAGCGGGTCTGGCAATACGTCAACCAGTTCACCGAGTTCACCGGTTACCAGCACAAGGTCTACTCGATCTACCAGGGGCAGACCTACTCGCTGCCGATGAACCTGGCCACGATCTGCCAGTACTTCGGCAAGAGCTTCTCCCCCGCCGAGGCGCGCGCCCTCGTCGCCGAGCAGGCCGGGGAGATCGACACCGCCGACGCGCAGAACCTCGAGGAGAAGGCGGTCTCGCTGATCGGCCGCCCCCTGTACGAGGCGTTCATCCGCGGCTACACCAAGAAGCAGTGGCAGACCGACCCCACCGAGCTGCCCGCCGCGGTCATCGCCCGCCTGCCGGTCCGCTACACCTTCGACAACCGGTACTTCAACGACACGTACGAGGGCCTGCCCAAGGACGGCTACACCGCCTGGCTGCAGAGGATGGCCGACCACCCGAACATCGAGGTGCGCCTCTCGACGGACTACTTCGACGTCCGGGACGAGCTGCCCGCCGACGTGCCGACGGTCTTCACCGGCCCGATCGACAAGTACTTCGACTACGAGGCCGGCGAGCTCGGCTGGCGCACGCTGGACTTCGAGACCGAGGTCCTGCCGATCGGCGACTTCCAGGGCACCTCGGTCATGAACTACGCCGACGAGGACGTGCCGTTCACCCGGATCCACGAGTTCCGGCACTTCCACCCCGAGCGGGACTACCCGGCCGACAAGACGGTCGTCGTCCGCGAGTACTCGCGCTTCGCGCAGACCGGCGACGAGCCGTACTACCCGATCAACACGCCCGAGGACCGCGCCAAGCTGGAGCGCTACCGCGAGCTGGCCAAGAAGGAGGCGGCGGAGAAGCGGGTGCTGTTCGGCGGCCGCCTGGGCACCTACAAGTACCTGGACATGCACATGGCGATCGGCTCGGCCCTGAGCATGTTCGACAACCGCATCCGCCCCTTCTTCGACGAGGGCGGCTCGCTCGACGGCCGCCTCGACGACTGACCGCGGCCCCGACACTGAGGACTCCCCGGTGACCACCACCCCGATCGAGAACAGCCCGAGCTCCCCGGAGCGGGTCAGCGAGCCCGTCACCAGCGAGCTGGCCGCCGGCCGGGCGACGACGCTGCTGCAGCGCTGCCTCATGCCGCGCCAGGGTGACCCGCTCAAGGTGCGCAGCCTCTACCTGGACGAGACGTCGGGCCGCGCGAAGTGCCCCGACCGCAGCACGGCCACCGTGCAGGCCGGCCGCGAGCTGTCGTTCGCGACCTACTTCAACGCCTTCCCGGCCAGCTACTGGCGGCGCTGGACGTCGCTGGAGCACGTGGTCCTGCGCATCGAGGTCGACGCCCGCTGCCGCATCGACGTCTACCGGTCGAAGGCCAACGGCGACGTCATGCACGTCACCGGCGCGGCCACCGACGGCACCACCGGCCCGCTGGAGTTCGAGCTGGAGCTGGCCCCGTTCAGCGACGGCGGCTGGTACTGGTTCGACGTCACCGCCGACGACGACGTCTCGGTGAGCAACGCCGGCTGGTACGCCGCGACCCCGCCGCTGCGCGAGGCCCGCCTGTCGGTCGGCATCTGCACGTTCAACCGCCCGGTCGACTGCGTCGCCGCGCTGGAGGCGCTGTCGGCCGACCCCGTCGTCATGGAGAAGGTCAGCCACGTCATCGTGGCCGACCAGGGCAACAAGAAGGTCGCCGACGCCCCGCGCTTCCCGGGCGTGGCCGAGGCCCTCGGCGAGCGGCTGCGGATCCTCGAGCAGGGCAACCTCGGCGGCAGCGGCGGCTTCGCCCGCACGATGCACGAGATGCTGACGGCGACCGACGCCACCCACCACGTCTTCCTCGACGACGACATCCTCATCGAGCCCGACAGCGTGGCGCGGGCGGTCACCTTCGCCCAGTACACGACGCACCCGACCCTGGTCGGCGGGCAGATGCTGGCCCTGCAGGACCGGTCGGTGCTGCACAGCATGGGCGAGGTCGTCGAGCGCGAGAAGTTCTTCTGGCGCAACGCCCCGAACACCTACTACGGGCACGACTTCAGCAAGAAGAACCTGCGCGAGTCGACGTCGCTGCACCGGCGGATCGACGTCGACTACAACGGCTGGTGGATGTGCCTGATCCCCCGGCACGTGGTCGAGGAGATCGGCCTGCCGCTGCCGGTGTTCATCAAGTGGGACGACGCCGAGTACGGCCTGCGCGCCGCCCAGGCCGGCTACCCGACGGTGACGCTGCCCGGCGTGGCGATCTGGCACCTGTCCTGGAGCGACAAGGACGACACCGCCGACTGGCAGGCCTACTTCCACTGGCGCAACCGGCTGATCGTGGCCGCGCTGCAGAGCCCCTACCGGCACGGCGGCTCGCTGCTGCGTGACCTGTTCAAGTGGGACCTGAAGTACCTGATCATGCTGCAGTACTCGGCCACGGCGCTGCACCAGCGGGCCTACGAGGACTTCCTCGCCGGCCCGGACCGGCTCTACGACCTGCTGCCGACGGCGCTGCCGGAGGTGCGCGAGCAGCAGAGCGGCTTCGACGACGGCCGGGTGCTCAAGAGCACCAGCGACCTGCCGCTGGCCACGATGAGCCCGGTGAAGGCCGAGCGGATGCTCAAGCCGCCGACCAACCCGCTGACCATCAGCCGCACCCTGGCCGGTGCCCTGGCGCACAACCTGCTGCCGGTCAAGGGCGACAAGGAGAAGCCGCAGCTCAACGTGGCCGCGCAGGACGCCCGCTGGTTCCTGCTGGCGCGGCTGGACTCGGCGACGGTCGGCACCGCCGACGGCCGTGGCGTCACCTACCGCCGCCGCGACCCGCGGCAGTTCTGGCGCCTGCTCAAGCGCTCGGTCGCCCTGGAGTGGCAGATCTACCGCCGCTTCCCGGCCCTGCGGAAGGCCTACCGCCAGGCGCTGCCGGAGCTGACCAGCCCCCAGGCCTGGGAGAAGGTCTTCCACGCCTGAGCCCCGCCCGGCACCCGAACGGCCCGCCGTCCCCGAGGAGGGGCGGCGGGCCGTTCGGCGTCCGGGGGCCGGGAGGTCCGTCAGCGGGGCCGGGTGAGCCGCTCCTGCCGGCCGGCGCGGGTCAGCGTCCGCCACTCGCGCCAGCCGGCGCGGTCGCGGCGGGAGACCAGGAAGAACCAGCCGAAGCGGACCGTCTCCAGCGGCCGCAGCCAGCGCATGCCGGGCTGGGCCATGAGGTAGCCGCGGTTGCGGTAGGTGAAGTACCGCTTGACGTCGTTCGCCGGGTACTGCGCCGACAGCCGCCCGCCGAGGATGGGAGCGAACTCCGTCGTCCCCTCGGGGTGCAGGTAGGCCGCCTGCGGGCAGGTGCCGAAGGGCAGGCCCGCGCGCAGCAGCCGGCGGTGGATCTCGGTCTCGTCACCGCGGAAGAACAGCCGGTAGTCCGGGACGCCGACGACGTCGAGCGCCTCGGCGCGGAACAGCGCCCCGTTGAACAGGGAGGCGTAGCCCGGCAGCAGGTCCAGGCCCGCGAAGTCGCTGCGGTGCCGCCGCCAGCGCAGGCCCCGGCGCAGCGGGAAGGCCAGGCGGTCGGGGTCGGCCAGGTCGGTGACCAGGGGGCTGACCTCGGCGAGGCCGTGCCGCTCCGCGGCCGCCAGGAGCGTGGCGAGCACCGTCCCGTCGGCGGGCCGGCCGTCGTCGTCGGCGCACCAGACCCAGTCCGCGCCCGTCGCGAGGGCGTGCAGCATGCCGTAGGCGAAGCCGCCGGCGCCGCCGAGGTTGCGCCGGCTGGGCAGGTGGGTGGCCGGCAGGCCGCTGGCCGCGACGACCTCGGCCGCCGACTCGTCCGGCCCGTTGTCCACGACGACGACGTGGTCGACGCGGCGGGTCTGCGCCGCGATCGCGGCCAGGCTCTCGGCGAGCAGCTCGCGCCGGTGCCGGGTCACCACCACGGCGACGACGCACTCCCCCGGCGCCGGGACGGGAGCGGTCACGCGGGCAGGCCCTTGTAGGCGCGCAGCACCTCGTTGAGCTCGCCCTGCTGACGGATCTGCCCGTGCTCCATCCAGATCGCGGTGTCGCACAGCTCGCGGAGGAACTCGTCGGAGTGCGAGGCGAACACGAGCAGCCCCGAGCGCTCGACCAGCGACACCAGCCGCTGCTTGGACTTCTCGAGGAAGGCGGCGTCGACCGCGCCGATGCCCTCGTCGAGCAGCAGGATCTCGGGGTCGATGCTGGTGACCACACCGAGGGCCAGCCGCACCCGCATGCCCGTCGAGTAGGTGCGCAGCGGCATGTGCAGGAAGTCGCCGAGCTCGGTGAAGTCGGCGATGTCGTCGACGCGGTCCTGCATCTGCTTGCGGGACATCCCGAGGAACAGGCCGCGGATCATGATGTTCTCGAGACCCGAGATCTCCGGGTCCATGCCGACCCCGAGGTCGAACACCGGCGCGACCCGGCCGCGGACCTCGGCGATGCCGCGGGTCGGCTCGTAGATGCCCGACAGCAGCCGCAGGAGCGTGGACTTCCCGGCCCCGTTGTGGCCGACGAGACCCACGCGGGCGCCGTGCTCGAGGGTCACGGTGATGTCCCGCAGCGCCTCGATGACCGGCACCTTGGCGCCGCTGTCGATGTTGCCGCCGACCAGGCCCATGACGGTCTTCTTCAGGGAGCGGCTCTTGGCGTCGAAGATCGGGAAGTCGACGCAGGCGTCCTTGGTCACGATGCCGATCTGACCGTCGATGCTGTGGGACACGTTCACACCCAGTAGGAGACGCGGGACCGGTAGCGGCGCAGCACGACCATCGTGAGCACCCACCCGACCACCGTGATGGCGAGGACGACCACCCAGTACCGCAGCAGCTGGTCCTGACCCAGCAGCGGACGGCGGATGATCTCCACGAAGTGCAGGAAGGGGTTGAACTCGGCCAGCCGGGCCCGCTCGGCGATCGCGGGGTTCGGGCTGTTGACCAGCTCGTCGTAGATCCACACGATCGGGGTCAGGAAGAACGCCAGCTGCACGACGCTCTGCGTGATCGGCAGGATGTCGCGGAACCGTGCGGTGATGACGCCGGCGGCGAGGGCGACCCAGGCGCCGTTGACGGCCAGCAGCAGGAAGGCCGGGATCGCGTAGACCACCGTCCACTTCAGCGGCTGCGGGTACACCAGCAGCATGACCAGGTAGACGATCATGTTGTGCGCGAAGAACAGCGTCTGCCGCCACACCAGGCGGTAGACGTGCACCGACAGCGGCGCCGGCAGGTGCTTGATCAGCCCCTCGTTGGCGATGAAGACCTCGGAGCCCTCGGTGATGCAGCCGCTGATGAAGTTCCAGACGATGAACCCGACGAGGACGTGCGGCAGGAAGCGCGCCAGCTCGATGTCGAACAGCCCGGAGTAGAGGATGCCCAGCGCGACGGCCGTGACCGCCATGCTGATGGTGATCCAGATCGGGCCGAGGACCGAGCGCCGGTAGCGCTGGCGGATGTCCTGCCAGCCCAGGTGCCCCCACAGCGTCCGCTGCTCCCAGCCGCGCCGGAGGTCCGCGACGGCCGCGGACCAGGTCCGGCCGGCCGGTTGTGCGATTGCCACGTCGATCCACGCTACCTTCGTGCGGAGCCCCGCCTGGGGCTCGCGATACCACCCGGCCGAGGAGCTCGGCAGGTGGAGGTCGGGGGGACTGCCCTCAGAGAGCGTGCCGCGTGAGGGCGCGCACGGCCTCCCGGTCCTGCTTCTTCACCGCCAGCGGCAGGTAGGTGGCCGCGTGCAGCCGGGAGAGCAGGTGCAGCCGGGCGGCGCGGGCGGCGCGCTTCCAGCCCAGCTCGTCCATCTCGCGGGCCATGCCCTGGAAGTAGTCGCGCTCCTCGTCGAAGCGCGGGCCGCGCATGGCCTTGACCGAGCTGTCCGAGGCCGAGTGCCGGCGGTACCGGAAGCACACCTCGTCGGTGACCACCATGGTGCCGCCGTCCTTGACGATGTCGAGGATCAGCGCGAGGTCCTGGACCACGTGCAGGTTCGGCCGGAAGCCGTGCCGGCGGACCGCCTCGGTGCGCCAGCACAGCGACGGGAACAGGGTCCAGTTGCCGGTCAGCAGGCTGCGGGCCAGCTGCTCGCCGCCGTAGACCCGCCGGCCGGAGCCGTCGAGCTTGATGAGCTTCTTCACGCGGTCGACCAGCGGCAGGTAGACCTGGCCGTTCTCGTCGATGACCTCGACGCCGGGCTGCACGATCGCGGCCTCGGGGAACTCGGTCATCGCGCGGGTGACGACCTCGAGGTAGTTCGGCAGCATGACGTCGTCGGCGCCCATGACCACGACCAGGTCGGCCGTCGCCAGCCCCAGCGCCTTCTGGTAGTTGAGGTTGGCGCCGAGGTTCTGCTGGTTGCGCTCGTAGGTGATGCGGTCGTCCTGCAGCGACTCGAACCACTCGGCGATGCCCTCGACCGGGGTGCCGTCGTCGACGACGAGCAGCCGCCAGTCGGGAACGGTCTGGGCGCGCACGCTCTCGACGGCCTCCTGCATGAGGGCCACGTCGCCGTAGTAGGGCAGCAGGATGTCCACACTCACGCGTACGAGGCTATCCGCCGCCGTGACGGCGCCCGGGCGACCCGCGGGGGTCGTGTGGCGGACTGGTCACACCCGGCTCGCCCGTCACGGGCGCTCCCTGCGGCTCACCGGCGGGTGACGGTGACCCGCCCGGTGGCGGCCTCCCACGTGATCGAGCCGCGCTCGAAGGTGCTGCGCCAGCCGGCGGTGACCGCGGTCTCCCCCGACGTCGGCAGGCCGAGCGGCGAGGTCTCCGCGCCCATCTGCCGGTAGGTGGCCCAGATGCCGCCGAGGACCTCGTGCGTGCCCGTCGCCCGCGACCAGAAGACCGCGCCGCGCTGGAACAGCTGGTAGCGCCCGGCGCCGTCGGCGGTCGGCAGCTCCCCCGTCACCGGGTAGCCCAGGACGCCGGCCTCGGCGCCGAGCGCCGCCCAGCGGGCGCGGATGCCGTTGCGCACCTCGAACGCCCCGGTCGCCGGGGACCACAGCACCGACCCGGTCTGGAAGTGCTGCACCCGGCCCACCCCGTCGGCGGTGGGCACCTCGTCCGAGGTCGGGTACCCGAGTCCGGCCAGCGCGCCGAGGCCCTGGTGCACGCCCAGCACCGCGTTCACGACCTCGTGCACGCCGGTGGCGGCCGACCAGTACACCCGCCCGCCCTGGAAGACCTGGTACCGGCCGGCGCCGTCGGCGGTGGGGAGCTCACCCGACGTCGGGTAGCCGAGGACACCGGCCTCGGCACCGAGCGCGGTCCACCGGGCGCGGATCCCGTTGCGGACCTCGAAGGCGCCCGTCGGGGGCGACCAGACCACGGAGCCGGTCTGGAAGTGCTGCACCCGGCCCACTCCGTCGGCGGTGGGCACCTCGTCCGAGGTCGGGTACCCCAGCCCCGTCAGCGCCCCGAGCCGCTGGTGCACGCCCAGCACCGCGTTGACCACATCGTGCACGCCCGTGGCGGCCGACCAGTACACCCGCCCGCGCTGGAACAGCTGGTAGCGGCCGGCGCCGTCGGCGGTGGGGAGCTCACCCGAGACCGGGTAGCCGAGCACGCCGGTCTCCGCGCCGAGCGCCGCCCAGCGGGTGCGGATGCCGTTGCGCACCTCGAACGCCCCGGTCGCCGGGGACCACAGCACCGACCCCGTCTGGAAGTGTTGCACCCGGCCCACGCCCCCGGCCGTCGGCAGCTCGTCCGACGTCGGGTACCCCAGCCCCGAGATGCCGCCGAGCCGCTGGTGGACCCCCAGCACCGCGTTGACCACCTCGTGCACGCCCGTGGCGGCCGACCAGTACACCCGCCCGCCCTGGAACAGCTGGTAGCGGCCGGAGCCGTCGGCGGTCGGCAGCTCCGTCGACGTCGGGTACCCCAGCGCGCCGCGCTCCCAGCCGAGGGCGGCCCAGCGGTCCCGGATCGCGTTGCGGACGTCCTGCGCGCCGGTGGACGGCGACCAGAAGACCGACCCGCGGGCGAAGTGCGTGTAGGCGCCGCGCCCGTCCGCGGTGGGCATCTCGTCGGTGGTCGGCGCACCGAGGGCCGCCGGCCCGCCGGCCGCCAGGTAGCGGTCGAGGATGGCGTTGCGCACGGCGTGCACCCCGGTGGAGGGCGAGCTGTACATGCGGCCGTTCTGGAACACCTGCCAGGTCACGTCGCCGGAGGTCTGCTGGGCGCCGACGCGCGCGCCGAGCCAGGCGACCGACGGGTCCGACGCGTAGCGGCCCTCGATGGTCGGGGCGCCGTTCATGCGTGCGGCCACCGCGTCGCGGATCTCCGGCAACCGGGCGTAGCCGTAGCGGCCGGGGCAGGCGGTGCTGCCGACGTCGCGGTGCCCGAACAGGGTGGGCAGCGTCACCGAGGTGCCGCGGGCGTAGCGCGAGGTCCCCCCGCCCTCGGAGGTGAGCGTGGTGCGACCGCGCGGGTCGATGCCGTAGAGGGAGAACTTCCACGCCACGACGGCGGCCACCGCGTCGACCGTGGCCTGCGGCACCGGGACCGTGTCGTGGTTGCCGAGCATCGAGACGCCGAAGGTGCCGGTGTTGAAGCCGCCCGCGTGCGCGGCGACGACGGCGCTGGCCAGCCCGCCGTACCGGCCCTCCCACAGCCGGCCGAACTTGTCCACGACGACGTGGTAGCCGATGTCGCCCCAGCCGAGGCTGACCGTGTGGTAGCGGTAGATCGACCGCATGATCGCCGGCACGTCGTCGGCGGTGTAGTCGTTGGAGTCCGCGGTGTGGTGCAGCGTCGCGGCATTCACCGTGGCGGCGTAGCGCGGGGCCCAGGTGCGGATGCGCTCGTCGGCCCCCCACTGCGCCCGCGAGTACACCGGCGGCATCGCCAGGGCGGCCTGGGCGGTGTCCTGGATGGCGGGCGTGGTCAGCGCGGTGTCGGCCTCGGACTCCCCCGGGTCGACCAGGTCCAGCTGCACGTCGGTGGGCGCGGCGCCCGCGCGGGTCACCAGCTCCACCTCGACGCCGGTGCTCGGGCCGGTCCACAGCGGGCTGGTCCCGCCGCGCAGCCCGGCCCCGGAGCGCGCGCCGGCGTCGGCGTCGGCGGTCTCGGCGGTGACCTCGGTCCACGCCCCCCAGTCCCCGTCGGCGTCCTGGACGCGGACCTGCACCAGCGTGTCGGTCACCGCCGGGTCGAGGGCCCACGTGACGCCGACCAGGGCGAACTCGTCCACGCCGGTGCGGCGCACGGTCAGCGTCGGCGTGTCCTCGGCCACCCCGGCGACGGGTTCGGTCGTGCCCTCCTGCACCTCCGTGCGCGGGGCCGGGTCCTCCACCGACCCCATCGGCACCTCGTCGACCGACGTGGTGACCGGTTCCGCCTCCGGGGTGGGGGCCGCGTACACCGGCAGCACGAGGACGGTGCCGGTCATGGCGACGGTCAGCAGCGAGCAGGCCACGAAGCGACGCACGGGGACGGCCTCCCGGGAGGTGGTGGACACCGGACGGGGGCCGCACGACGAAGGCACCCCCTCCCTCCATCGGCAGGAGGGAGAGGGTGCCTTGAGTCGAAGTGGCGAGGCCGTGGCCCCGGGGGCCTCAGGCCATCTCGGTCACCCGCGGCCGGTTGCTCCGGCGCAGGCCCAGGATGGAGACGAACAGGCTGTTGAGGACGACCTGGGCGCCGAGGATGAAGCCGACCATCGCCAGGACCACCGTGCGCACCTGCTGGCCGTAGTCGAGCGCACCGAGGTCGGCCTGGCCCCACCGGACGATCGACACGACCGCGGCCACCAGCCCGACGAGGAACAGCAGGCCGCCGACGACCAGGCCGACCTCCAGGGTGAAGCGCTGCAGCACCCGGGTGAGCCGCGGGTCGGGCGGCAGGAAGCCCTCCTCGATGGCGTAGACCTTGGTCAGCAGCCAGAAGGCGATGGCCTGGCTGCCGATGAGCAGCGCCGCCGCCGCGTAGCCGAGCGTGCCGACGTCGAAGGTCGCCGAGCCGATCGTCACCGGGGTGACCAGCAGCACCAGCGTCGCGAGGGCGCCGAGGCCGGCGAGCACGAAGCCGGGGAAGAGGAACAGCCACCGGGGCGCGAACAGCAGCAGGAAGCGCAGGTGCCGCCACCCGTCGCGGAAGCTGCGCAGGTGCGGGGGCCGGCTGCGCCCGTCCTTGCTCAGCGTGGTCGGGACCTCGGTGACGCGGTGCCCGGCGAGGACCGAGCGGACGACGACCTCGCTGGCGAACTCCATGCCGGTCGTGTGCAGGTCCAGGTCGAGCAGCCGCTGCCGGTTGAACCCGCGCAGGCCGCAGTGGAAGTCGCCCACGCGGGCCTTGAAGAACAGGCGGCCGATGAACGACAGGACCGGGTTGCCGACGTAGCGGTGCAGCGGCGGCATGGCGCCGTCCTCGATGCCGCCCTGGAAGCGGTTGCCCATGACGAGGTCCGCGCCGCCGCGCAGTTCCTCGAGGAAGGCGCCGAGGTCGGAGAAGTCGTAGCTGTCGTCGGCGTCGCCCATGACCACGTAGCGGCCGCGGGCGGCGCGGATGCCGCCCATGAGGGCGTTGCCGTACCCCTTCTCCGAGACCGGGACGACCCGGGCGCCCTCGGCCTCGGCGATGGCCTGCGAGCCGTCGGTGCTGCCGTTGTCGGCGATGACGACCTCACCCCGGACGCCGCTGCGCTCCAGGTAGCCGCGGGCCTTGCGGACGCAGGTGGCGAGCGTCTCCGCCTCGTTGAGGCAGGGCATGACGATCGACAGCTCGACGTCCTCGTGCGCGGCCGTCGGGGCCGGGTCGCCGTGGGTCGCGGCCGCGGTGTGCGGCGTCCCGGCGATCGGGGCTGCCACGGTGTGGGCTGCCGACGCGGCGGCCCCGGGCTCGGCGGTCCGGAGGGTCTCGTGGGCACGCACCGGTGGACTCCTGTCTTCGTGCGGCGGTTTCCGGGGGACAAAGGTAGGCGCACCGGAGAACCGACACGGGGACGTCCGGCGCGTTCCCGCCCCCTCCGGCGCAGCAACCACACGCGCGCCTCGCGCCACGGCGGGCAGGGACCGGGGACCCCAGCATCCCAGACGGCGGCCGCCCACGCTCCGGCGCGTGCGGGACCCGCCGCCCGTGACGGCTGGTGCGGGTGGGGTGGTGCGCGACCAGACGGGCGGCAGGTGCGCGACGGGCAGCCGCGACCCGGGACGGAGCGTTCCCCCGTGTCGCACGGCCACCGGGCACTCCACCCGCACCTAACCTCGGTCGTGTGACCCGAGACCGCAACGAGCAGGGTGGAGCCCCGGGACGCCCGATCCCGGCGCGGCTCGACCCGCGCGCCGGCCGTCCCTCGCGCCCCCGCGGGCGGGGTGCCGACGAGACCGCGGGACGCCGTGCCGACCGCGGGACCGGCGCGTCGCACCGCCGCCGGGGGGCCCGGGCCGCCCGCGGCGTGGCCGCCGTCCTGTCGGTGGTCCTGCTCGGTGCGAGCGGCTGGGGCTGGTACCTGGGCCGGGTCGCCGAGGCGACGGTCAACCGCACCGACGCCATCCCGGACGACGGCAACTCCGGCACCGGGGACGCCCCCGAGGCGATGAACCTGCTGCTGGTCGGCAACGACAGCCGCGCCGCCCTCACCCCCGAGCAGCTCGCCGAGCTCACCGCCGGCGAGGACTCCGGGATCAACACCGACACGATGATCCTGGTGCACGTCCCGGCCGACGGGTCGCACGCGTCGTTCGTCTCGTTCCCGCGCGACTCCTACGTCGAGATCCCCGGCTACGGGACGGACAAGCTCAACGCCGCCTACGCCTACGGGTACGGCGAGGTCGACGACGCCGCGCCCGAGGCCGAGCGGCAGGCCGGCGGCGCGCAGCTGCTGGTGCAGACCATCAGCCAGCTCACCGGCCTGCAGATCGACCACTACGCCGAGGTCGACCTGCTCGGCTTCTTCAACCTCACCAGCGTGGTCGGCGGCGTGGAGGTCAACCTCTGCGAGGCCGTGGACGACTCCGCCTTCTCCGGCGCGGTCTTCCCCGCCGGGAAGCAGACCATCGCCGGCGCGGACGCGCTGGAGTTCGTCCGTCAGCGGCACGGGCTCCCCCGCGGCGACCTGGACCGGATCGTCCGCCAGCAGGTGTTCATCGGCGGCGTGCTCCGCAAGATGCTGTCCGAGGACGTGCTGCTGGACCTGGGCAAGCAGCGCGAGCTGATCCAGGCGGCGTCGGAGTCGCTGACCATCGACGAGGACCTCGACCTGCTCGACCTCGCCCAGCAGATGCAGTCGGTGACCGCCGGCAACATCGAGTTCCAGACGATCCCGATCGTCGGCGACGACCGCGACGAGGAGGGCCGCTCGATCCTGCGGCTGGCCGACGAGGACGAGCTGCACGACTTCTTCGCCGAGCTGTCCGCCGAGCCCGAGACCGCCGCCCCGGCGGCCCCGGCGGCGCCTGCCACCGTGGCGCCCGCCGAGGTGTCGGTCGCGGTCTACAACGGCTCGGGCACCCCGGGCCTGGCCGCCGACGCCGCGTCCTCGCTCGAGACGGCCGGCTTCACGGTCACCAGCACCGGCAACGCCGACAGCAGCGACTACGCGACGACGACGATCCGGCACGCCGCCGGCGACGAGGCGCTGGCCGCCACGCTCGCCGCGCAGGTCCCCGGCGCCGTCACCGAGGTCGCCGACGACGCCACCTCGGGCACCGTCCAGCTGGTCCTGGGCAGCGACTTCAACGGCGTCGGCCGGCCGACCACCCCCGCCGCGCCGTCGTCGCCGGGGACCGCGGAGCCGCCCCGCACGGCGGCCGACACCTCCTGTATCAACTGACCGTGGTCCCGCAGCCCGCCACGCCCGGCGACCTGCTCGCGGCGGCACTCCGCCGCGACGCCGCCGCCCCCCTCGTCACGGCGTACGACGACGCCACCGGCGAGCGGGTGGAGCTGTCGGCGGCCACCCTGGCCAACTGGGTGGCGAAGACGGCCAACCTGCTGCAGGACGAGTTCGACGTCGGGCCGGGCAGCACCGTCGCGGTCGCCCTGCCCGTGCACTGGCAGACCGCCGCCGTGCTGCTGGCCGTGTGGAGCTGCGGCGCCGCGGTGCTCGACACCGCCGTCGAGGACGACGGCGCCCTGGACGCCGCCGACGTCGTCCTCGCCGCCCAGGACCGGCTGGCCCCGCTCGAGGAGCAGGACCTGCCCGACCTGCTGGGCCTGTCGCTGCACCCACTGGGCCTGGGCATGGCCGGCTACGCGGGGCCGGCGCGCGACTTCGCCCTCGAGGTGCGCGCGCACGGCGACGTCTTCGCCCCGTACACGCCGCCGGAGCCGTCCGGTCCCGGGCTCCTGGCCGGCGGCCTGACACTGACCCTCGGGGACCTCGTCGGCACCGCCCGGGGACTCGCCGAGCGGCTCGGCCTGGTCGCCGGCGACCGGGTCCTCGTCGACGACGCGACCGCGGCGGAGGCCGGCCCGGTGGCCTGGCTGCTCGCGCCGCTGGCCGCGGGCGCCTCCCTGGTGCTCGTCCGCCACCCCGACGAGGGCACCCTCCCCCGGCGCGCCGCCGAGGAGCGGGTGACGGCGAGCCTCGGCCGCCGGGTCGACGGGGTCCGGCTGCTCGGCACCGGGGCGTGAGCGTGCCGCACTCCCCCGCACCGCTCGCCCACCCGTTCCCCCCGCCACCCTGGAGTACGACGTGAGTGACCGTGCGGTCCTGGCGGTCGGCCTGCTGCTGCTCTACCTGCCCGGCGCGCTGCTGTTCGTGGTGTGCCGGGTCCGGTCGCTGAAGGTGTGGCTCGGGGCCGCTCCCGCCGCGACCCTCGGCGTGTACCAGCTCGCCGCCCTGGCCGGCCCCGTCGTCGGCGTCCGGCTGTGGTCCGCGGCCACGGCGGTGGTGGCCGCGCTCGCCGTGGCCGCGGTCGTGCTCGAGGTCCGGGCCCGCCGCTCCGGCGTCGTCCCGGACGTCGTGCGGTCGGCCCTCGGCACGGTCACCTCCCGGCCGCTGACGGTCCTCGCCGGCGTCCTCGGCGTCGCCACCGCGTGCTGGCTGGCGACCACCAGCTGGCTGCGCGGGCTGGCGGGGCTGGCCACGCCCCTGCAGGAGCACGACCCCGTCCAGCACCTGCTGCTGACCGCCTTCGTCGCGCGGACCGGGGACGCCTCGCCCTTCGACGTCATGCCCCTGGACCTCGCCACGGGCGGCAACGTGCGCTTCTACCCGGCCGGTCTGCACACGTTCGCCGGGCTGCTGGCCGGCCCGGCGCCCGACCCGGTCGTCGCGTTCAACGCCGCGGTGGTGCTGCTGCTCGGCGTCGCCGCGCCGCTGACCCTCGCCGCGGCCGTCGCCGCCGTCGCCGGCCGGCGGTACGGGGTGCCCGCGGGGGCGCTGGCCGCGCTGACCAGTTCGGTCCTCTACCGGCCGCAGTTCCAGCTCGCCCACGACGCGGGGATCTTCGCGTTCGGCGTGGGCCTGGCCCTCGCGCCGGCCGCGGTCGTCTGCCTGCTCGGGCTGCGCAGCGGGGGCCGCGGCCTGCCGGTCGTCACCGCGGTGGTGGCCCTCGGGCTCTACGCGATCCACCCCTCGATCGCCGTCATCGTCGTCATCGCCCTGGTGGCCGGCGGTGTCGCCGCCCTGACCGACGCCCGCGTGCGCCGCTGGATCGGCGACACCCGGTGGGCCCTGCTGGCGACCGCCGTCCTCAGCGCCGTGCTCGTCACCCCGTGGCTCCTGGCCAGCCTGCGCGTCGGCGGCCAGGTCACCGACTACCCCGAGGTGCCGCCGCTCGAGCGCTTCCCGGACGCGGTCGAGCGGGTCGTCGGGGCGCGCTACGGCGGCTTCCTCGACCCCACGCAGACCCACCACCAGACCGCCTTCGCCGTCCTCGCGCTGATCGGCCTGCTCGGCTGCCTGACGCAGCGCCGGCTGCTGCCGCTGGCCGCGGCCTGGCTCGCCTGGCTGGCCATCGCGATCGGCTTCACCACCGGGCTCGACGACGCCCCCGTCCTCGAGCAGATCGGCGGGCTGTTCTACAACAGCACCGCGCGGCTGACGAACACGACCTACGTCCTGGCGGCCGCCGTCGCGGGGGCGGGGATCGCGGGGCTCGCCGCACGCCTCGCCGACCTCGCCGGGTGGCGCCCCCGGCGCCAGGCCACCCCCGAGGCCACCGCCGACACCACCGCCGGGGCCACCGGCGGTGGCGCGACGGCGTCCGGCCGGCGGCTGCCCGAGGTCCTCGTGCCCCTCGTCGCGATCGCCGTCGGGGTGACCTTCGTGCTCGTCTCGGCCCTCGACTACCGGGTGGTGAACACCCAGTCGGTGGCGGGCCGCGCGTCGACGCCGGACTTCGTCCGGGTCAGCGCCGAGGACCGCGAGGCCTTCGCCTGGCTGGCCCGGCAGGACGGGGTCGGTACCGTCATGAACAACGGGAACGACGGTTCCACCTATCTCTACGTCTACGAGGGCATCCCCGTGGTCAACGTCTACCCGGTGGGTGTCGCCGAGGCGCGCTACGGCATCTACCTGATGGAGCACTTCGACCGGATCGACACCGACCCCAAGGTCCGGTGCCTGGTGCAGCGGTACGGCATCACCCACGTGTTCGTGTCGCTGACCTCGCCCCGGATCGGTGCGGCCGCCGCACCCTTCGGCTGGGTGGACGGGCCGACCTTCGACTTCGCCCCCGGCCTCGACGGCCTCGACCAGGCGGACGACGTCCGCCTCGTGCACCGCAACGCGGACGCCAGCGTGTACGCCGTCGACCGGGCCGTCCTCGAGGGCGACGACCAGCGGGCCTGCTCCGCCGACCCCGCCGCCCCGTGAGCCCCCGTCCCGTCCCCCACGCCCGGGCCGTCCGGTGAGCGACACCGGGGTCCTCCTCGCGGGCCTGGCGCTGCTGTACCTGCCGGGGCTGCTGTTCCTGGCCGTCTGCCGGGTGCGCTCCCTGGTGCTGTGGGTGGGAGCGGCGCCGGCGGTCACGCTCGGCCTGCTGCAGGTGGCCGCCCTCCTCGGCGCACCGGTCGGGGCACCGGTCTGGACGGCAGGTGCGGCGCTCCTGGCCGTCCTGGCCGTGGCCGGGGTGGTCCTCGAGGTGCGCGCCGGTGCGGACGGGGTCGTCCGGGGGGTCCTGGGGTCGGCCGTGGACCGGGTCCGCACCCGGCCGTGGGCGGCCGGACTCGCCGTCGCCGCCGTCGGGACCGGCTGCTGGCTGGCCTCGACGACGTGGCTGCGCGGTTTCCACGGGCTGTCCACGCCGTCGCAGGAGCACGACATGGTGCAGCACCTGCTGATGGCGGCCTACGTCGCCCGCACCGGGGAGGCCTCCCCCTTCGAGCTCATGCCGCTGGACCTCGCCACCGGGGAGAACGCCCGCTTCTACCCCGGCGGCCTGCACACGTTCGCCGGGCTGGTGAGCGACGTCGCGCCCGACCCGGTGGTGGGCTTCAACGCCGCGACGGTGCTCGTCCTCGGCGTCGCCGCGCCGGTGACCCTGTTCGCCGCCGTCGTCGCGGTGGCCGGCCGGCGCGACGGCCTCGTGGCCGGGGCGCTGGCCGCGCTGTTCGCCTCGGTGCTGTACCGGCCCTCGTTCCAGCTCGCCCTCGACGGCGGCATCCTGGGCTACGCCGCGGGCCTGGCGCTGGCGCCGGTGGTGGCCTGCTGCCTGCTCCGGCTGCCCCGCCGGCTCGGCGCCGACGTGCTGGTGACGCCGGTCGTCGTGCTGGCCGTCTTCGCCGTGCACCCGTCGATGGCCGTGTTCGTCGCGGGGACGACGGCCGTGGCCGGCGCCGTGGCGCTTCCCCGCTCGCCGGTCCGGCGGTGGGTCGCCGAGCGGTGGCGGGTCCTGCTCGCCACGGGCGGGGCGACGGTGGTCCTGCTCGTCCCGTGGCTGCTGGCCAGCTCCCGGGTCGGCGACCAGGTGAGCAGCTACCCGGAGCGGCCGGCCACCGAGCCGTTCCTCGACGTCGCCCTCCGCCTGCTGCGGTTCACCTACTCCGGCTTCTTCGACCCCGGCCAGACGCTGTACCACGCGGCCTTCGCGGTGCTGTTCGCCGTCGGGGCGCTCGGCTGCCTGACGCGCCTGCGGCTGCTGCCGCTGCTCGCCGCGTGGGCGGCCTGGGCGCTGCTGGCGATCGCGTTCAACGCCGGGCTCTCCGGGGCGCCGGTCGTCGCGCAGGTCGCCGGCTTCTTCTACAACAGCCTGACCCGCCTGGTGGACCTGAGCTGGGTCCTCGCACCGGCCGTGGCCGGCGCCGGCCTCGCCGCTCTCCTCGGTGGCGCCGCGGAGCTCGCCGCCCGCCCGGGGCGCGGGGACGCCGGGTCCCGGCGCGCGCGGGTGCTGCAGGCGGCCGGGCCCGTCGTGGCCGCGGCGCTCGCCCTGGTGTTCCTGCTGACCGCGGGCCTGTCCTACCGGGACCGCAACACCGAGGCGGTCGCCGCCCGGTACGGCGAGCCCGGCTTCGTCCGCGTCAGCGCCGACGACCGGGCCGCCTTCGACTGGCTGGGCGACCAGGACGACGTCGGCCGGGTGCTCAACAACGGCAACGACGGGAGCACCTACCTCTACGTCTACGAGGGCATCCCGGTGGTGAACGTGTTCCCCCTCGGGGTGGCCGAGTCCCGCTACGGCATCTACCTGATGGAGCACTTCGACCGGATCGCCACCGACCCGAAGGTGCGCTGCCTGGTGCAGCGGTACGACATCACCCACCTCCTCGTCTCGCGGACCTCCCCGCCGGTGTGGGCGGCGGCCGCGCCGTTCGGCTGGGTCGACACGCCGCTCTTCGACGCCGCACCGGGCTTCGCCGGGCTCGACGACGTGGACGAGGTCGACCTCGTCTTCCGCAACGGGGACGCGAGCGTCTACGCCGTCGACGAGTCGGTCCTGGACGGCGACGACGAGGCCGCCTGCACGGCGGACCCCGCCGCCCCCTGACGGGGATCCCGCCCGCGCGGGTACCGGTCCCGGACCGGACGGACCGCCGGGCGGGGCGCGCTATAGGTTCGGACCGGGCCCCGGGTGGCCGCCACAGCACCGGACGAGAGGGAGTGCCCCGCATGGACAAGGTCGTGGCCAGCGCCGGGGAGGCGGTGTCCGACGTCGGTGACGGTGCGACGCTCGCCGTCGGCGGGTTCGGGCTCTGCGGGGTGCCGGTCGCGCTGATCGACGCGCTGCTCGAGCGGGGCACGAGGGACCTGACGACGATCTCCAACAACTGCGGCGTCGACGACCAGGCCCTGGGCGTGCTGCTCTACGCCGGCCGGATCCGCCGCACGATCAGCTCGTTCGTCGGCGGCAACAAGGAGCTCGCCCGGCTGTACCTGTCCGGTGAGCTGGAGGTCGAGCTCACCCCGCAGGGCACGCTGGCCGAGCGGCTGCGCGCCGGCGGCGCCGGCATCCCCGCCTTCTACACCCCCACCGGCGTGGGCACGATGGTCGCCGACGGCGGCATCCCGGTGCGCTACGACGCCGACGGGAACGTCGTCGAGACCAGCGCGCCGAAGGAGACCCGGGTCTTCGACGGCGTCGAGTACGTGCTGGAGACCGCCCTGACCGCCGACTACGCCCTCGTCCGGGCCGCGGTCGGCGACCGGCACGGCAACCTCGTCTTCCACGAGTCGGCGATGAACTTCAACCCGCTGGCCGGCATGGCCGGGCGGGTCACGATCGCCGAGGTCGAGGAGCTCGTCGAGCCCGGCGAGATCCGCCCGGAGCACGTGCACCTGCCCGGGGTCTTCGTCGACCGGGTGGTCGTCGTCGGGCCCGAGGGCAAGAAGATCGAGAAGCGCACCACCCGCCCCCGCCCGTCGGCCGCCCCGCTGGCCGCTGCCGGTGAGGAAGCCACGGAGGAGGCCCAGTGACCCTGACCCGCGACCAGCTCGCCGCCCGGGTGGCGCTCGAGCTCGAGGACGGCGCCTACGTCAACCTGGGCATCGGCATGCCCACCCTGGTGCCCAACTTCGTCCCCGACGGCGTGCACGTGGTGCTGCACTCGGAGAACGGCATCCTCGGCGTCGGCCCGTACCCGTTCGACGGCGACGAGGACCCCGACCTGATCAACGCCGGCAAGGAGACCGTCACGATCCTGCCGGGCGCGAGCTTCTTCGACTCCGCGACCAGCTTCGCGATGATCCGCGGCAAGCACCTCGACCTGGCCATCCTCGGCGCCATGCAGGTCAACCCCCGCGGCGACCTCGCCAACTGGCTGATCCCCGGGAAGATGGTCAACGGCATGGGCGGCGCGATGGACCTGGTCCACGGCGCCAAGCGCGTGGTGATCATGATGGAGCACGTGGCCCGCGACGGGTCCCCGAAGCTGGTCGAGGAGTGCTCGCTGCCCCTCACCGGCAAGGCCTGCGTCGACCGGGTGGTCACCGACCTCGCCGTCGTCGACGTCACGGCGGAGGGCTTCGTGCTGCGCGAGGTCGCGGCCGGTGTGTCGGTCGACGAGGTGGTCGAGCGGACCGGCGCCCCGCTGACCGTGCCGGGCGACGTCCCCACCATGGCGCTGCCGGCCACGGTCTGACCGCGGCACCGCTCCCCGGTGACGTTCTCGGTCGTCGCCCACGACCCGGTCACCGGGGAGATGGGCATCGCGGTCTCCTCCTGCATCCTCGCCGTCGGCCGGGCGGTGCCCAGCGCCCGGCCCGGCGTGGGCGTCGTCGCGGTGCAGGCGCGCAGCCCCCGCGGGACCGGGCACGTGTTGCTGTCCGGGCTCGCCGAGGGGACGGCGCCGTCGGTGCTGGTGGGCGGGGCGGCGCCCGCCCCCCCCCCCCACCACCCCCACCCCCCCCCCCCCCCCCCCCCCCCCCCCCCCGCCCCCCCCCCCCCCCCCCCCCCCCCCCCCCCCCCCCCCCGCCGCCGAGGACCAGGACCGGCAGCTCGCCGTGCTCGCCCCCTCCGGCGCGGTCGCCGCCGACACCGGCCCGGGCTCCTTCCCGGTCAGCGGCCACCTGCTCGGCGGGGGCTGGAGCGTGCAGGGCAACATGCTCACCTCGCCGGAGGTGCTGCCGGCGATGGCGCAGGCCTACGAGGCCGCCCGCGGCGACCTCGCCGACCGGCTGCTCGCGGCCCTGACCGCGGGCCAGGACGCGGGCGGGGACCTGCGCGGCCGGCAGTCCGCGGCGCTGCTCGTGGTCAGCGGGGAGCCGGCCACCGAGGAGGACGACGGCGTGCGGATGGACCTGCGCGTCGACGACTCCGGCGACCCGGTCGCGCAGCTGCGGATGCTGCGCAACCTGCAGCGCGCCTACGACGAGCGCGACTACGAGACCCTCGCCCTGTTCGCCCCCGAGGGCGCCCGCGACCTCTACGCGGCGCTGGCCGCCTCCCGGCGGGGCGACCGCGCGGCGGCGCGGGCCGCGCTGGAGGCCGTGCGCGCCCGTCCCGGCTGGTCGGCGTGGCTGGCCTCGATGGCCGGCGACTCGCGGCTGGCCGCGGTCTCCCGCCTGCTCGGCTGAGCGCGGGTCAGAGCCCTGCGGCGCGCAGGGCCTCGGCCAGCCGGGTGGCCATCTGGGCGTAGCCCGCGTCGTTGGGGTGCAGCCCGTCGGCGAACAGTCCGTCGGAGGGCACCAGCCAGCCGCCCGCGACCGGGTCGACGAAGGGCAGCCCCGCGTCCGCGGCCGCCTCGGCCAGGACGTCCCGGAGGTGGGCCACGGCGTCGGCGGACAGCTCCGGAGGGGACAGCGGTCCGAGGACGACGACGCGCGCCCCGGGCACCGTGCGCGCCAGGTCGACGTAGAGGGCCCGCGCCGCCTCGCCGACGGCGGCGAGCGACTCGTCGGCGTCGTTGGTGCTGCCCTGGACCACGACGACGTCCGGCGACGCGGCGGCGACGGCGGGGACCCGCCGGCCGAACGGCGCCTGCCCCGGCCGGGTCGAGGCGTCCACGTACCCGGTCCCGGACTCGCCGAGGGGGACGGCGGTCCAGCCCAGCAGCGCGGCGGTCTCCTCGACGTAGCCCTGCCCGCCCTCACCCACCGTGTAGGAGTCACCGAGGAACACCGTCACCGGGGACGACGGCGTGGACGACGGCGTGGGCGACGGCGTGGGCGACGGCGCCGGCGTGGGGCCGGCGCCCTGCTCGGCGGTCCCCGGCAGGACGGTGGCCCGTGGCGCGGACCCGCCGTCCGGGGAGCCGCACGCCGGGACGGTGGCGGCGAGCAGCAGCGCCAGGGCCAGGCTGGTCCTCCTCGGCACGGGGCCGAGTATGCGGGGGCGAGCTGTGTGCCCGGCCGCGACATGCCTCCGGGCGGGGGTCAGCCGGTCAGGACGCCGAGTCCGACGGTGACCGCCCAGACCAGCCCCAGCAGCAGCAGTCCCCGGTCGCGCAGCACGACCTCCTCGGGGGCGCCGGTGCTGCCGCGGTCGACGTCCACGGCGTAGCGCAGCAGGGCCAGCACGAACGGCGCCACGGAGACGGTCGTCCAGGGCACGCCGTCGCCGGCGCGCATCTCGAAGGCCCACAGGCCGTAGGTCGTGCAGGCGACCCCCGCGGACAGGCTCCACACGAAGCGCAGGTAGCTCGGCGAGTAGGACCGCAGGGTCCGGCGTGTCTCCGCCTGCTCCCCCAGCGCGACCAGCTCGGCGTAGCGCTTGCCCGCCACCATGAACAGGGCGCCGAACGCCGCGACGAGGATGAACCACTGCGACAGCGCGATCCCGGCCGCCGCGCCGCCGGCCACGCCGCGCAGCACGAACCCCGAGGCGACGGCGGCGAGGTCGATGACCGGCTGGTCCTTGAGGCCCCAGCTGTAGGCCGTGGAGATCGCGACGTAGCAGGCGAGCACCGCGGTGAGCGCGGGACGGGCGAGGAACGCCGCGGTCACCAGCGACGCCGCGACCAGCACGCACCCGGCGACGGCCGCGACCGGCACCGGGACGACGCCGGCCGCCACCGGCCGCGCCCGCTTGTGCGGGTGGCGGCGGTCCTGCTCCACGTCGCGGACGTCGTTGAGCAGGTAGAGGCCGCTCGCGGCGCCGCAGAACAGCACGAACGCCAGGAGCGTCGGCCCCAGGACCTCCGGCTCGAGCACGGTGCCCGCGGCCAGCGGCGCGGCCAGCACGAGCAGGTTCTTCGTCCACTGCCGCGGGCGCATGGTGCGCAGCACGCCCGCCGCGACCCTCCCCGCGCCGCCGCGCCAGGTGGCGGGGGCGCCGGCCGCGGGAGGGTCCGCGGCGGCGTTGCCGACGAACAGCACCCGGCCCGTGCCGGGCCGGCGGCCCTCCTCGACGCTCATCGGCGCCCTCCTCCCACGCAACAGGACGGCCGGTCGCGGGTCCGACCGGTCGTCCTCCCCGGAGTGTGCCCGCGGTCACGTCCTGTGAGCGGCGCTCGGGGTGGGCCCGGGCCCCGAACGCGCACGTCCCCCGGCGTGGCGTCACTCGGGGGGCGCGGCCCATCCCGCTCGGACGATCCGCGAGCGGGTCAGGTCGTAGGCGTCGACGGGGTGGGGCACGTCGAGGAGCAGGACCTGGACGGCGTCGACCTCCGGCGTGCCGGGCAGGACGGCGTCGAGGTCGGTGATCCCGGAGGTCCGCCCCGCGGGACCGAACAGGCTGCCGCGCGAGGTCTGCCAGGCGGCGTCCCCGAGCCCGTCGACCCCGGGGCCGTCGCGCCAGAGCACGGCGTACTCCACCGGCTCGGTGATCCCGGAGCTGACGACCGGCTGGCGCTGGCAGGGGAAGCGGAAGGCGAACTGCCACCCCAGGGCGACCGGCGCGCCGTCGGGGACCAGGTCGGTCAGCGGCACCCGGGGCAGCACCGACGGGCCGGAGAACGCCAGCCAGCCGCCCGGGCCGCCGCTGCGGTCGCGGCCCACCAGCCGCACCAGCAGCTCGCCGCCGTCGCGGACGTCCGGCGGATCGAGGACGAACGTCCGCCACCGGGCGGAGTCCAGGGGGTCGGAGAGGACCGCGCCGTCGACCACCTCGAGGGGCCCGCCGCCGGCCCGGGCGTACTCGACGCGCAGCTCGTTGCCACCGGTCAGCCGGCCGGCCGCGAGCACCGCGACCTCCTCGCCGTCCGCGGTCGCCGGCAAGCGGTACCAGGGGGTGACCTGCTCGCCGACGGTGTACTCGCCGGCCGGCCCGGTCGTGGTCAGGCTCCCCCACACCCGGCCGGCGGCCGCCGGCGGCGGATCGGGCGGGAACCAGCCGCCGTCGACGGTGAGGTCGGCGGGTCCCTCCGGCGGCGGGGCGTCGGGGTCCGGGGCCAGCGGCCGGGCGGCGGTGACGTCGAGGACCTCGACCGCCTGCGCGGCGCTGCAGCGGGTCGCGAGCGGGTCGGTGAGCGCGTCGGACTGGGGGGACCAGGTGTCCGCCGCGGCGGCGACCGCCGAGGTGGTGACGAGGTAGGCGACCGAGGTGCCCAGCGCCAGCCCCGCCAGCACCGGCGGCGTGCCGGCCCACCACGGTCCCGGGAGCCCGGTGCCCCGCCGGCGGCGCAGGGCGGCGGCGCCCAGCACGGCGGCGGCGACGACCGACCAGGTCAGCAGGCTGCCGAGCGCGACCGGCCCCACGGACGGCGCCTCGTTGGCCTGCGGCATCCCGGGCAGCCAGGTGTAGGGCCAGCTGTTGGGGCCGTGCAGGGCCAGCGCGGCGGCCACGACGACCGTGCCGAGCCCCGCGAGCAGCACCCCGGCGCGGGGCGCGCGGTGCCGGGCCAGCGAGCGCACCAGCCAGGGCAGGCTGCCGAGGAAGAGCGCGAGCCAGGCGGGACCGAGCCCCGACAGGGCGCCGAAGTGGTGGGTCCACTTGCTCGGCGTGAGCCACAGGAGCAGGAGGGCGGCGCCGAACGTGGCGGTCGACAGGCCCAGCGCCAGGGGGACCCGCACGTCCCGGCTGCGCGCGGCGACCAGGACGACCAGCGCCCACGGCAGCGCGGCGAGCGCGAGGACGACCGCACCGCGCCGCGCGTAGGCGCCCATCGGGATGTCGGAGAACAGGAAGGCGTAGCGCTGCCACTCGTCGTACCAGGACGACTGGTCCTGCGCGGCGAGGAAGATCTCCTGGCCGCGCACGAAGTCGCGCAGCGTGCCGTCGGCGAAGGCGGCGACCGCGGCGAACGCGCCGGGTGCCAGGAGCTGGGCGGTCCGGGTGACCACCTCGGCGCGGGTCCGGCCCTCGGCCACCAGCGCCGCCAGCCGCGGGAGGGCGGCCACCAGGGGGGCGAGCGCGACGAAGCCGGTGGGGTGGCAGGCGACGCCGAGGCCGGCGGTGCCCACGGCGAGCGCGACCGGCAGGAGCCTGCGGCGGCGCAGTCCGGACAGGACGCCGGTCAGGGTGGCCAGGGCCAGGACGCCCACCACCGCCTCGGGCCGCACGCCGACCCCGTAGGGCAGCCACCACGCCAGGAAGGCCGCGGCCAGCAGAACCTGCACGCCGGCCGGTCCCCACGCGGAGGCGGCGACCGGTCCCGGGAGCGCGCCGGGGCGGGTGGTCAGCCGGCGCAGCAGGAACCAGGTGACCAGCCCGGCGACGAGCGAGGGCACCCGCAGCACGACCGGCGCGTCGCCCAGGTGCTGCCACCACCCCAGCAGCCGGTAGGACCAGGTGAACGGCGTGAACGACTGGTTGTTGAGCTGGTAGTAGTTGCCGACGTAGCCCTCGTCGTCGGCGTTGCGGGCCATCGCCGAGTAGTAGCCGTCGTCGTCGGAGTCCGGGGCCAGGAACAGCCAGAGCAGGGCGGTGGTCACGACGGCGGCGTCCACGGCGACGCGCACGGCCCGCGGCCGCCACCCGGGCCGGCCCGGCGTGCGCAGCGCCGGCGGGCCGGGTCCCCGCCGCCGGTCGGCCCGGGCCAGCGCCAGCAGGGAGCCGGCGGCGGCGAGGACGACGGCGGCGACCAGCGCCCCCTTGAGCGGCGTCGGCGTGGTGTCGAACTGGTCGTCGACGGTCAGCGTCACGTGCAGGTCGTCGTCCGTGGGCAGCCGGGTCAGGCCGGTGTCGAGGACGTCGACGTCCGGCAGCACGGTCGCGTCGCCGGCGGCCCGCACGGTGGCCAGCTCCGCGCCGTCCCGGGTGAGCCGGAGGCCACCGGCGTCGCCGGTCAGCCGGTGGGTGCAGTCCCCGGACGGGACCGGGACGTCGAGCAGCTCGCTCCCGCGGACGAGGACGCGCAACCGGTCGTCGGAGGCCGTCACCAGCAGGCCCTCGGTGCCCGCCGCCGGCTGCGCCGGGACGATCGTGGAGAGGACCAGGCCGTCGCCGGCGGCCGCGGCGGTCACGGCCGCGCAGGAGAACCGCACGTCGAGGGCGAGGGGACGCTGGCCGGTCAGCTGCAGCATCGTCGACTGCGGGCGCGCGGGGTCCTGGGGCCAGGTGACGGTGGGCACGCTCATCTGCACCGGCGCGAGCGGGAGCAGCAGCGCCCCCAGGACCGCGACCAGCGCGAGGGCGAGCAGCCAGGGCAGCGGCCAGCGAGGTGGGCGGGCCGGGACGTCGGCCGGCACGGACCCGACCGGGGACCGTTCGACGACGCCCACGCACCCCTCCCCGCCGGTCCTCCGCAGGCGGCCAGTCAACACCGGCGGGCAAGGGGCTGCGCGTCCCGGGAGCGTGCCGGGCCCCCGCGACCGCCGCTACGGTCGGGTCGTGCCTGCCGCACGCCTGCCCGGGACCGGACGCTGAGCGCCCGACGTCGGGCGGCACGGGCGCCGTCGCTGACCTGGGTCGCCGCGAGCGTGCTGCTGTCCGGGGTGCTGACCTACGCCTACCTGGCGCTGGTGGCGCGCGCCGTCCCGGCCGGCGACTACGCGTCCTTCGGCGCCTACTGGTCCCTGGCGCTGCTGATCGGTTCCGGCCTGTCCCTCCCCCTCGAGCTCGAGGTCGCCCGGCTGGCGCACCTGCGCGGGGGCGGCCTGCCCCCCGGCGCCGGGCGCGCGTGCGCCCTCCTCACCGTCGCAGCGGTCGCCGCGGTGGCCGTGGCGGCGCCGCTGCTGCTGCCGGTGCTCGGCGGGTCGCCCGGACTGGTCGCCGCCCTGGCCCTGGTCGCCCTGCTCTCCCCGGCGCAGTTCCTGCTGCGCGGGCTGCTGCTCGGGCGCGGGCGCTACGGCACGTACGGCACGGTCCTGCTGGCCGACACCGCGCTGCGGGTGGCCGGCGCGCTCGCCGTGGGCGCGCTCGTGGTGCCGGCGGACGCCGCCGACCTGGGCTGGACGCTGCCGGTAGCGATCGGGCTGGCGCACCTGCCGGTGCTCGTCACGGTCCTGCGCCGACGCGGCTCCCCCGCCCCGTCCGCGGACGGCGCCGGTCCCCGGATGGTGCTGCCCGCGGTGGGCCACCTCCTGGTGGGCACCCTGTGCGCGCAGGCGCTCCTGAACGCCGCGCCGGTCCTCGTCACGGCGCTGGCGGGCACCGGCGGGCGGGAGGCCGCCGCGGCGTTCGTCGCCGCCTTCACCCTCGTGCGGTTGCCGCTGTTCGTCGCCGTGCCGCTGCAGAGCGCTCTCGTGCCGACGCTCGTGGACGCCGGCGCGCACCACCGGTCCGCCCGGAGGGCGCGCCTGCTGCGCCGGCTGCCGGCCGCGGTGGCCGCGCTCGCCGCCGGCGCCGCCGTCCTCGGCTGGCTGGCCGGGCCGCGGCTGGTCGCGCTCGTGTTCGGGGACCGGTACACGCCCGTGGCCGCGGACGTCGCGGTGCTCGCCGCCGGCAGCGTCGTCCACCTCGCCCTGCTCGTCGCCGCCCCCGCCGTGGTGGCCGCCGGCCGGCACCGGGACAGCGCCCGGGCCTGGGCCGCCGGACTGGCCGTGGCAGGGGGGACGGCGGCCGCCGTCGCCGCCGTGGACGTCACGGCCGCGGCTGCCTGGGCGTTCGCCGCGGGCTCGGCGGCCGCGCTGACCTGGTGCACCGTCGTGCTGCTCCGGACCGGGCCGACCACACCGGCGGACGCCGACGTGCCGACCCCCGCGGGAGGAGCCCGGTGACCCGGCGACTGGACGTGGTGATGGCGCTGGACTACTACACGCCCTACGTCAGCGGCCTCACCAACGTGGCCCGCGACGTCGCCGAGGGGCTCGCCGCGCGCGGCCACCGCGTCCGGGTGCTCACCAGCCGGCACGACCGGGCCCTGCCGGAGCGGGAGGTGCTGCGCGGGGTCGAGGTGGAGCGGGCGCCGGTCGTGGCCCGGCTCGGCAAGGGGGTGGTGAGCCCGGCGCTGGTCCGGCGGGTGCGCGCGGCCGGCCGGAGCGCCGACGTCGTGGACCTGCACCTGCCCATGCCCGAGGCCGGCCTGCTCGCGCTCGGTGCGCGGACGCCGCTGGTCAGCACCTACCACTGCGACGTCAGCCTTCCGCCGGGGCCGGTCAACCGGGCGCAGACGCTCGGCGTGGACCTCGCGAGCCGGGCCACCCTGCGGCGCAGCGCCCGCGTCGTGGTGTCCAGCGAGGACTACGCGCGCTCGAGCCGGCTGTGGCCGGCGATGGCCGGCCGCACCACCGCGATCCCGCCGCCGTGCCGGGAGCGGCCGGGCGGGCAACCACGGTTCCGCGACGGCGGCGGGCTGCACGTGGGGTTCCTCGGCCGGATCGTCGAGGAGAAGGGGCTGCAGTACCTGGTGCGCGCCTTCCTCGCCCTCGGGGACCCGGACGCGCGCCTGCTCATCGGCGGCGACTTCGCCGACGTCGTCGGCGGGTCGGTCGTCGAGGAGGTGCGGCGCGCGGCCGACGGCGACCCGCGGGTGCGGCTGCTCGGCTTCCTGCCCGAGGAGCAGATCGCCGACCTCTACGCGTCGATCGACGTGTTCGCCCTGCCGTCGGTGAACGCCTTCGAGGCGTTCGGCATCGTGCAGGTGGAGGCCATGATGGCCGGCGTCCCGGTGCTGGCCAGCGGCCTGCCCGGCGTCCGGACGCCGGTGCAGGAGACCGGGTTCGGCGTCGTGGCGCCGCCCCGTGACGTGCCCGCGCTCACCGAGGGACTCCGCCGGCTCGCGGCGGCGCCGCCGGACCGCGACCGGGGCCGGGCCCGGGCGCGGGAGCGCTACGCCCTGGGCACCGTCCTCGACGCCTACGAGGAGCTGTTCACCGAGGTCCGTGCAGGGGTGGGACCTCGCGCCAGAAGGCGTCGAGCCGCCGGTTGAACTCCTCGGGCACCTCCTCGAACGGCGCGTGCGCCTGGTCCTCGATCAGCTCGAAGCGCGCCCCCGGGATGGCCCCGGCCACCGCCCGGCCGTAGGCCGGTGGGGCGATGGGGTCCGCGCTGCCGGTGAGGACCAGCGCCGGGACGGCGATCCGCGGCAGCCGGTCGAGGGTCGCGTGGTCCCAGAAGGCGTCGGCGAAGCGCTGGAAGGACTCCGCGGACTGCGGGTACGGGAAGGCGAGCGCGGCCTCGATCGCCCGGTCGACCCGCCCGTCCTCGTGGGCGCGGTGGGTGTAGGCCCAGGCGAAGAAGGCCTCGAGGAAGGCGCGCTCGCTCGGCGCCCGCTCGGCCATCCAGAGCCAGGAGCCGACCACGTGGTGCCAGCGGACGTCGGGGCGACCCCAGGTGCCGACCAGCACGAGGCTGCGGACGGCGTCCGGGTGCCGCAGGGCGAGCTCCTGCGCGATCACCCCGCCCCCGGAGTAGCCGACGACGTGGGCGGGGCCGGCGCCGCACTCCAGCAGCACGCCGGCCGCGTCGTCGGCCAGGTCGCCCACCGTGTAGGCGAGGTCCGGGCGGGTGGAGCGGCCGACGTCGCGGTTGTCGAAGGCGATCAGCCGGTAGCGGTCGGACAGCCCGTCGAGCTGGGCCTGCCAGGCCTCCAGCGGGTCACCACCGCCGTTGACGAGCAGGACGTCGGGTCCGCTCCCCCGCTGCTCGACCCACAGCCTGACGTCGCCCGCTCGCACCGCTGCGCCCATCGGTCCGGCCCTCCGCTGCTGGGGCCGGACGGCGCCCGGCCCGCGCTGGGAGCTGCCATCGTCCCGCGCGGCGGGGGCCTGTGGTCGCCTCCCGCGCCCTGCGGCGGCGCGCCGTCACGGGGCGGGGGGAGTCCTACCGGAGCAGGCTGCGGGCGATGACCATCCGCTGGATCTGGTTGGTGCCCTCGTAGATCTGGGTGATCTTGGCGTCGCGCATCATGCGCTCGACCGGGAAGTCCTGCGTGTAGCCCGCGCCGCCGAACAACTGGACGGCGTCGGTGGTGACCTTCATGGCGACGTCGGAGGCGAACGCCTTGGCCGCCGCGCACAGCCGGCCGAGGTCGGGGTCCACCTTGCCGCCGGAGTGGCCCGCCTCGCCGCGGGCGGCGGCGACGTAGACCAGGTGCCGGGCGGCCTCGATCTGCATGGCCATGTCGGCGAGCATGAACTGCACGCCCTGGAAGTCGCTGACCGCCTTGCCGAACTGCTTCCGGTCGCGGGTGCACTCGACGGCGGCGTCGAGCGCGCCCTGGGCGACGCCCACGGCCTGCGCGCCGATGGTCGGGCGGGTGAAGTCCAGCGTCCGCAGCGCGGTCTTGAAGCCGGTGCCGGGCTCGCCGATGATCCGGTCGGCCGGGATGGCGCAGTCGGTGAAGTAGAGCTCGCAGGTGGGCGAGCCCTTGATGCCCATCTTCCGCTCCTTGGGGCCCACGGCGAAGCCCGGGTCGTCGCGGTGCACGACGAAGGCGGAGATGCCGTTGGCCCGCTTCTCCGGGTCGGTGACGGCCATGACCGTGTACCACTCGGAGACGCCGGCGTTGGTGATCCAGGCCTTGGTGCCGTTGAGCACCCAGGTGTCGCCCTCGAACCGGGCGCGGGTCCTCATCGAGGCGGCGTCGGAGCCGGCCTCCCGCTCGGACAGGCCGTAGCTGATCATCGCCCGGCCCTCGGCGATCGACGGGAGCACCCTCTGCTTCAGGTCCTCCGACGCCGACAGGATGACCGGCATCGACCCGAGCTTGTTGACCGCCGGGATGAGCGACGCCGAGACGTCGACCCGGGCGACCTCCTCGATGACGATGCAGGTGGCGATCGCGTCCGCGCCCTCGCCGCCGTACTGCTCCGGGATGTGCGTGGCGTGGAAGCCGGCCGCCGTCAGCGCCTTCTGCGCCTCGATCGGGAAGCGGGAGTTCGCGTCGACGTCCGCGGCGTGCGGGGCGATCTCACGTTCGGCGAGGTCGCGGACCGCGGCCCGGATCGCGTCGTGCTCCTCGGTCAGCTGGTACAGCCCGCTCGTACTCACGGGTAGATGCTAGGACGTCCCAGCAGATCCGCCGTCGCCGGTCAGCCGGGCGCGCAGGGCCGCGTCCCGGGCGACGACGGAGTCGGCCAGGTCGGCCTGGAACCGCTCGACGGCGGCCCGCAGCACCGGGTCGCCCGCGGCCAGGACGCGCACCGCGAGGAGCCCGGCGTTGCGGCCGCCGCCGATCGACACCGTCGCGACCGGGACGCCCGCGGGCATCTGCACGATCGACAGCAGGCTGTCCAGGCCGTCGAGCCGGTCCAGCGGCCGCGGCACGCCGATCACCGGCAGCGGGGTGGCGGCGGCGAGCATGCCCGGCAGGTGCGCCGCTCCCCCGGCGCCGGCGACGAGCACCCGCAGCCCGCGCCCGGCCGCCGAGGCGGCGTAGTCGAGCATCCGCTGCGGCGTGCGGTGCGCGGACAGGACGTGCACCTCGTACGGGACGCCGAACTCCGCGAGCGCCGTCGCGGCCGGCTCCATCGTGGGCCAGTCCGAGTCGCTGCCCATCACGATCCCGACCAGCGGCCCGGTCATCTCAGTGCTCCTCGGGGAAGGCGAACGCGGGGTCGACCACGCCGTCGGCGAGGTAGCGGGCCGCGGCGACGGCGCGGGCGCGCACCTGCGCGAGGTCCTCCCCCAGCGCCGTCACGTGGCCGAGCTTGCGGCCGGGGCGCTGGCCCTTGCCGTACCAGTGCAGCTTGACGTCGGGCCAGTGCGCCATCAGGTGGTGGACCCGCTCGTCGAGGCCCGGCCCGTCCCAGCCCGGCTCCGCGGTCCGGCCGCCGAGCACGTTCGCCATGACCACGGCGGGCGCGGTCATCGCCGTCGACCCGAGCGGGTAGTCGAGGACGGCGCGCAGGTGCTGCTCGAACTGGCTCGTGCGGGCACCCTCGATCGTCCAGTGCCCGGAGTTGTGGGGGCGCATGGCCAGCTCGTTGACCAGCACGCCCGCGGGGGTCTGGAACAGCTCGACGGCCATGACGCCGACGACGCCGACCCGGTCGGCGACCCGCACCGCGAGCTCCTGCGCGGCCAGCGCCGTGTCCTCGTCGAGGCCCGGCGCGGGGGCGAGCACCTCGGTGTTGATGCCGTCGCGCTGCACGGTCTCCACGACCGGCCAGACGGCGACCTGGCCGAACGGCGAGCGGGCCACCAGCACCGCGAGCTCGCGGACCAGCGGGACCCGCTCCTCGACCAGCAGGGTCCCGTGCCGCTCGAGCAGGTCGGCCACCTCGTCCGGCCCGTGGACGACGAAGACGCCCCTGCCGTCGTAGCCGCCGCGCGGGGCCTTCACCACGACCGGCCAGCCGACCTCCTCGGCGAACGCGGTCACCTCGTGCACCGTGTGCGCGTCCGTCCACGACGGCTGGGGCTCCGCGGCGGCGGCCAGCGCGCGGCGCAGGACGAGCTTGTCCTGGGCGTGCACCAGGGCGTCGGGGCCGGGGGCGAGGCGGACGCCCTCGGCGGCCAGCGTCCGCAGGTGCTCGGTGGGCACGTGCTCGTGGTCGAACGTGAGCACGGTGGCGCCCTCGGCCACGGCGCGCAGCGCGTCCAGGTCGCGGTGGTCGCCGATCCGGACGTCGGCGGCGACCAGCGCCGCGGACTCGCCGGGACCGGTGGACAGCACGCGCAGCGACTGGCCGAGCGCGATCGCGGCCTGGTGGGTCATCCGGGCCAGCTGGCCCCCGCCGACCATGGCGACGACCGGGAGCTGGTCCGGACCCGACGACGAGACACCCACGGTTCCAGCAGCGTAGTGAGCGGCGGTCCGGCGGGCGGTGGCGACTCCTCCGTCACAACCGCCCCATCGCCCTCCGGCGGCGCGTCGACCCACCGTGACCACCTGGTGACCGTGCGACATTGACCGTCGGCCGCTGGTGCGGCTCCCCGGCCGGCGCGTGGCGCGGACCCCCGGCCGGGACGGACGACCGGGGAGCAGGCATGGGTGCGAGACGAGGGGCCGTCGGCGGCCTGGCGATCACGGCGGTGACCGCGCTGGCGCTGGCGGCGTGCAGCAGCGGTGCCGCGGAGGACACGGCGTCGGCGACGGGGGACGCCTCCGCCACCTCGTCCGCGGCCGGCGGGGACGGCGCCACCGGCGGCAGCGCCCCGGCGACGAGCGCGGAACCGACCGACGTCGCCACCGACCCGCCCCTCGAGGCACCGGAGGGCGGCGACGTCACCGTCGTGCTGACCTACGCCGACTGGGACCAGGGCGTCCCCGGCGTCACCGTCGGCGCGTACGTCGAGGCCGTGGCCGAGAGCGGCGGCACCTGCACGCTCACCCTCGAGGGCCAGGGACGCACCGCCTCGGCGACGGTGCCCGGCGAGCGCGAGCCCGGGTCGACCTCCTGCCCCGGGCTCACGGTGCCCGGTGAGGAGCTCGCGTCGGGCACTTGGACGGCGACGGTGACCTACGAGTCCGACGAGTACTCGGGCACGTCGGAACCGCTGGACGTGGTGGTCCCGTGACCGGGCTGCTCCCCCGGGTGGCCCGGCGGCTGCCCCTCGTGACCCTGGTGCTGGCGCTCGTCGCGACGGTGCTGCTGGTGCCGACGTCCGCGCCGGCGCCGACGTCGGGGCCCGCACAGCCGGCCCTCGACCTCGCGGCCGACACCCGCCTGTTCGACCCGGGCAACATCATCAGCGACGAGGTCTTCTTCGACTGGGGCGCGATGGACGCGGGCGCCATCCAGGCGTTCCTCGACGCCAAGGGCGCCAGGTGCGTCGCCGGCGCCATGCCCTGCCTCAAGGACTACCGGCAGGACACCGTGGACCAGCCCGGTGACGCCTACTGCTCGACCTACCGCGGCGCCCGCGGGGAGACCGCGGCCACGCTGATCGCCAAGGTCGCGGCCGCCTGCCGGATCAACCCCCGGGTGCTCCTGGTCCTGCTGCAGAAGGAGCAGGGGCTGGTGACCCGCAGCCAGCCGGGCACCTCGCACTACACGAAGGCCACCGGCTTCGGCTGCCCGGACACCGCCGCGTGCGACCCCGCCTTCTCCGGCCTGGTCAGCCAGATCTACTTCGCCTCCCGGCAGTTCCAGCGGTACGCCGCCAACGTCGCGGGCAGCTACCGCGCCGGCCGCTACAACACCATCAAGTGGAACGTGCCCGACAGCTGCGGCACCTCGCAGGTCTACATCCTCAACAAGGCGACCGCGGGCCTGTACAGCTACACCCCGTACCGCCCGAACCAGGCGGCGCTCGACGCCGGCTACGGCGAGGGCGACGCCTGCTCGGCCTACGGCAACCGCAACTTCTGGCTGTACTTCACCGACTGGTTCGGCTCCACCGGCATCCGCACCAGCGGGGCGATCGGCTGGGCCTACCAGCAGCAGGGCGGCGGCACCGGGCCGCTGGGCTCCCCGGTCAACGAGATGTACTGCGGTCTCGCCGAGGGCGGCTGCGGCCAGGACTTCCGGGGCGGCTCGATCTTCTGGCACCCCTCGCTCGGCGCGTACGTGGTCAACGGCGCGATCCACGGCGTCTGGAACGGCAGCGGCCGGGAGACCGGCGTGCTCGGCTACCCGACGTCGGGGATGGCCTGCGGCCTGACCGGCGGCGGGTGCAGCCAGCAGTTCCAGCGCGGCCAGGTCTTCTGGTCGCCGGCCACCGGCGCGCACCTGCTCAACGGTGCGATCAGCGACCACTACACCGCCGCCGGCCGCGAGCGTGGCACGCTCGGCTACCCCACCACCGGCATCACCTGCGGCCTCGCCGACGGCGGGTGCGCCCAGGCGTTCCAGGGCGGCTGGGTGTACTGGGCGCCGTCGACGTGGACGCACGCCGTGAGCGGCGCGATCGCCGCGGCGTGGATGCGCTCCGGGGCCGAGACCGGCCCGCTCGGCTACCCGTCCACGGAGATGGCCTGCGACGGCACGGGGTGCACCCAGGCCTTCCAGCGCGGCGACGTCGTGTGGACGGCGGGCACGAACGCCACCCGCACGGTGTCCGGCGCCATCGGGGAGGCCTGGCGCGCCGCGGACGGCGCCGCGGGTCCCCTCGGTCTCCCGACCGGCGACATGGCGTGCGGCCTGGCCGGCGACGGCTGCCGGCAGGCGTTCCGCGGCGGCTGGATCACCTGGGCGCCGGGGGCCGGCGTGCACGCGGTGTCCGGCGGGATCGGCGCCACCTGGGACCGGTCCGGCGGCGAGTCGGGCACGCTCGGCTACCCGACCGGCGACATGACGTGCACCAGCGCCGGCTGCGACCAGGCGTTCCAGCGCGGCGACCTGGTGTGGACGGCGAGCACGAACACCGTCCGCCCGGTCGAGGGCGCCATCGCCCAGACCTGGCGCGCCGCCGGGCGCAGCACCGGGGACCTCGGCCTGCCCACCGGCGCCATGGACTGCACCCTGCCCGGCGGCGGGTGCGCCCAGACGTTCCAGGGCGGCACCGTCGTCTGGTCGTCGGCCACCGGCTCGCGGACCGTGTCCGGTGCGATCGGCTGGACCTGGTCCCAGCAGGGCGGCGCCGCGGGCGCGCTGGGCTACCCGTCCGGCGACATGGTGTGCCTGTCGACCGGCTGCGACCAGGCCTTCCAGAAGGGCGACCTGGCGTGGACCCCGGCGGGCGGCACCCGCGCGGTGTCGGGCGCGATCGGCTGGCTGTGGAACCGCGACGGCCGCGGTGCCGGCAGCCTCGGCCACCCGACGGCGGACATGGTGTGCGGCCTGACCGGCGGCGGCTGCCGGCAGACGTTCGCCGGCGGGCTGGTCGCCTGGTCCCCCGCCGGCGGCGTGCACGCGACCTCCGGGGCCATCCAGGCCCAGTGGCTGGGCAGCGGCGGCGAGAGCGGCGCGCTCGGGTGGCCGGTCGCGGACATGGAGTGCCAGCTCGAGGGCGGCGGCTGCCGGCAGTCCTTCGCCGGCGGTCAGGTGCTCTGGTCCCCGGCCACCGGCACCGCCGCGGTGCTCGGCCCGATCGACGCCGGCTACGGCGCCAACGGGCGGCAGGGCGGGGTGCTGGGCTACCCGGTCGCGGCGCAGGTCTGCGCCGACGGCGGCTGCCGGCAGGACTTCCAGGGCGGCGTCATCGGCTCGACGACGTCCGGCGGCGCGCACGCCGTCACCGGCGGCATCCGGGCGCTGTGGGCGGCCCTCGGGGCGCAGACCGGCACGCTGGGCTGGCCGACGGCCGACATGGCCTGCAGCGCCGGCTCGTGCGGGCAGCGCTTCGCCCGGGGGGAGGCCTGGTGGTCGCCGGCCACCGGCACCCACGCCGTCACCGGGGCGATCCTCGACGCCTGGCGGGCCGCCGGCGGGGCCACGGGGTCCCTCGGGCTGCCCACCGGCGACGCGCGCACCTCGGGGTCGGTGACGACCCAGACCTTCCAGGGCGGGACGCTCCGCCACGACAGCACCACGGGACAGGTGACCCGGTCATGAACAGCAGCTCCTCCCCGGTCCGCGTCGAACGGACCCCTGCGGTCTCGGCACCTACACTCGGCCGGGTGGGCATCGTCAGCGACCTCCGCGGCCGACTGGAGGGCACCTGGCGGATGCTCCTCAAGGAGATCTCGGCGTTCGGCGTCGTCGGCGCCGCGACCATGGCGCTCGACCTCGGGCTGTTCCAGGTCCTCTACGCCCACGTCGGCATCGGGGCCGTGACCGCGAAGTTCCTGTCGACGGTCGTCTCGATGACCGCCGCCTACTTCGCGCACCGGCACTGGTCCTTCTCGCACCGGGCGCGGACCGGGCTGCGGCGCGAGTACACGCTGTTCATCGTGGTCAACACGGTGACCCTGCTGCTGGGGCTGGCCCTCGTCGCCCTGGTCCGCTACCCGCTGGGCCAGGAGAGCTCGCTGGTCCTGCAGGTCACCAACATCGTCTCGACCGTGCTGGGGACGCTCATCCGCTACTTCGCCTACCGCAGGTGGGTGTTCGTGGCCCCGGACCACCCGGCGGCGGTGCCTCCGGAGGGCAGCGCCACCGTCACCCGCTGACGGACCCACGAGCTCCCCGACCGCACCCGGTCTCCCGCCTCGGGAGGCCGGGTGCGGTGCTGTGCGGGCCGGTCCCCGGGCGCCGTGGGACGCCCGGCGGGGGTCAGCCGGCCAGCCGCGAGCCCGACCGCCCCGCGACGACCTCGAGCCGGGTGGGGATGCGGGTGCGCAGCTCCTCCAGGTGGCTGATGACGCCGACGGTCCGCCCGCCGCGCCGCAGCTCGTCGAGCACGCCCATGACCGCGTCCAGCGCCTGCGCGTCGAGGGTGCCGAAGCCCTCGTCGACGAACAGGGTGTCCATCTGGACCCCGCCCGCCTCGGCGGTGACGACGTCGGCGAGGCCCAGGGCGAGGGCGAGGGAGGCCATGAAGCTCTCCCCGCCGGAGAGGGTCTTCGTCGGCCGGCGGACGCCGGTGTACTCGTCCAGGACGTCGAGGCCCAGGCCGCCGCGGGCGCCGTGGCGGCCCAGCGCGTCGCTGTGCAGGAAGGTGTAGCGGCCGCGGGACATCTCCTGCAGCCGCCGGCTGGCCACCTCGGCGACCTGCTCGAGCCGCGCGGCGAGCACGAAGGACTGCAGCCGCATCCGCAGCGTGTTCGCGCCGCGCCCGCCGACGAGGTCGGCCAGGCCCGAGACCTGCTCGGCGCGGGCCCGGCGCTCGGCCAGCTCGACCTCGGCGGAGACCACGTCGCCGGCGAGCGCGTCGAGGGCGTCCGCGCAGCGGCGGGCCTGGTCGAGCGCGGTGACGGCCTCCTCGCGGCGGGCGGTGAGCCCGGCGCAGCGCTGCTGCCCGGCCGCGACGTCGGGGCGTTCGCCGAGGTCGGCGAGCTCGGGGTCGGCGAGGGTGGCGACCACGACCGCGTGCGCCTCGTCGTGCTCGCGCAGCCGCCGGTCGAGCTCGGTCAGCCGGCCGTGCTCCAGCAGGGCGACCGACGCCTCCGCCGTCCCGGGAAAGCCGGCTGCGGCGGCGCGCTGCTCGGCGGCGGCCCGGGCCTCCTCGGCGGCGGTGCGGGCGCGGCGCTCCTCCTCGGCGGCGGCGACGGCGGCCTCGCAGCGGGCGGCCTCGGCGGTGAGCCGCGCGACGCGGGCAGGCAGGTCGCGGTCCTCCCCGCGGGCGGCGTCCAGGCGGGCGGCCAGCTCGGCGTGCGCCTGCGCGCGGGCGTCGTGCTCGGCGGTGACCCGCTGCAGCGTCTCGCGGTCGGCGGCCAGCGCCGTGGCGGCGGCGTCGCGCCGCTGCTCGGCCGCCGCCAGCTCGCGGCGGGCGGGCTCCACCCCGCGGGCCAGCGCGGCCACCTCGGCGCGCTCGGCCGCCGCGGCGGCCGCCCGCCCGGCCAGCTCGGCGGCCGGCAGCTCCCCGGCCTGCGCGCGCAGCACGGCGAGCTGCCGCTCCAGCTCCTCGGCCGCCCGGCCGGCGGCGGTGCGCCGCTCGTCGGCGGCGTCGACGGCCGCGCGGGCGTGCTCCTCGTCGTCGGCGGTGACCGCCGGGCCGGCCGGCACCGCGGGGCGCGGGTGCGCGGTCGAGCCGCAGACGGGGCAGTCGGCGCCCTCGGTCAGCCCGGCGGCGAGCTCGGCGGCCATGCCCTCGAGCCGGGCGGTGCGCACCTCGACCAGCCGCTCGCGCGCCTCCAGCCAGTCCAGCCGGGCGGCGTCGGCGGCCTTGGCGGCGCGGTCGAGCCGGCCGGTGACCTCCGCGGCGCGGGTGGCCGCCTCCAGCGCGGCGCGGGCGGCCTCGTCGGCGGCGGTGACGCCGGGCAGGCGGGCGGCGGCGGCCTGCGCGGCGTCGAGCCGGGCCTGCGCCGCGGCCACGCGGGCGGGCTCCTCCTCGACCGCCCGGGCGCCGGCGGCGACCCGGTCGCCGAGCCGTCCGGCCTCGCGGGCCAGGCGCGCGACCTCGGCGGCCAGCTCCGCGGCGCGGTCGGCCTCGGGCAGCAGCGTCCGCACCGCGGCGGCGGCGTCGCGCAGCTCCCGCGCCGGCTCCGGGCCGGCCGGGCGCCCCCCGGAGACCGCGGCCCAGGCGGCGTCGGCGGCCTCCCGGCCGGCGGCGGCGCGCTCGGCGGCGCGGGCGGCGCGCCCGGCGGCGTCCAGCACGTCGCGCAGCACCTCGGCGCGGCGGCCGGCGTCGGCCCGGTCCCGCAGCGGCGCCAGCTCCGGCTCGCGGGCGGTGAGCCGCTCCAGCTCGGCGCGGGCCCGGTCGCGGCGGGCGTGCCGGTCGGCCAGCGCCCGGGCGGCGGCGAGCTCCGCCTCGGCCCGGGCGCTCGCGGCGGCGGCGTCCTCGGCCTCGGCGGTCGCGCGGACCAGCCGCTCGGCCGCCCGGCCCCGCACCCCGGTCACCCAGGCGCCGACCGAGGCCCCGGGACGGGCGCCGACCAGCTCGGGGGCGAGCTCCTCGGGCACCTCGACGTCGGCGATCTGGGCGACGCGGTGCAGCAGCGTGCTCACCCGGTGCCGGTCGGCGCGCAGCTCCTCCTCGGCGGCCCGCCGCTCCCCGGCCAGCCAGTCCTCGGCGCGGGCGAACCGGTCGACGTCGAACAGCGTGCGCAGCAGCCGGCCGCGGTCCTCGGGCTCGGCGCGCAGGAACCGGGCGAAGTCGCCCTGGGGCAGCAGCACCACCTGGCAGAACTGCTCCGCCGACAGGCCCAGTCGCACCCGCAGGTACTCCGAGCCCTCGTCGATGCGGGTGCTCACCGGCTGCCAGCCGTCGGCCGCCCGGCGCTGCACGGTGAGCTTCGCCTGCTCGGTGGTCTCGCCGGTGCCGCGCTTCTTCGGCCGGGTCTGCTCCGGGCGGCGGATCACCAGCAGCCGCTCGCCGGCGAGGGTCAGCTCGCAGGAGACCTCGGTGCGGGTGGCCGCGTCGGCGTGGTCGCTGCGCAGCCGGCGGGCCTCGCCGCGGGCGCCCGGGACGGTGCCGTAGAGCGCGAAGACCACGGCGTCGAGCAGCGTGGTCTTGCCGGCGCCGGTGGGGCCCCAGAGCAGGAACAGCCCGTCGCGGGCCACCTCGTCGACCCGGACGGTCTCGGTGCCGGCGAAGGGGCCGAAGGCGGTGAGGGTGAGGGTGTGCAGCCTCACCGGGCGAGCTCCTCGCGGCCCGCGGCGCCCAGCGCCCGGGCCAGCAGGTCGCGCTCGGCGGCCGTGACGCCCACCCCGCCGCGGACGTGCGCGACGAACTCCCCCGCGACGTCCAGGTCGTCCCGGCCGCGCAGCCGCTCCTGGTAGCTGCGGCCGTCGCCGCCGCCGGTGCCGCCGATCCACTCCAGGTGCACGCAGTGCGCGAACCGGGTGCGCAGCGCGCGCATCGGGTCGGCCGGGCGGACGGGGTCGGTGAGCCGGGCGGACACCCAGGCCTCCTCGGCGGCGGTGTGGGCGGGGTCGGCGAGCAGGTCGTCGAGGGTGCCGGTGAGCACCGTCAGCGGCCGGGGCGCCGGCAGCGGCACGGACCGGACGCCGGCCAGCCCGCCGGCGTCGAGGTCGACCAGCCACACCTGCTTGTCCTGCCCGGCCTCGCCGAAGGAGTACCCCAGCGGGGAGCCGCTGTAGCGCATCCGGTCGCTCAGCGTCTGCGGGCGGTGCAGGTGCCCCAGCGCCACGTAGTCGACGCCGTCGAACACCGGCGCCGGCACCACGTCCACCCCGCCGACGCAGATGTCGCGCTCGCTGTCGCTGGCCACCCCGCCGCCGACGAAGGCGTGCGCGAGCACCACCGAGCGGGCGCCGGGGCGGAGGAACAGGTCGGCGCGCACCCGGTCCATCGCCGCCCGCAGGACGCCCTCGTGGCTGCGCGCGTCCGGCACGCCGAGCTCGTGCCGGGCGATCTCCGGCTCGAGGTAGGGCAGCCCGTAGACGGCGACCTCGCCGTGCCGGTCGGCCAGCAGCACCGGCTCGTCCAGCCGCCCGGTCTCGGCGCGGACGTGCAGCCCGGCCTTGGTCAGCAGCGAGGAGAAGGTGCCCAGCCGCCGCGCCGAGTCGTGGTTGCCGGGGGTGAGGACCACCGTGGCGCCGGCGCCGACCAGGCGGCCGACCACCCGGTCGAGGACCGCCTGCCCGTCGGCCGAGGGCACCGCCCGGTCGTAGACGTCACCGGCCACGACGACGGCGTCGACGCCCTCCTCGGCCACGACCCGGGCGAGCCCGGACAGCACCGCCTCCTGCTCGGCGAGCAGGTCCGCCCCGTGCAGCGACCGCCCGATGTGCCAGTCCGAGGTGTGCAGCAGTCGCATGGGCGCGCAGGGTAGGTCGGGGGTACGACAGGAACGGGACGGTCTGCTCAGGCGCCGACGCGCTGCGACGGGAGCGGGGCGTCCGCGGACCCGGCGGCCGCCTCGGCGTCGCCGTCCGCAGGCCCCTGCTGGGGCGACGCCTCGGGCGTCGCGGGCAGGTCGGTCCCGGCCGCCGCCGACGCCGGCTCCCGGCGGAGGCGGGTCCAGCGCCCGGGGCCGCGGTGGCGCAGCCACAGCCGGCTCGGCTCCTCGACGTACCGGTAGACCAGGTGCGCCACGACGAGGGCGGCCAGCAGCAGGTGCGGGACGAGCAGGGTGCCCAGGCCGCTGCCCGGGCCGATCGCCGGGTACCAGCCCATGTGCGTCCAGGCGATCTCGAACAGCGGCACGTGGACCAGGTAGAGGCTGTAGGAGATCCGCCCCCCGTGCACGAGCGGCTGCCACGACAGCGCCCGGCTCAGCCCGCGGCGGGACAGCGCCAGCGAGGCGACGAGGACCGGGAAGAACACCACGACGACGCCGCCGAACTCACCGGCGCCCTGGCCGCGCCACCAGCCCCACCAGAGCCCGACGAGGACCTCCACGACGACCAGCACGGCGACCACGGCCGCGATCCGCTCGACGCGCGGGGTGACCCGGATCCGCCGGACGGCGAGGCAGGTGAACGCACCGGCCAGGAAGCCCGCGCCGATGCGCAGCAGCCAGCTCCACGGGAAGTAGGCCTCGCCGGTGGCGTAGCAGTGCAGGGCGAACGGCAGCATGCAGGCGACGGCGAGCAGGCCGGTGACGACCGGGGGCAGCCGGCGCAGGCGCCACAGCACCAGCACGGTGAGCGGGAACAGCGTGTAGGCCAGCCACTCGGCGCTGATCGACCAGGCCGCGCCCACCCAGGACGAGCCGTCGAAGTAGGGCTGGTGCCACAGCTGCACCATGGCCAGCTGCTCCAGCCACGAGGAGACGGTGACGTCGGGCTGCACCGTCTGCCAGACGAGGAAGGGGTCGTCGGTGCGGCTGGCCTTGTAGAGGATCCAGCCGCCGAACACCGTGGTGACCAGCGCGTACACGGGCCAGACGCGGCAGAAGCGCGCCCACCAGAAGGCCACCGTGCGCCGGGTGGAGGGCCGCGGGCCGAGCTTGTCGAGGTAGGTCAGCGTGACGACGAAGCCACTGAGCACGTAGAAGAGGTCCACGCCCAGTGCCCCGGTGTGGACCAGGGGCTGCAGCGGCTCCCACACCGCGCGGTAGGCGTCGCCCGGCGTGAACCAGAAGTGGAAGACGACCACCCACAGCGCCGCGACGATGCGCAGCCCGGTCAGCGAGCGGATCTCACCACCACCGCCGACCACGGGCGCTGCGGCAGCCGACGGTCCGAGGGCAGGCGGGACCGACTCGGATCGACGTGACACGGAACCACCAAACCGTCGGAGGGTGCTGTCCAGCGCTTGCACAGGCCACGGTACGGCCGGTCTCCGCAACGCCCTCGAGCCGAAAAGCGACGAAGCTCCCGAGATCAGGTTGGCAGGGGCCGCCAGTCGTGCCCGGGCACGGTCACCACGTGTCCCACCCGGGGCCGTCGTCCGCCCCGTCCTCCCACGCGCGCGGGGCCGTCGTCACGGCGGCGCGGTCGTCCTCGTCGACCAGGGTGGCGAGCAGCCGCTGCACCTCGTCGATGGCGGGGACCCGCTCGAGCACCACCGGGCCGCCCTCCCCGGCGGTCTCGACGGTCAGCGTCCCGGACCGCACGACCCGCTGCCGCAGCGTCTGCCGGGACGTGACGTCGGTGACGCGCGACAGCGGCACGTCCCGACCGCGGCGGGACAGGACGCCCGAGCGGACCAGCAGCCGGTGCGTGGTGACGACCAGGTGGGTGGTGCGCCAGCGGAGCACCGGCCGCAGCACGAGGGCCGCCAGGGCGACGAGGACGGCGCCCAGCAGGACCATCCGCAGCACGCCCTGCTGGCGGCCGGCGGGGACGAGGGCCGCCAGGTAGGAGCCGGCGCCCACGACGGCGAGGAGCGCGACCACGGGCCAGAACAGCGTCGTCCAGTGCGGGTGCAGGTGGACGACGACCTCCTCGTCGTCGGCCAGCAGCTTGTCGGGGTAGGGCACCCGGCCAGGATGACCGAGCGCGGAGCGCGCGTCAGGCTCCGGCGGGGCGTGTCCGGACGTGCTGCACGTCTCCGCTGGCCAGCTCCACCGTGCCGTCGTCGGTGCGGACCACCAGGCGGCCGTCCCAGTCGACGGCGGTCGCGGTGCCGGCCAGCGTCGAGCCGTCGGGCAGCGTGACGGCGACCTCGGCGCCGACCGTCGAGCACCGGGCGAGGTAGTCCGCGGCCAGGCCGGTGGCGACCGGGTCGCCGAGTGCCGCCGTCCAGGCGGTGTAGCGCCGCTCGAGCGCCCGGAGGTAGGCCAGCAGGACCGGCCCGCGGTCCACCGGGGCGCCGGTGACCAGCGTCAGTGACGACCCGGTGGGCGGCAGCTCCTCCCGGCGGGTGCCGACGTTGAGACCGGTGCCGACGACGACCGCGGTCCCCACCCCCTCGGCCAGGATCCCGGCGAGCTTGGCGCCGTCGGCGGCGAGCAGGTCGTTGGGCCACTTGAGCGAGGTCCGCACGCCGGTGACCTCGCCGACGGCCTCGGCCAGCGCCACACCGGTGAGCAGCGGCAGCCAGCCGCGGCGGGCGGCCGGGACGTCGGGCCGCAGGAGCACCGAGACGGTCAGCCCGGCCCGCGGCGGGGAGGTCCAGGTCCGGTCGAGCCGGCCCCGCCCGGCGGCCTGGTGCTCGGCGACGAGGACGGCGCCCTCGGGCACGTCGTCGTCGGCAGCCCGCTCGGCGAGGACCGCGTTGGTGGAACCCACCTCCTCGACCACCTCCAGCGAACGCCACAGCCGGCTGTCCCTGGTGAGGGCGGCCTGCAGCGCCGCGGCGTCGAGCGGGGGGCGGTCGAGCTCCGACCAGCGGGCGGAGGGCGCGTCGGGCACTCCCCTACGCTACGGGCCGTGAGTGCGGCTGAACTGGAGAGCGCCGGCGACCACGTCCCCGGCGACGTCGACATCCACACGACCGCCGGCAAGCTGGCGGACTTCGAGCGCCGCGTCCAGGAGGCCACGCACGCCGGCTCCGAGCGGGCGGTCGAGAAGCAGCACGCGGCGGGCAAGATGACCGCCCGCGAGCGGATCGAGGCGCTGCTGGACCCGGGCTCGTTCACCGAGCTCGACGAGTTCGCCCGCCACCGCTCCACCAACTTCGGCATGGACGCCCGGCGCCCCTTCGGCGACGGCGTCGTCACCGGCTACGGGACGGTCGACGGCCGCCCGGTGTGCGTGTTCTCCCAGGACGTGACCGTCTTCGGCGGCAGCCTCGGCGAGGTCTACGGCGAGAAGATCGTCAAGGTCCTCGACCTGGCCGTCCGCAACGGCTGCCCGGTGATCGGGATCAACGAGGGCGGCGGCGCGCGCATCCAGGAGGGCGTGGTCTCCCTCGGCCTCTACGGCGAGATCTTCCGGCGCAACGTGCACGCCTCCGGCGTCATCCCGCAGATCTCGCTGGTCATGGGCGCCGCGGCCGGCGGGCACGTCTACTCCCCCGCGCTCACCGACTTCGTCGTGATGGTCGACCAGACCAGCCAGATGTTCATCACCGGGCCCGACGTCGTGAAGACCGTGACCGGCGAGGACGTCACGCTCGAGGAGCTCGGCGGCGCCCGCACGCACAACACCAAGTCGGGCGTCGCGCACTACCTGGCCGAGGACGAGGCCGACGCGCTCGACTACGTCAAGGCGCTGCTGTCCTACCTGCCGAGCAACAACCTCGACCCGCTGCCGGCCGTCGAGGTGGCCCCGGCCGACACGACGCCGGACGGCGTCTCCGAGGAGGACCACGAGCTCGACACGGTCGTCCCCGACTCGCCGAACACCCCCTACGACATGCACACCGTCATCGAGCACGTGCTCGACGACGGTGAGTTCCTCGAGGTGCAGGCGCTGTTCGCGCCGAACATCGTGGTCGGGTTCGGCCGGGTCGAGGGCCGGCCGGTCGGCGTCGTGGCCAACCAGCCCACCCAGTTCGCCGGCACGCTGGACATCGACGCCAGTGAGAAGGCGGCCCGCTTCGTGCGCACCTGCGACGCCTTCAACGTCCCGGTGCTCACCTTCGTCGACGTCCCGGGCTTCCTCCCCGGGACGTCGCAGGAGTGGGAGGGGATCATCCGCCGCGGCGCGAAGCTGATCTACGCCTACGCCGAGGCCACGGTCCCGAAGATCACGGTCATCACGCGCAAGGCCTACGGCGGCGCCTACGACGTCATGGGCTCCAAGCACCTCGGCGCCGACCTGAACCTCGCCTGGCCGACCGCGCAGGTCGCCGTCATGGGCGCCCAGGGCGCGGTGAACATCCTGTACCGGCGGGAGCTGGCCGACGCCCCGGACGCCGACGCCCGCCGCGCGGAGCTCATCACCGAGTACGAGGACGCGCTGCTGTCGCCCTACATCGCGGCCGACCGCGGGTACGTGGACCAGGTGATCCGCCCCTCGGAGACCCGCATCGAGATCACCAAGGCGCTGCGGCTGCTGGCCAACAAGCGCCAGACGCTGCCCCCGAAGAAGCACGGGAACATCCCCCTGTGAGTGGGCATCCCCCTGTGAGCGAGGAGCAGCGCCCGCTGCTGAGAGTGGTCCGCGGCGAGCCGACCGACGAGGAGCTCGCCGCCCTCACCGTCGTCGTGGCCGCGCTCGCGCAGCGCCGGCCGCGGCGGCGCCCGACCCCGGTCGGGGCGTGGGCGAGCCGAGCCGACGCGCACCGGCAGCCGCTGCAGCCCGGCCCCGGCGCCTGGCGCGCGTCCGGGAGGTACGCATGAGTGACATCCGCCGGCTGGTGCTCGCCTCGGCGTCGCCGGCCCGGCTGGCGCTGCTGCGCCAGGCCGGCCTCGCGCCCGAGGTCGTGGTCAGCGACGTCGACGAGACCACCGTGACGGCGCCGCGCGTCGCCGAGCAGGTCGCGCTGCTGGCGTCGGCCAAGGCGTCGGCCGTCGCACGGCACCAGGACGACGCCCTGGTGGTGGGCGCGGACTCGCTGCTGGAGTTCCGCGGTCAGCCGATGGGCAAGCCGGCCGACGCCGCCGAGGCGCGGGAGCGCTGGCGGCGGATGTCCGGGCGCTCGGGCGTGCTGCACACCGGGCAGGCGCTGCTCGACGTCCGCGGTGGCGCGGTCGAGTCCCGCGACGTCGTCGTCACCTCGACCGTCGTGTACTTCGCCACCCCGACGCCCGCGGAGGTCGAGGCCTACCTGGCCACCGGCGAGCCGCTGGCGGTCGCGGGCGCGTTCACCCTCGACGGCCTCGGCGCCCCGTTCGTGCGCCGGGTCGAGGGGGACCCGGCGTCGGTGGTCGGGCTGTCGCTGGCCGCGCTGCGGGAGCAGCTGCGCCGCCGCGGGCTGACGGTCACCGACCTCTGGCGGCGCTGACCTCGGCTCCGCACCGACCTCAGCTCCGCACGAGGTCGTGCACGACGGCGCCGGAGACGACCGGCAGCCGCTCCAGCGCACGCTCGGCCCGGGCGGCCCACGCGGGCAGCGGCGGGGTGCCGCTCGGGACGACGAACATCCGCTCCCGCCCGCGCAGCCGCCAGCCCGCCTGCCCGGCCACCCGGAGGAAGCGGCCCGGCGGGAAGGTCCGCTCCCCGGGGGTCAGGACGTGGTACAGCCAGACCCAGGGGTGCTGGCGGTTGGGCTCCATCGCGCGCCAGCGGCCGCCGGGCCGGGTGGCGCGGGCGAGCTCGCGGGTCACCCGCTGCCCGTCGACGACGTGGTGCAGCGTGTCGACGGTGAGCACGAGGCCGGCCCAGCGGTCGGGCACCACCGCGCCGAGGTCCTCGCCGGCGCCCACCTCGAAGCGCACGTTGCCCAGCCCGTCCCGGTGGGCGCGCTCCCGGGCGTAGTCCACGTAGGCGTCCAGCGGCTCGACGCCGAGGAAGGTGCGGTCGGGGTGCCGTGCGGCGAGGGCGCGCAGCAGCGTGCCCGTCCCCGACCCCAGCTCGAGCACCGGCCCGGGGGTCGCGCGCACGACCTCGTCGAAGTAGTCGTGCCGGCGCAGGGCCATGTGCCCCCAGGCGCGCAGGTCGTCGTAGCCGCCGGGGTCCCCGTCGAAGCCCGCGTTGAGCGGCGCGGCCGGCCGGCTCGTGTCCCGCGTCACCCGCGTCACCCTAGCCCCGTCCGCCCGGTCCCCGGGGGCGCCGGGACACACGTGCACAACGGGTGCCGCTGGACTTGGGCACAAACCACCAGCAGGTCCTCCGGCGACACACGGTGGCGTTCCAGCATCGGAGAGTAACGATCCGGTTACCGTCCCCGCCGTGGAGTTGAGGACGGGGACGACGGCGACGGCGACGGGGCGGACCGGCCGGCCGAGGCTGGACAGCGTCCAGGTCATGCGGGGCGTCGCAGCCGTCGTCGTCGTCTTCGCCCACGCGGTGGACCTGGTCCTGCTGAACCCGGCGCTCGGGCAGTCGCGGATCATCCCGCTGGGCCACCTCGAGAACTTCGGCGCCATCGGCGTCGACCTGTTCTTCGTCATCAGCGGTTTCGTCATGGCGCTCTCGGTCGCCGGGTCGTCGGGAGCGGCTGCAGCGCGGCGCTTCCTCGTCCTGCGCTGGCTGCGGATCGCGCCGCCCTTCCTCGCCGCGTGCGCGCTGTTCATCTGCCTGCAGGCCTTCGCCGGCGAGCCGCACCCGCTGCCCTGGCGGGCGCTGGCCAACGCGGTCCTGTTCGTGCCGGTGGCGGACGCGCAGCACTACACCGTCCCGGTCATCGACGTCGGCTGGACGCTGTCGTTCGAGTTCACCTTCTACCTGGCCGTCGCCGCCCTCGTTGCCCTCGGGCTGGCGCGGCGGCCGGGGCTGCTCGTGGCCCTGATCGTCGTGGCGGTCGGTCTCGGCGCGTGGCTGCAGCCCGGGCACCTGCTGCTCAGCTGGGCGACCAACCCGATCCTGCTCGAGTTCGCCCTCGGCATCGTCGCCTACCAGCTGTGGGTGACCGGGCTGCTCGACCGGGTCCGCCCGCTGTGGTGGGCCCTGGGCGCCGTGGGCGCCGGGGTGCTGGCCACCGAGCTCGTGGTCGGCTTCGGCACCGTCTCCGAGGCGTGGACGGTCCTCGACGCCAGCGGCAGCGCCCGGCGCGTCCTGCTCTGGGGCCTGCCGCTGTTCCTGCTCTTCCTGGCGCTGGTCCCGCTGGGCCGGACCCGCGGGACCGGCCGCGCCGGCCGGCTCGCCCGGACCCTGGGCGACACCAGCTACTCGCTGTACCTGGTGCACATGCCGGTGTTCCTCGTCCTGGGCGCCGTCCTCCGCCGCTCCGGCCTGTCGCTGCCGGTCGCCGACCTGGTCCTGGTGGCCGCCGTCGCCGTCGCCGTCACCGCGGGCGTGCTGTTCCACCGCTGGGTCGAGAAGCCGGTCAACGCCGCGGCACGCCGGTGGGCCACCGAGCGCCGTCCCGACGCACCGCCGGTCGCGGCGGCCGCCCCCGTGCCCGGTCACGCGACCACCCGGCTGCCGCGGGTCGACGTCCCGGCGCCGCCGCACCGCTCCCCCGTCGCCGCGAGCGGCCACGGGTCCGGCCTCTCGCTCCCCGCCGTCCCCCTGCCGGTCCACCGGCAGGCCTCCGGCCGGCACGCGGTGCCGGTGACCCGGTGACCGTGCCGCGGCCGCCGGAGCGGGCCCGCCGCGTCGTCCCGGCGCCGTCGAGGACCCGCCTGCGGCGCCACCTGCGTCTGCCGCTGGTCGTGGCGCTCGTCGTCGCGGGCGTCCTCGGCATCGGCTGGGCGGCCCGGGCCGACCACCTGCAGGACCGTGTGGCCGCCGGCAGCACCTTCGCCGCCGACCGGGGCACCACGATCGGCATCGCGCTCCTCGACCGGGCTACGGGCCAGTACCGGGACAACGGCGGCATCGCCCACCAGCACTTCTACTCCGCCTCGGTGATGAAGGTCTTCATCGCCGACAGCCTGTTGCGGCGGCGCGACCTCGGGCACATCGCCCTCAGCGGCACCGACCTCGCCGACATGTCGCGCATGCTGCGGTCGTCGGACAACGCGCCGGCCAACCGCTTCTGGGTCGCCTTCGGGCAGAACGGGATCGTCACCGACGTCGCGGCCCGGTACGGCATGGCCGAGACCGCCGGCACGACGAACCTGCGGTACTGGGGCAACGTCCGCATCACCGCCCACGACACGGCCGTCTACTACCAGCGCCTGCTGGACGGCACCGGCGGCCTGTCCCCCGCCTCCACCCGCTGGCTCGTCGACGAGCTGCGGGCCTCCACGCCCGACGGCACCGACGGCTACCACCAGTGGTTCGGCCTCCGCGACGGCCTGCCCGGCGAGGCCGTCATCGGCCAGAAGCAGGGCTGGATGTGCTGCGTGGAGGGGCAGGTCTTCCGCCACTCGACCGGCTTCGTCGGCCCGGACGGCCGCTACGTCGTCGTCGTGCTGACCCGCGAGCCCTCCGGCCTGGGCGCGGCGCACGCCGACGCCTCGATCACCGGCGCCGTCGCCCGCATGTTCCCCGAGGGCCGCATCCCCCGGGTGCAGAACGCCATCGCCGACACCTGGACCCGCCTCGGCGGCGCCGCCGGCGCCCTCGGCATGCCGGTCGACGACGAGCGCGCGGTCGCCGACGGGCGCGGCGCCTTCCAGTACTTCGACCGCGGCGCGGTCTACTGGTCCGGTGCGACCGGTGCGCACGCCGTGGTGAACGGCAACCTCGCCGCGTGGATCGCGCAGGGCTACGAGCGGGGCCCGCTGGGCTACCCGGTCACCGACGAGCTCCCCACGGCCGACCGGCGCGGCGCCTTCAACTGGTTCGAGCACGGCGCCGTGTACTGGTCGGCGGCCACCGGCTCCCACTGGGTGGTGAACGGCATCGCCGAGGCGTGGGTGCGCCAGGGCTACGAGCAGGGCCCGCTGGGCTACCCGGTCACCGACGAGCTGGCCACCGTCGACCGCAGCGGGGCCTTCACCTGGTTCCAGGACGGCGCGGCGTACTGGTCGGCGTCGAGCGGGACGCACTGGATGACCGGCCCGGTCCTCGACGCCTGGATCCGCCAGGGCTACGAGCAGGGGCCGCTGGGCTACCCGGTCACCGACCCGCTGACCACCGCCGACCGGCAGGGCCGCTTCGGCTGGTTCCAGGACGGCGCCGTCTACTGGTCGGCGTCGAGCGGGGCGCACTGGCTCACCGGCCCGATCCTCCAGGCGTGGATCGCGCAGGGCTACGAGCAGGGCCCGCTGGGCTACCCCCTCAGCGACCCGCAGACGGTCGCCGGGGGCACGCAGGTGAGCTTCCAGGGCGGCACGCTCCTCCTCGACCGGGCCACCGGGCAGGTCCGCCCGGTCCCCGCCGTGGCTACGGCGGCGGCGCAGCCCGCCCCGGCGGCGCCTGCGGCCCCCTCGACCACCGCGGCACCGACGACGCCCGCGGCGCCGACGACCTCCTCGGCACCGACGACGCCCGCGACACCGTCGGCTCCCCCGGCGCCGTCCGCGACCGCCACCCCGACGCCGACCGCCACCCCGACGGGGACGGCCGGCCCGGGGGCCGCCGGGTCCGCGACGACCGGAGCGGGCTCCGAGGTGCCCGCGACACCGTCGGGCAGCGGCACGGACGCCGCGGCCGGTGCACCGGCCGCCGGGAGCACCCCGTGACCGTGCGACGCCTGGCCCTCGCTCCGCTGCTGCTGCTCGCCCTCGCCGGCTGCACGGCCGACGGCGACGACGCGACGCCCGCCGGCTCCCCCGCGCCCGCCGCCGCCACCGTCCCGCCGGCCGCCGGCGCCGACGTCGCCGACGCGCTCGCCGCACTCCCCGCGGGGGCCGCCTCCGGCACCGTCGACGTCCGGTACCAGGGCCTCGGCCGGCTGGCCGGGCCGTTGACGGGCGCCTGCACCCACCCGGAGGCCGGACGGACGGCGGTCACCGGCTCGGTCGACACCGCGACCCTCGAGGTCGCCGCCGGTCCCGACGGCGTCGTCCTCACCGTCCTCGACGGCGACGTGGAGCAGCGGACGCCCCTGTCCGAGGGCGAGTACCGCGTGGACGGCCCCCGGCTCGTCGTGACCACGACCCTGCTCGGCCAGGACACCGGCGTCGGCGAGGTCGACCTCGACCTGCGCTGCGGCGGCTGAGCCCTCCCCTCCCCCGCCTGGGGCGGCCGGCCCTCCGGCTCCTGGGCACGACCGCGCCGGTGTCGGTCCCGTGTCCACCACGGACGGCGGGAGCCCGCCGGTCACCGCGGACCGGCGGGGCTCCCGCCCCGGCGAGGTGGCGTTCAGACCCGGGTGACGGCCCCCGACCGGTCGGCCACCAGCGAGCCGCCCTGGAAGTCGACCCGCGTCCCCCCGGCGTACGCGTAGGGGTCGCTCACCGGGTAGCCGAGCGGGCCCTGCTCGTAGCCCTGCCGGATCCAGGCGTCCAGGACCGGGCCGGTCATCCAGTGGGTGCCGCTGGACGCCGACCAGTACGCCGCGCCGTTCTGGAACCAGGAGAACGCGCCGCGCCCGTCCGCGGTGGCCAGCTCGTCGGTCACCGGGTACCCGAGGGGGCCCTGCTCGTAGCCCTGCCGGACCCAGGCGTCGAGGATCCCGCCGGTCATCCAGTGGGTGCCGCTGGACGCCGACCAGTACGCCGCGCCGCGCTGGAACCAGGAGAACGCGCCGCGCCCGTCCGCGGTGGCCAGCTCGTCGGTCACCGGGTAGCCCAGGCGGCCCTGCTCGTAGCCCTGCCGGACCCAGGCGTCGAGGATCCCGCCGGTCATCCAGTGCGTCCCGCTCGGCGCCGACCAGTACACCGCGCCGTCCTGGAACCAGGTGAAGGCCCCGCTGCGGTCGACGGTGGCCACCTCGTCGGTGACCGGGTAGCCGAGCCGGCCGCGCTCGCGGCCGGTGGCCCACCAGGAGCGGGCGATGCCGTTGACCACCCAGTGGGCGCCGGTGGCCCCCGACCAGGCGACCGTGCCGCCCTCGAAGTCCTGCGTGGCGCCGCGGCCGTCGCCCACGGCGCGCTCGGCGCCGGTGGGCAGGCCGAGCAGCGAGGCCTGGCCGCCGGCCGCGTACCAGCTGTCGGCGACGGCGTTCTTCACCGGTGCGACGTTCACCATGATGTGCGGCGCCGCGTCCGGGCGCAGCCAGCGCATGAGGGTGACCAGGGCGTTGCGCTCGATCGAGACGCACCCGCCGGTCGCCGAGCTGTTGGCGACGTGGAGGAAGATCGCCGACCCCGCACCGGGCACCCGCGCGAGGTTGTAGCCGATGGTGACCGCGTAGTCGTAGACGGCGCCGGTCCGGTACAGGTTCTCGCTCGCCCCGCCGGGGCTGGCCGCCTGGCGGACGTGCGTGTTGTAGGTGGGCGAGCTCGGGTTGCCGTCCCACCAGTCGAGCTCGTCGGTCTGGAAGTACGGCAGCGCGGTGCCCGGGTTCGGCTGGCGGCCGAAGCCACCGGTCAGCGGGTAGGTGCCGGCGGGCGTCACGGAGATCCCCTCGCGGGCCTGGCCGACACCGGCGGCACCCACGCGCGCGGGCACCGGCCCGAACACCAGGCGCCACCCGGACGCGGTCCGCTCCCACGCGCGCAGGCTGCCGGTCGTCGACGTCGCGGTGGGGACCTCCACCGTCACGAGCTGGGTCGCGTTCGCCGGCACCCAGGCGGCATCCGCCGGGTGCCCGGGCACGACGACCAGCACGGTCGCCAGCGCCGCCAGCGCCAGAGCGGCACACCACCCGCGGAGGCGCCGTCGCGCGGGGCGCACCGCCGGGTGCTCGTCTCGCAGACTCGCGGTCACGCTGTCATGGAAGCGCACGGCGCCGTCCCCGACGGGAGAGCAGCGACGGGTGGGACCGCTGGGACCACGGAGTCGGCAGAGGACGGAACGGTCCCCACCCGGCGCGGCGTGACGGATGGGGCGGGCGCGCCGCCGGTCACCCCGTGCGACGGCGCGGCCGGGCCGGGGCCGTGTCGTCCCCGGTGACCGGCGGGACCGGTGCCGACGATGACGGGGTGACGGAACGCCCCAGCCCGCGCGTCCTCCTGCACGTCGGGACCCCGAAGTCCGGGACCACCTTCCTGCAGGAGCTGCTCTGGGAGTCCCGCCCGGCGCTGGCCGAGGCCGGTGTCCTGTACCCGGGTGAGCACCCGGCCGCCCACTTCCACGCCGTACTGGACGCGCGGCAGCGCAGCTTCCACGGTCACGTCGACCCCGGCGTGGCGGGGGCCTGGGGACGCCTCGTCGAGGCCGCACGGGCCCACGAGGGCACCACCGTCATCTCGCACGAGCTCTTCGGTGACCTCGGCGAGGAGGAGGCCGCCCGTGCGCTGGCCGACCTCGACTTCGCCGAGGTGCACGTCGTCGTCACGGTCCGGGACCTCGCCCGGCAGCTGCCCGCCGTCTGGCAGGAGGACGTGAAGAACCGGCACTTCCTGCCGTTCGGGCACTTCCTCGAGATGGTCCGCCCCGACCCGGCCCGCCCGGACGAGCAGCGGCCCGCCGCCGACACCACCGAGGGCCACGCCGAGGCCTTCTGGCTGCGGCAGGACGTCCCGGCCGTGCTGCGCCGCTGGGCCGCCGGCCTGCCCGCCGACCGCGTGCACGTGGTCACGGTGCCGCCGCAGGGCGCGGACCCGGGCCTGCTCTGGGAGCGCTTCGCCGCTGTCGTCGGGATCGACCCGGCCGTGGCCACGCTGCCCGGCGGTCGGCGCAACCAGTCGCTGGGCCGGGCCGAGAGCGAGGTGCTGCGCCGGCTCAACGAGCGCCTCGGCTACGGCGTCGGCTGGCCCCTCTACGCCTCGCGGATCACCCACGGTCTCGCGGTCGGCGCCCTGGCCGGCCGCCCGGGGTCGGTCCGGCTGACCCTGCCCGCGAGCGACCGGGCGTGGGTCGTGGCGGCCGCCGACGCCGCCGTCGCCGAGCTCGCCGGCCTCGGCTGCACCGTCACCGGCGACCTCGAGGACCTCCGCGTGCCCGCCCGGGGCGGCGACGACGACCGCGAGGCCGACCCGGCCGAACTGCTCGACGCCGCACTCGACGCGATGGCCGCCCTGCTGCCGGTCGGCCCGCCGCCTCCTCCGGAGCCCGTCGCGGAGCCCGCCGCGGAGCCCGCCGCGGAGCCCGTCGCGGAGCCGGTGGCCGGGCCGGCCACCGAGCCCGTGGTGGAGCCGCCGGCCGTCCCGGAGCCGCGGGTCCCGGCCGCGCACGTCGCCGCCCACGTCGCCGCCCACGTCTCCGCGCACCCCGCCGGCGCCGGTCGCGGGCGCGGCGCCCGGCTGTGGCGGCGGGTGGTGGGTCCGCGTGCGCTCCCGCCGCGGCCCGGGCCGGACGCCGAGACCGCCGGCGTCTGAGCTCCGCGCCTCCTCCCCGGGCGCCGCTGCGCGTGCGGCCCTGCCGCCGGTGCGCCGCCGCTTCCTGGCTACAGTCCGAGCGGTCCACGAACGAGGGAGCAGCCCGGTGAAGAAGGTCCTGATCGCCAACCGCGGGGAGATCGCGGTCCGCGTCGCTCGTGCGTGCAGGGACGCCGGCCTGACCAGCGTCGCGGTCTACGCCGAGCCCGACCGGGACGCCCTGCACGTGCGCGTCGCCGACGAGGCCTTCGCCCTGGGCGGGACGACGCCCGGCGACTCCTACCTGGTCATCGAGAAGATCATCGACGCCGCGGAGCGCTCCGGCGCCGACGCCGTCCACCCCGGCTACGGCTTCCTGTCGGAGAACGCCGACTTCGCCCGGGCCGTCCTCGACGCCGGGCTCACCTGGATCGGCCCCTCCCCCGAGTCGATCGTCGCCCTCGGGGACAAGGTCGCCGCGCGGCACATCGCCACCAGGGCCGGCGCGCCGCTGGTGCCCGGGACCCAGGACCCGGTCTCCGGCGCCGACGAGGTGCTGGCCTTCGCCCGGGAGCACGGCCTGCCGGTGGCGATCAAGGCCGCGTTCGGCGGTGGCGGGCGCGGCCTGAAGGTCGCCCGCACCGAGGAGGAGATCCCGCACCTGTTCGACTCCGCCGTCCGCGAGGCCGTGTCGGCCTTCGGCCGCGGCGAGTGCTTCGTCGAGCGGTTCCTCGACAAGCCGCGGCACGTCGAGGCGCAGGTCCTGGCCGACACGCACGGCAACGTGGTGGTCGTCGGCACCCGCGACTGCTCGCTGCAGCGGCGCAACCAGAAGCTGGTCGAGGAGGCCCCGGCGCCGTTCCTCACCGACGAGCAGCGGGCGCGCATCCACGAGTCGGCCAAGGCGATCTGCCGGGAGGCCGGGTACCACGGCGCCGGCACCGTCGAGTACCTCGTCGGCGTCGACGGCTCGATCTCCTTCCTCGAGGTGAACACCCGCCTGCAGGTGGAGCACCCGGTCAGCGAGGAGACCAGCGGCATCGACCTGGTGCGCCAGCAGTTCCGCATCGCCGAGGGGCTGCCGCTGGAGATCACCGAGGACCCCGCCCCGCGCGGGCACAGCATCGAGTTCCGGATCAACGCCGAGGACGCCGGCCGCAACTTCATGCCGGCCCCCGGCCCGGTCACCCGGCTGGAGATCCCGCAGGGCCCGGGCGTGCGCTGGGACTCCGGCGTCGAGACCGGCGGCGAGGTGGCCGGCGCGTTCGACTCGATGCTGGCCAAGCTGATCGTCACCGGCGCCAGCCGCGAGGAGGCGCTGCAGCGCGCCCGCCGCGCGCTGGACGAGCTGGTCGTCGAGGGCATGCCGACCGTCGTCCCGTTCCACCGCGCGGTGGTCCGCGACGAGGCGTTCACCGGCGAGCCCTTCACCGTGCACACCCGCTGGATCGAGACCGAGTGGGACAACCGGGTCCAGCCGTACGGCGCCGCGCCGGCCGGAGCCGAGGAGGAGGCGTCGCGGCAGACCGTCGTCGTCGAGGTCGGCGGGCGGCGGCTGGAGGTCTCCCTGCCCGCCGGGCTGGCCGCGGGCGGCGGGGCGCCGGTGGCCGCCGGTGGCGGGGCCAAGCCGCGCAAGCGGGGCTCGGGCCACGGCGGCTCCGCGGTGTCCGGCGACTCCCTGACCTCGCCGATGCAGGGCACGATCGTCAAGGTCGCCGTCGACGAGGGCGACACGGTCGAGGCCGGTGACCTCGTCGTCGTCCTCGAGGCGATGAAGATGGAGCAGCCCCTCACCGCGCACAAGGCGGGCACCGTGACCGGCCTGTCGGCCGAGGTCGGCGCCACCGTCACCAGCGGCGCGGTCATCTGCACCATCGCCGACGCCGAGGGGTCGACGGCCTGACCGCCCTCCCCCACGCGTACGACGGCCCGGCGGGATCCCCGCCGGGCCGTCGTCGTCAGCGGGTGAGGACCACCTGGGTGCCGGCCCAGGGCGACCAGGTCACCCGGCCACCCTCGAAGCTCTGCGCGCACTCGCTGCGGCAGGTCATCGTCGACACCGGGTAGCCGAGCCGGCCGGTCTCCCAACCCAGCCCCGCCCAGGCGCCGCGGATCGCGCCGCCGACGGCGTTGGTGCCGGTACCCGGGGACCAGTAGACCGAGGAGTCGGCGGCGAAGTGCTGGCCGCACCCGCCGCGGACCATGCCGCACCACATCTCCGTCGTCGGCAGACCCAGCCCCTGGGTGGTGCGCCGGAAGAACCAGTACTCGCCGATCCCGCCGAACAGGCCGTGCGTGCCCGTGGCACCCGACCAGGTCACCCGTCCGCCCTCGAAGGCCTGGAGGCAGTACCCGTCCGTGCAGGTCATGTCGCTGCGCGGGTAGCCGAGGGGACCCCGCTCCCAGCCCTGCCCGGTCCAGTAGCCGCGGATCGCCCCGGAGACGGCCTGCGCGCCGGTGGCCGGGGACCAGTAGATCGAGCCGCCCTGGAACTGCTGCCCGCAGCCGCCGCGCGGCAGGCCGCAGACCATCTCCGTCGTCGGCATGCCGATCCCCTGGGAGTGCCAGGTGACGAACCACCGCTGGGCGATGGCACCGCCCGTGCCGTGGGTGCCGGTGACCGCCGTCCAGGCCACGACGCCGCCCTCGAAGTACTGCGTACAGCGCCCGTCGACGCAGCTCATGTCGCCAGTGGCGTAGCCGAGCCAGCCCCACTCCCAGCCCGTCCCGGCCCAGTAGCCGCGGATGCCGCCGGTCACCGCGTGCGCGCCGGTGGCCGGGGACCAGTAGATCGAGCCGCCCTGGAACTGCTGCCCGCAGCCGCCGCGCACCAGGCCGCAGACCATGTCACCCACCGGGTAGCCCATCACGCCGGCGAGGCCGTCGGCGTGGATCCACTGCTGGAGGATCGCGCCCTCGAGCACCCGTGCCCCGGTGGCCGGGGACCACGTGACCACGCCGCCCACGAAGGAGCGGGCGCAGCCGCCGTCGCGCAGGTCGCACTGCTCGGGGCCCACGGGCGCGCCGAGGCGGCCGCCGTCGCCCCCGAGGTCGCGGTGCAGGACCGTGATCGGGCTGTCGGCCGACGGCACCGGGACACCGCGCAGCACGCTGACCGCCGCGCCCGTCGCCGTCGCGCTGGAGACCCGGATGGCGAGGCCGCCGACGGTCACCTCCCCGCCCGCGGGCAGCACGGTCTGCTCGTCGGCGTCCCACCCCGCCTGCGCCGACGGGGTGGCGTCGAGCAGCACGGAGGTGTCACTGCGCGGACCGGGCCCGTCGACGTGCACGAGCACCCCGGGCTCGAAGCCGTACCCGGTCCCCGGGTCGAGCCAGGCGTCCTGGCCGACGGCGGCCCGGTACTCCAGCCAGTAGCGGACGCCGTCGTTCCCGACCAGGGACAGCACCCGGGTGCCGCTGCGGCCGCCGAGCGGCGACAGCCACCAGCTGCCGCCCTGGTCCGCCGCGGTGGAGCTCGCCGTCGCCGAGGAGGGCAGGAAGCCCAGCCGGGCGGCGTGCGGGGCGTTGAGCGAGCCGACCTCGTTCCACGAGACGCCCATGACGTCGTACCAGTCCCCGTAGGACACGGTCCGGCACGTGCCGGTCTCGACGGCACCGTCGCACTGCACCGCCGAGGCGTGGCCGAGGCCGAAGTTGTGGCCGAGCTCGTGGGCGATGACCGAGGTCCGGACGCCGCGGACGTAGAGGGACCCGCCGCCGCCGGGCGCGGAGCCGACCTGGGCCAGGCCGTAGGCGCACGACGGCATGCCGGCCGGATAGCCGGGGACGTAGAGCAACAGGTGCCGCCCGGGACCGGCGGTCCAGCCGATCTCGCCGGCGACCGCGGTCCACATGGCCGAGGACGTGTCACAGACCGCGGTCGTGGAGACCCACGTCTCCCGGCCGGCGGTGGCGTGGATGCGCACCGCGCCGTCGCTCTGGGTCTCCCAGAAGTCCGCGACCGGCCCGTTCACCTCGTCGACGACCTGCTGCACCGTGGTGGCGTCCGGGGACGTCCCCTTCGGCGCCACCAGGACGACGGTGACCTCGTTGGTGTACGGCGCCGAGGCGGGGGCCACCGGTGCGGCCTCCGCGGGCGCCACGACCTCCGCGTCGAGGACCTCGTGCACCGGCTCGGCACCCGCGGGCGCACCCGGCTCGGCGGGCACCTCCTCACCCAGGGTCACCTCGACGGTCGCGCCGACGGGGACGTCGTCGACGTCCCCGGTGTCCACGCGGACGCTCGTGCCGTCGGCCTCGGTCACCCAGCTGAGCAGGGCGTCCTCGGCGTGCTCGGCCGCCTCCTCCGGGTCCGCGTGCTCGGCCCAGGCCTGGACCAGCTCGCCGACGACGGTGTCGCCGACGGCCGGCGCGTCGTCGGCGAGGGCCGGCCCCGTCCCCACCAGCGGGACGAGGACGGCGGTGAGGGCCGCGGCGGCGAGGACCCGCGGGCGGGGGGCGAGGTGCACGGACTACTCCTGGTCGTGGGCCGTCGGTCGCGGCACTGGCTCCTCCATCGGCGTGTCCGCGCGCGAACCGGACCCCTCCCGGGAGGGGGATCAGCCGCGGCGCAGGCGCGGGAGGACCCGCCGGGTGGCCAGCACGGTCCCGCCGAGACCGGCGACGCCGCCGGCCGCGATCGCGGGCGCCGCCCAGCCGCGGCCGGCGGGGTCCGTGGCGGCGGCCTCCGTGGCGGCTGCCTCGACCGGCGCCGCGGCGACCGGGGCGGGGTCCTCGGCCGCGGGCGCCGGGGCGACCGGCGCGACGGCGGGCGCCGGCGGCGCGGCCGGGGCGGCGGCGGGCGCCGGGGCGGCCGTCCCGGGGCTGCCGGCCAGGACCTGCGGCTCCGGGGCGGCCGGCGCGGGGGAAGGCGCGCCGGCCGCCACGGACGTGCGGACGACGGTCACCGTGGCGCCGGCCGGGGTGACCGCGTCGAGGGTGACGGTGAGCGTGCCGCCGGCGACGGCGACCGGAACGCCCGGCACCAGCGCCGTCTGCAGGTCGGCCTCCCAGCCGGCCGCGGCCGACGGGCTGCCGTCGAGCAGCAGCGAGGTGTCCGGCATGCCGTCGGCGCGGTGCAGCAGCACGCCGCTGTCGAGCCGGTACCGGTTGTCCGAGGCCAGCCACGCGTCGCGGCCGACGGCGGTGCGGTTCTCCAGCCAGTAGTCGGTGCCGGCGGCGTCGGTCAGGCGCAGCACGCGGGTGCCGGTGGCACCGCCGAGCGGCGCGAGCGTCGCCGTCGTCGTCCCCTCGCCGGCGGCCTGCACGGCCGCGGCCGGCAGCACGCCGAGCCGGTCGGCCTGCGCGGCGGTGAGGGTGCCGACCCGGTCCCAGGAGACGCCCATGACGTCGTAGAAGTCGCGGTAGGCGGCGGTGCGGCAGGTGCCGGTCTCGACCGTGCCGTCGCACTGCAGGGCGCTGGAGTGGCCGAGACCGAAGTTGTGGCCGAGCTCGTGGGCGATGACCGAGGCCAGGTCGTCGCGGACGTAGAGCCGCCCGCCCGAGGCGGGGTTCGCCCCGACCTGGCCCAGGGCGTAGGAGCAGCCGGGCAGGTCCTGCGGCCGGCTGCTGACGTAGAGCAGCAGGTGCCGGCCGGGCCCGGCCTGGAAGCCGACGCGCGCGGCGACCTCGTCCCACAGCGCGGTGGGGTCGGCGCAGCCGGCGGCGGTGGTGAGCCAGTCGTGGGCGGCGGTGACCCCGACGGTCACCGCGCCGGCGGTCTGCTGCGCCCAGAAGGCCGCGACGTCGCCGTTGACCGTGTCGACGACGTCCGCGAGCGCGGTGCCGTCCGGGGTGCCGCCGGCGGGCGCGACCATCGCGACGGTGACCTGGTTGGTGACCGAGCCGGCCGGGACCGTGGTCGCCGCCCGCGCGGTGCGCACGACCTGCGTGTCCAGCACCTCGAGCGCCGGCTCGTAGCCGTCCTCGGTGGCCTCGTCGTCGGCGGTGCCGCCGACGGTCACCTCGACGGTGCTGCCGACGTCGATGCCGGCGACCGCGTCGGTCGGCACGCGCACCGAGGTGCCGTCGGCGCCCTCGACGAAGGTCAGCGGCTGCTCGTGCGACTCCCCCGCGTGCTGGCCCTCGAGCGAGGTCTCCGGCCAGGCCTGGACGAGCTCCCCGACCACCCTGGTGGCGCCGGCGTCGCCGGCGTGGGCCACGGCCACGGGGCCGGCGCACAGCGCGACGACGGCGCCGGCGAGGGCGACGACCCGCGGGAGGGACCGCGACAGGACTCGGGAGGCGTGCATCCCTCCCGGCATCGGCGGGCCGGCGTCCCAGGTGCACCACCCGGGACCGCACGCGTCACACCCGCCCCGGCGGCCCCGTCCCGGCCGCCCCGGCCGTCACACGCGTCACGCCAGCGCGTCGGCCCCCATCAGCCTCCGGCCGGCCTCGGTGATCGAGCCCGACAGCGACGGGTAGATGGCGAAGGTGTGCGCGAGGTCGCTCACGGTCAGGCCCTTGGTGACCGCCAGCGCGATCGGCAGGATCAGCTCGCTGGCGCCGGGCGACACGACCACCCCGCCGACGACGACGCCGGTGGCCTTGCGGGCGAACAGCTTCACGAACCCGGCGTGCAGGTCGCTCATCTTGGCCCGCGCGTTGGTGGCCAGCGGCAGCCGGACGACGTCGAGGTCGTGGCCCTCGGGCAGCGTCTTCTCCTGCACGCCGACCGTGGCGATCTCCGGGTGGGTGAACACGTTGGCGGCCACCGTCTTGAGCCGGATCGGCTGCACCGCCTCGCCGAGCGCGTGCCACATGGCGATCCGGCCCTGCATGGCCGCGACGCTGGCGAGCTGGAAGACGCCGGTGACGTCGCCGGCGGCGTAGATCCCGGGCACGTTGGTGCGCGACACCCGGTCGACGACGACGTGGCCGGACTCGCGCAGCTCCACGCCGCACGCCTCGAGGTTGAGCCCGGCGGTGTTCGGCACGGTGCCCACGGTCATCAGCGCGTGCGAACCCTCGACGGTGCGCCCGTCGGTGAGCTCGACCAGCACGCCCTTCTCGGTGCGGGTGACGCTGGCCGCGCGGCCGCGCTCGGCGATCCGCCCGCCGCGGGCCTGGAAGACCTCGGCGATGACGTCGGCGGCGTCGGCGTCCTCCCCGGGCAGCACCTGGTCGCGGGAGGAGACGAGGGTGACCGGCACGCCCGCCTCGAGGTACCCGGAGGCGAACTCCGCGCCGGTGACGCCCGACCCGACGACGACGAGGTGCTCGGGCAGCTCGTCGAGGTCGTAGAGCTGGCGCCAGTCGAGGATGCGCTCGCCGTCGGGCTCGCTGCCGGGCAGCACGCGGGGGTCGGCGCCGGTGGCGACGAGGACGACGTCGCACTCGAGCGTCTCCCGCACGCCCCCGTCGCGGTCGAGGACCTCGACGCGGTGCTCGACCAGGCCGCGGACGTCGTCGGCGAGCCGGCCCTGCCCGGCCACCAGGCGCACGCCCTCGGCCTCCAGCCGGGCGTGGATGTCGGCGGACTGGGCGACCGCGAGGCCCTTCACCCGGGCGTTGACCGAGGCGAGGTCCAGGCCGACGGTGGCCAGGTCGGCGCCGCGCAGGCCGAGGACGCTGGAGTCGCGGACCGACGTCATGGTGCCCGCGGCCGCGATGAAGGTCTTCGAGGGCACGCAGTCGGTGAGGACGCTGGCCCCGCCGAGGCCGTCGCGTTCGACGACGGTGACCTGCGCGCCGAGCGAGGCGGCCACCAGCGCGGCCTCGTAGCCGGCCGGGCCGCCGCCGATGATGACGATGCGGGTCATGCGGGTCTCCTGCGTCGTGGACCGGGGGTTCGCCGTCCATCCTCCCAGCCCGGGCGGGCGGTGTCGGCAGGCTCACGGGGTCGCGCGGGCCACACCGGCCGTAGGCTCGGTCGGCGATGGGTCTCTACGCCGCGTACGGGTCCAACATGGACCCCGAGCAGATGCTGCGCCGCTGCCCGTCCTCCCCGCACGTCGGCACCGGCTGGATCCGCGGCTGGCGGCTCGCCTTCGGCGGCGAGGAGTACGGCTGGGAGGGCGCGCTGGCCACCCTCGTGCCCGCCGAGGACCGCGAGGCGCCCGGCGTGTTCGTCGCGCTCTACGACCTCACGCCCGCCGACGAGCGCGCGCTCGACAGCTGGGAGGGCGCCGACCGCGGCCTGTACCGCAAGCTCAACCTGCGGGTGCACACCCTCGGCGGCGACGTCGTCGCCTACGTCTACGCGCTGGACGCCTTCGAGGGCGGGCTGCCCTCGGCCCGGCACCTGGGCGCGATCGCCGACGCCGCCGAGGCCGCCGGCGCGCCCGACGACTACCTCGCCGAGCTCCGCGCCCGCGACTGCCGCTCCGCCTTCTGACCCCCACCGCTCGCCGGGATGCTGTGCACGGGCGCGCGCCTGGGGACGGCCCGCAGAACGGCTCAGTCGCCGAGGAAGGTCTCCAGGACCTGCCGGGCCGCGAGGGCCGGGGTCAGCTCGCCGGCCAGCACCGCCTTCTCCAGCTCCGGCGCCAGCGACCGCACCGCCGGGTGGGCCCGCAGCCGGTGCTCGAGCCCGTCCCGCACCAGCTGCCAGGTCCAGCGCACCTGCTGCGCGCGGCGCCGCTCGTCGAAGGCGCCCGAGGCGCGCGCCCGGTCCTGGTGCTCGACCAGCTTCGCCCACACCTCGGCCAGGCCCTCGCCGGTCAGCCCGGCGCAGGTGAGCACCGGCACGTCCCACTCGGAGTGCCCGCGCAGCATCCGGATCGCCCCGGCCAGCTCGCGGGCGGCCTTGCGCGCGTCGGCGGCGGCCGGCCCGTCGGCCTTGTTGACGGCGATGACGTCGGCGATCTCGAGGATGCCGCGCTTGATGCCCTGCAGCTGGTCGCCGGTGCGGGCCAGCGTGAGGAACAGGAACGAGTCGACCATCTCCGCGACGGTGACCTCGGACTGCCCGACGCCGACGGTCTCCACCAGCACGACGTCGTAGCCGGCCGCCTCGACGACGACCATCGACTCCCGCGTCGCCTGCGCGACCCCGCCCAGCGTCCCGGCGGTCGGCGCCGGCCGGATGAAGGCGTTCCGGTCGACGGCGAGGCGCGCCATCCGGGTCTTGTCGCCGAGGATCGACCCGCCCGACCGTGCCGACGACGGGTCGACCGCGAGCACCGCCACCCGGTGACCGGCGCCGGTGAGGTCCACGCCGAGCTGGTCGATGAACGTCGACTTCCCCACCCCGGGCACTCCGGAGATGCCGACCCGCCGGGCGTTCCCCGCGTGCGGCAGCAGCTCGACCAGCAGTTCCTGCGCCCGCTCGCGGTGGTCGGCGCGGCGCGACTCCACCAGCGTGATCGCCCGGGCCAGCGACCGGCGGTCGCCGCCGAGCACCCCCTCGACGAGCGCGGGGACGTCCGGTGCCGGCGCCACTAGTCGGTCGCTCCCGCGGGTCGCTCCGCTCCTCGCTCGCTGGCGCTCGCTGCGATGCCCACTCCCCTGTCCGCTCAGCCGTGCCCGAGTCGCTGGGACAGCGTCCGCAGCAGCTCCTGCGCCGCCTCGGCGATGACCGTGCCCGGCGGGAACACCGCGGCCGCGCCCATCTCCTCCAGCCGCGGCACGTCGTCGGGCGGGATCACCCCGCCGACCACGACCAGGACGTCGTCGGCACCGAGCTCGGCCAGCGCGTCGCGCAGCGCCGGCACCAGCGTGAGGTGCCCCGCGGCCAGCGACGAGACGCCGACGACGTGCACGTCGGCCTCGACCGCCTGCCGCGCGACCTCCTCCGGCGTCTGGAACAGCGGGCCGACGTCGACGTCGAAGCCGAGGTCGGCGAACGCGGTGGCGATGACCTTCTGCCCGCGGTCGTGGCCGTCCTGGCCCATCTTGGCGACGAGGATCCGGGGACGGCGCCCCTCGGCCTCCTCGAACGCCTCGGTCATGCGGCGCGTCTCCTCCAGCGGCCCCGAGCGGCCGGCCTCGTCGCGGTACACACCCGAGATGGTGCGCACCTGGCCGGCGTGCCGCCCGTAGACCTCCTCGAGCGCGTCGGAGATCTCCCCGACCGTCGCCTTGGCCCGCGCCGCGTCGACGGCGAGCTTGAGCAGGTTGGAGTCGAGGTCGCGCCCCCGCCGTCCCTCCGCTGCGGCGCGGGCGGCGTCGGTGAGCCGGCGCAGCGCGTCGGCCACCGCGGAGTCGTCCCGGGAGGCGCGCAGCTCGGCCAGCTTGGCCTTCTGCTGGGCGAGCACGTCGGCGTTGTCGACGCGCAGCACCTCGATCGCCTCGTCGGCGTCGACCCGGTACTTGTTGACGCCGATCACCGGCTGGCGGCCGGAGTCGATGCGCGCCTGGGTGCGGGCGGCGGCCTCCTCGATGCGCAGCTTCGGGATGCCGTCGTCGATGGCCTGCGCCATGCCGCCGTGCTCGGCGACCTCCTGGATGTGCGCCCAGGCCCGGCGGGCGAGGTCGTAGGTCAGCTTCTCCACGTACGCGGAGCCGCCCCATGGGTCGATCACCCGCGTCGTCCCCGACTCCTGCTGCAGCAGCAGCTGGGTGTTGCGGGCGATCCGCGCCGAGAAGTCGCTGGGCAGCGCCAGCGCCTCGTCGAGGGCGTTGGTGTGCAGCGACTGGGTGTGCCCCTGGGTGGCGGCCATGGCCTCCAGGCAGGTGCGGACGACGTTGTTGTAGACGTCCTGCGCGGTCAGCGACCACCCGGAGGTCTGCGAGTGGGTGCGGAGCGACAGCGACTTGTCCTGCTGCGCGCCGGCCTCCCGCATGAGCCGGGACCACAGCAGCCGCCCGGCGCGGAGCTTGGCGACCTCCATGAAGAAGTTCATGCCGATGGCCCAGAAGAAGGACAGCCGCGGCGCGAACGCGTCGACGTCGAGCCCGGCGTCCTTGCCCGCGGTCACGTACTCCACCCCGTCGGCCAGCGTGTAGGCCAGCTCCAGGTCGGCCGTCGCCCCGGCCTCCTGCATGTGGTAGCCGGAGATGGAGATCGAGTTGAACCGCGGCATCTCCTGCGAGGTGAACGCGAAGATGTCGCTGACGATCTGCATCGACGGCTTCGGCGGGTAGATGTAGGTGTTGCGGACCATGAACTCCTTGAGGATGTCGTTCTGGATGGTCCCGGCCAGCTGCTCCGGGGCGACCCCCTGCTCCTCGGCGGCGAGGACGTAGAGCGCCAGCACCGGCAGCACCGCGCCGTTCATGGTCATCGAGACCGTCATCCGGTCCAGCGGGATGCCGTCGAACAGCTGCCGCATGTCCAGGATCGAGTCGATCGCCACCCCGGCCATGCCGACGTCGCCGACCACCCGCGGGTGGTCGGAGTCGTAGCCGCGGTGGGTGGCGAGGTCGAAGGCGACCGACAGGCCCTTCTGCCCGGCGGCGAGGTTGCGCCGGTAGAACGCGTTGGACTCCGCCGCGGTGGAGAAGCCCGCGTACTGGCGGATCGTCCACGGCTGGGTCGTGTACATCGTCGGGTAGGGCCCGCGCAGGTAGGGCGGCAGGCCCGGGTAGGTCCGGAGGAAGTCCAGTCCGGCGAGGTCGGCCGGGGTGGCCAGCGGCGGGACGGCGATGCCCTCGGGGGTCACCCAGCTCGCCTCCTCCACGCCGCGCCCGGTCGCCTCCTCGAACGCCTTGGCCCAGTCGTCGGCCGTGGCGTGCGCCGCCGGGCGGCCCAGCTCGACGCCGCCGAAGTCCGGGATCCCGCTCATGCCCGCTCCTCCTCACCAGGAGCGGCAGAAATGGCCATTCCTGCCGTCAGACCGAGTTGCTGGTGGACCGTCCTCAGCACCTCCAGCGCGTCACACCCGGCGTACACGTACCCGTCGACGCCGTCCACCCCCAGCGAGGGCTTCCCGGCCAGCCACACGTGCTCGGCGCCGGCGGCCCGCAGCTCGGCGGCCAGCGCGGCGGCGGACTCCGCGTAGTCGGCGTCGGTGCCGCAGATGCAGGCGACCGTCGTCCCGGCGTCGGAGAACCCGGAGGCGCCGTCGGCGGCCGGGGTGGCCACGCCGCCGGCCTGGAACAGGTTGCCGGCGAAGGAGGCCCGCGCGGTGTGCCGCGCGATCGGGCCGATCGTGGCGAGGTGGACCTGCGGCCGCTCGCCGGCGGCGTCGGCGCGGTCGCGCAGCTCCTCGTACTCCTGCGCGGCGCGCACCCGGGGCAGCCCGCCGGTGGGGTGCAGGGCGGCCGCGGGCTGTCGCTCGGGCAGCCTCTCGGCGAGGTCCGGGAACTCGCTGACGCCGGTGATCGCGTCGGTGCGCGTCGCCAGCCGCTTCGCGCGGGCGTCCCACGCGGCGGCCAGCCGGTGGCGCACCAGCCCCGAGGCCAGCGCCGCGGCCAGCCCGCCGGCCCGCTCGATCTCGGTGAACCAGGCCCAGGCGGCCTGCGCGAGGTCCTCGGTGAGCGACTCGACGTACCAGGAGCCGCCGGCCGGGTCGAGCACGCGGGCCAGGTGCCCCTCCTCGACCAGCAGGCTCTGGGTGTTGCGCGCGATCCGCCGGGAGAACGCGTCGGGCAGGCCGAGCGCGGCGTCGAAGGGCTGCACGGTGACGACGTCGGCCCCGCCCACGCCCGCCGCGAAGCAGGCGACCGTGGTGCGCAGCATGTTCACCCACGGGTCGCGCTTCGTCGTCATCACCGACGACGTCACCGCGTGCTGCCGCTGCGCCCGGGCGCCCTCGGACGCCCCGCTCACGTCACCGACCCGGTCCCACAGCCGGCGGGCGGCCCGCAGCGCGGCGATCGTCGTGAACTGGTCGGCCGAGGCCGAGTAGCGGAACTCGATGCGCTCGAACGCCTCGTCCACGGTCAGGCCGCCGTCGGTGAGTGCGCGCAGGTAGGCCACCCCGGCGGCCAGCGAGCAGCCGAGCTCCTCGACGGCGGTGGCGCCGGCGTCGGCGTAGACGGTCGCGTCGACGACGACGGTGCGCCAGCCCGCGGGGGTCCGCCGGGCGAGGCCGGCGAGGACGGTGAGGTCCTGCTCCTCCCCCGAGGCGGCCTGGTCGCCGAGCGGGTCGAGGCCCAGCGAGCCGCCGGGCGCGAGGTCGGTGCGGTCGCCGGCCAGCGCCAGCAGCGCCTCGGCCGCCGGCAGCCCGCCGGAGACCGCGACCGGCGCCAGGTCGAGGTAGACGTCGGCGAGCACGTCGCCGAGGGAGTCCACGGGTACCGCGCCCTCGCCGAGGTGCAACCACAGCGACGTGACGCCGTTCTCCAGGTCGGCGGTGATCGCCTCCCGGGTGACCGCGACGTCGGGGTGGGCGTGCCGCTGCCGGACGTCCCAGCCGGCGGGCACGCCGCTCTCCGGGTGCGACCCGGCGCGGGCGCCGCGGACGAACGGCGGCAGCCCGGGCACGCCGACCGCCGTCGGGAGGTCGCCGGCGTCGTCGGCGGTGTAGAGCGGCGCGACGCTGACGCCGGTGGCCACCGTGCGGCGCAGCGCGTCCTCGACCGGGTCGGGCAGCTCCTCGCGGCCGGCCTTGCGCAGGACCCCGGCCACCAGCTCGCGCCACTGCTCGCGGTCGACCGGCGGGAAGTCGCCGGCGAGGGACAGCTCGTCGGGCACCTCGTGCTCGGCGGGGACCTCGTCCTCGCCCGGCGTCGCGGTGTCGGTGGCGCTCATCGGTGAACTCCTCCCAGTCGAGGAGTGTTCTACCGGCGCTCCCCGGACCGCGGACGCGCGGGGTGGCCCGGGCCGGGCGCACCCGCGGCGTGCCCCGACGTCCCGGCGGCCGCGACCAGCGCGTGCAGGGCGGTGCGCACCATCAGCCGGATCCCGACCCCGATGGCCCGCTCGTCGACGTCGAAGGTGCCCCGGTGCAGGTCCAGTGCCGGGCCGCCGCCGTGCGTTCCCAACCGGGCCAGCGCGATCGGCAGCACGTCGGCGAACCAGCCGAAGTCCTCCCCGCCCATGCTCTGCGGCGACTGGCGCAGGTTCTCGCTGCCCACGGTCTGCAGGGCCGCGGTGCGCAGCAGCGCCACCGCGCGCGGGTCGTTGACCACCGGCGGCACGCCGGGCACGTACTCCACCTCGACGCCGGCGCCGGTGGGCGCCACCACCTGCTCGACCAGCCCGCGCAGCAGCCCCTCGGCGCGCTGCCACTCGGCGCGGTCGAGCACCCGCACGGTCCCGCGCAGCGTGCCCCGCTGCGGGATGGCGTTGGCCGCGACCCCGGCGTTGACCGCGCCCCAGACCAGCGAGAAGCCGGCCCGCGGGTCGACCTTGCGCGACAGCAGCCCGGGCAGCCCGGTGACCAGGCGGCCGAGGGCGTCCACCAGGTCCACGGTCAGCTGCGGGCGGGCGGTGTGCCCGCCGGGGCCGGTGAGCGTGACGTCGATGCGGTCGCAGGCGGCGGTGATCGAGCCGGTGCGCAGGCCGACGGTGCCCGCCGGGATCGCCGGGTCGCAGTGCAGGGCGAACGCCCGGGACGCGCCGTCGAGCACGCCGGCCGCCACCACGTGGGTCGCGCCGCCGGGCACCGTCTCCTCGGCCGGCTGGAACACGCAGCGGACGCGGCCGGGCAGGTCGTCCAGCGCGGCCAGCGCCAACGCAGTGCCGAGCAGCACGGTGGTGTGCACGTCGTGGCCGCAGGCGTGGCACATGCCCTCGCGGGTGGACGCGTAGGGGACGTCCTTGAGGTCGGCCAGCGGCAGCGCGTCGATGTCGGCGCGCAGCACCACCGTCGGGTCCCCGGACCCGACCTCGACCACCAGCCCGGTGCCGCTGGGCAGCCGGCGCGGGTGGAGCCCGACCCCGGCGAGCCGCTGCTCGAGGAACGCCGTCGTCTCCACCTCGGCGAAGGCCAGCTCGGGGTGCATGTGCAGGTGCCGGCGCACACCGACCAGGGAGTCCGTGCGGTCGGCCACCCACGCGTCCAGCCCGGCGGCCAGGTCCTCGGGGGTCCGGGTCATGCGGCGTGGCCGCCGGCGCACGCCGCCGGGCCGGGGACCGGGCCGTCGGGGCCGGCGGCCGGCCCGGAGGTGGGCAGGCCGTCCCGGAGCTCGGCGAGCAGCCCGTCGACGACGGCGCGCAGGTCGCCGCCGGAGGCCAGCGCCACGGCCCGCTGCCGCTGGTAGGAGGCGCCGACGGCGAGCACCCGCTCCACGCCCGCGAGCTCCGCCTCGCAGCCCAGCCGCTTCGCCGTGGGGGCGAGCTCCTCGGCGAGGTCGAGCAGCGCCTGCCGCACCGGGCGCACCGTGCCCTTCTCGTCCACCACCACGTCGGCGTCCAGGCCGTACCGGGCCGCCCGCCACTTGTTCTCCCGCACCACCCAGCTGGACGGGGTGGGCAGCGTGTAGCCGCGGTCGAGCTGGGTGTCGAACTGCTCGACCAGGCACTGCGACATCGCCGCGACGACGCCGACCTCCTCGAGCGTGGGCAGGCCGTCGCAGATGCGCAACTCCACGGTGCCGAAGCCCGGGTGCGGGCGGATGTCCCACCACACCTCGCGCACGCTCTCGATGGCGCCGGTGGAGATCAGCGTCTCCATGTAGGTCTCGAAACCGGCCCAGTCCGGCAGCTGGGTGGGCAGCCCCGCCGTCGGCATGGCCTCGAAGACCTTGCTGCGCGCCGAGGCGAGCCCGGTGTCGCAGCCGACCCAGAACGGCGAGGACGCCGACAGCGCGAGGAAGTGCGGCACGTACTGGGTGAGCGCGTTGACGATCGGCATCGCCTTGTCCGGCGAGCGGACCCCGACGTGCACGTGGACGCCGAAGATCTGCAGCCGCCGGGCCAGCCACTGCATCCGCTCGACCAGCTGCAGGTACCGCTCCTTGGGCGAGATCAGCTGCGTCTGCCAGTCGGTGAACGGGTGCGTGCCCGCGCACAGCAGGCCCAGGCCGCGGCGGTCCGCGGCGGCGGCCACCTCGGCGACCGTGCCCGCGAGGTCGGCGGTGGCCTCCTCGACGGTGGTGCACACGCCGGTGATGACCTCGACGGTCGACTGCAGCAGCTCGTGCTTGGCCTTCGGGTGCTCCTCGGCGCCGTCGGGGCGGATCTCCTCGAGGATCTCCGTCGCCCCGGCGGTGAGCTCCCGGCTCTCCCGGTCGACCAGCTGCAGCTCCCACTCGACACCCAGGCTGGAGCGCTCCGAGGAGGAGAACGGGATCTGCACGCTGCCGAGGATAGGGAGATCGGCGCTCCCGCACCCCCTGAACAGCGCGGATCCCGCGCCCGGGTGCACCGCAACCGGGCCGCAACCGGCGGCGGGTCCGGCGGCAACCGCCGCGGGCTGCGCTGGTCCCGTCGCCGGGACCCGCCCGGCACCACGGCCCCGGGAGGTCCCCCGTGTCCCACCGCCACTCCGCGCTCCCCGTCCTCGCGGCGGCCGTCGTCGTCCTCACGCCCTCGGCGGCGCAGGCCGACCCCGCCGCCCCCGACGACCGGACCCCGTCCTGCAGCGCCCTCCTCGGCCAGGTCGACGACTGGCCGGGCACCGGTCCCGACGGCGGGCCGCTGTTCTCGGACGCCTACGAGCGGTACCTGCTGTCCCAGCCGGCGTGCGCCACCCCGACGAGCTGAGGGGCCACCTCCGCGGGCCGTCCGCCGCTCAGGGGAGGTCGGTGCACGTGGCCCGGCACTCCCGGCCGGGCAGGTACCGGTCCCACTCGGCCGGGGTGAGGTCCCGGTCCACCCGCCCGCAGACGGCGACCAGCCAGTCCCCGGGGTCGAGCGGGTAGCGGCGCCCGGGGCTCTGCCCGCTGAGGGCGATCAGCTCCTCCCCGGCCGTCACCAGGTGCAGGGGGCTCTCGGCCGGCCCGCCGGACACCGGCAACGGCGGGCCGCGCAGCAGTCCCCGCTCGGCGTCCACCAGGGCGACCGACCCGTCGACGCCCGACACGGCCACCGTCCGCCCGTCGGGCAGCCAGTCCGCCTGCAGCAGGGGGACCCCGACGTGGGCGGGCTCCCCCACTTGGACCCGGCGCTCGGCGTCGACGACCTGCACCGCGCCCTGGCTGCCGACCACCACGACGCGCCGGCCGTCCGGGGTGAACGCCAGGTCCTCGACCAGGTCCCTCGTGCGCAGCAGCACGACGCCGAGCAGCTCGAGCGTCCGGCCGTCCAGGATCCTGACCGCGGGCCGGGAGGCGCTGGCGAGGGCGAGCAGGCGGTGGTCGGGGCTGACGGCCGAGACCCGCGCGTCCCCGCCCTGGTCCGGGCGGCGCTCCACCCGGCCGGTGACGGCGTCGACGACCGCGAGCGCCGGCACGTCGTCGAACCTGCCGCCCGCCCGCGAGCACAGGAGGAGGTCCGTGCCGTCGGGCGTCCACTCGGCGCAGGACACCACCGCGGTGGGCAGCACCCGGCCGTCGGCGTCGATCTCGCCGGTGGTCGGGAGCTCGATCGAGCCCACGGGCGCCCGCGTGCGCGTGTCGATCACGGTGGTGGCCAGCCCGCTCGTCACGGCGACGCGGCTCCCGTCGGGGCTCACCGCGGCGGTGACGGGCGGGGCGGACAGCACGGCGGGCAGCGCGGGCGAGGAGCGGAGGGGGAACGCCGGCATCTCCCCCACGGCGACGACCTCCAGCACCCGGCCGGTCCGGAGCTCCACGAAGGCGGCACCGACCTCCCGGGTGTCGGCCGGCGGGTCGAGCACCGTGCCGCCGTCGACCGACCCCCGCCGCACCGGCACGACGGCGAGGCGGCCGGGCTCCACGACCTCCGGGCGGCCCGCCACCCACCATCCCGGGACGTCGGGGTACGGGTCCCCGAACCCCCCGCCGGGGCGGACGTCCCAGGCGATCACCGTGTCCTCCGGCGTCGCGGTGAACAGCCGGTCCCCGCCCGGGGCGATCTCCGCCTGCTCGACGACCTCCGCGTGGCCGTCCAGCGCCTCCCGGTTCGACCACTGCCCGGTCAGGGGGTCGACCTCCCACAGCAGGACCCCCGGGTCACCGCCCACGGTGACCGCCCAGGAGCCGTCCGGGGACTGCTCGACGTCGGACACCCCGCCCCGGTGGGCGTCGAGCACCTGGCGCACCGCGCCGTCCGGCCCGTAGAGCGTGACCGCGCCGTCGGACCACAGCTGCGCGGCCCCCGAGCGCAGCGCGCGGAAACCGACGCCGTCCGCCGGCCGGGACGGGACCTGCAGCCCGGCCTGGCGCCCGGTGGTGAGGTCACCGAGGGTGGCGGTGGTCCCCGCCCCCTCCGTCCAGGTGACGAGCGTGGCGCCGTCGCGGCCGAGGTCACCGGCCGGCTCGCCGTCCGGCGCCAGCGCCCCGCCGATCCCCAGGTCGGTGACCGGGCCCCCCTCGCGGTCGACCTCGACCACCCCCCAGCGGGCGCCGGCCGGCACCTCCGGGTCCGGCCGCGTCACGACCACCCGGATGCGCCGGCCGTCGGGCGCGAAGCCGACCGCGGCGGGGTACCCGCCCAGCACCGCGCCCGCCAGCAGCCGGTCCTCGCCGGCGCCGTCGAGCAGGCGCAGCCAGGCCTCCCCGCGCTCGACGTCCCACCCCGCTGCGGCGACCGCCTCCTCCGTCGGGGACCCGGCCACGGCGGTCGTGCCCCACCAGGCGCCGCCCTCGCGGACCACCCGCGGGGCGGGGTCCCCGGGCGACCACGCCGTCCAGTCCGACCCCTGGAGCAGCAGCGTCGCCTCGTCCACGACCACCGCGTCGGTGAGCCCGCCGGGGGCGGGGAGCACCTGTTCGACGCGACGGTGCTCGACGAGGGCGGTGAGGAGGCGGTCCTGGGTGTCGGGGGTCTCGGCGAGCCGGACGGCCTGCGCGGCCAGGAGCAGGGAGAGGTCCAGTGGCCCGGCCCGGGTCGAGAGCGTGGCCAGCCGGTTCGCGTCGGCCACGAGTGCGGCCTGCCGCGCCTCGGTCTCCCGGGACTCGGCGTCGTGCTCGGCGCGCACCGCGACCACCGCCACGACGAGGGCGGCGGCCAGCACCGCGGCGAGCCCGGCGGCCAGCGAGCGGGTCCGTCGCCGGGCCGCGGCCTCGCGGTCGGCGCGGCGGTGGGCGGCCGCGAGCGCCGCGTCGGCCGAGGCGCGGGAGGCGTCGAGGAAGGCCCGCTCGACCGGGATGAGCTCCTCCCCGGCGCCGGCCGCCCAGTCCAGCGCGGCGGCCAGCCGGGCGCCGCGGTACAGCTCGTCGTCCGGGCGCCCGGCGCGGTCCCAGTCCCGGGCCGCCGGGGTGAGGTGCCGGCGCACCGCCCGGCCGGCCGCGTCGTCCTCCAGCCAGCGGGCCAGCCGCGGCCACGCCGTCAGCAGCGCCTCGTGGGTCACCTCGAGCCGGTCGGCGTCGACCGCCAGCAGGCGCCGGGCCAGGAACACCTCCGCGACGGCGCGGCGCGCCCCGTCCGGTCCCAGGTCCGACAGCGGCACCGGCCGCCGGACGAGCGTGCCGGCGTCGTCGACGTCGGCCAGGCGGACGAAGAGCCGGCGGGCGAGCTCGCGACCCGGCTCGTCCAGGGTCGCGTACGCGGCCTCCGCGGAGCGGGCCAGCGCGCCGGCGACCCCGCCGGCGGCCAGGTAGCCGGCCAGGGTCAGCAGGTCGCCGCGGCGCCGCTCCCAGGTGCCGACCAGCGCCGTCGACAGCAGCGGCAGCGCCCCGGGCCGGCCCAGCCCGTCGGCCACCACGGCGTCCACCAGGTCGTCCTCGACCCGCAGCCCCACCGCGGCCGCCGGGTCGCGGACGACGGCGCGCAGCTCCGGGTCGGTCATGGGCGGCACGAGGACCAGCGCCGCCCCGAGCCGGTCGACGAACCCGGGGTGCTCGGCCAGCCTGCCGACGGCGTCCCCGCGGACGACGACCACGCAGCGGGCGACGACGCCGTCGTCCAGCACCGCGAGCACGGCGTCGAGGAACGCCCTCCGCTCCGCCGGGTCGACCCCGGCGGCCCACAGCTCCTCGAACTGGTCGCAGACCAGCACCACCGGGCGCGGCGGCGGGTCCTCGCCGGTCAGGTCCGCGAGCGCGTCCACGGGACGGCGGCCGGGCAGCAGCACGACGGGCTGCCAGCCGCCGCTGCCGGACAGCGCGCCGGCGGCCAGCGCGGGCAGCAGGCCGGCGCGGACCACCGACGACTTCCCCGCCCCGCTGGGCCCCGACACGGCCAGCAGCGGCGCGTCCACCAACCGGGCGACCAGCGCGGCGACCACGCGCCCGCGCCCGGCGAACAGCGCCGCGTCCTCCGTCCGGTACGCCCGCAGGCCCATGTAGGGGCAGGCGCCGGACGCCGGGACGGGCGCGCCGTCGGCGGCGGGACCGGGACCGGGACCGGGACCTGGTCGAGGGCGGGGTCCTGGGCGAGGACGGCGGCCTCCACGGCACGGAGCGCCGGACCCGGGTCCGCCCCGAGCTCCTCGGCGAGCACCGCCCGCGCCCGGCGCGCGGCACCGAGGGCGTCGGCCTGCCGGCCCGCGCGGTACAGGGCGAGCACCAGCAGCCGCCACCACTCCTCGCGCAGGGGCTGCTCGGTGACCAGTCGCTCCAGGTCCGGGAGGAGCGCGGCCGCCTCCCCCAGCGCCAGCCGGGCCTCGGTGCGCGCGGTCAGCGCCCCGTCGCGGAGCTCTGTCAGCCGGCGCCGCCCGGCCTCGGCGAACGGCGCGTCCGGCCAGTCGGCGTAGGGGTCCCCGCGCCACAGCCCCAGGGCCGTGCCCAGGAGCTCCGCCGCCGCGGCCGGGTCCCCCGCGGCGAGGGCGGCCCGGCCGCGGGCGACGAGGTCCCCGAGGGCCAGCGCGTCGAGCTCGGCCCGCTCGACGGCCAGCGCGTAGCCGGGGCCGCGACGGACGACGTACCGGCCGGTGGAGCCCCGCGGTCGCCCCGGCTCCAGGGCGGTGCGCAGCCGCACGAGGTGGGCCTGGAGGGACTTGCGGGCGGAGGCGGGCGGGCTCCCGTCCCAGAGCTCCTCGACGATGCGGTCGGTGGGGACGACGGCGGGCGCTCCCGCGGCGAGCACGGCGAGCAGCAGGCGTTCCTTGGCGCCGGGTACGGGCAGCGGATCGCCGTCGTCGTCCCGGACCTGCAACGGTCCGATGACCGCGATCCGCACCGGACCACGGTAGGGCCGGCGGCGGGCCACGACGGGAGCGGTGACGCGGCCGCCCGGCGCCGGGCGCGCCGCCGTCCTCCCGTGTCCGGTCCGCGCCGGTCGGTGAGGCCGGTCAGCCGACGGGCACGGACTCCGGCTCCGCGGCCCGCGGCCGCGGCAGCAGCGCGGCGGCCGGCACCCGGCCGGTGACCGCGGCGACGGCGCGCCGGCCGTAGAGGTCGGGGTGGACGCGCACGCCGCACAGGTCGCGGCCGACCACCGAGACGCCGCGGCCGTCGTCGGTGGGCACCACGGCCTCGACCCGCGACCACGGGATGCCGTGCACGTCGCCGTCGGCGTCGGTGTGCGCGAGGCCGTCGTCGGAGACGACCAGGGCCACCCGCGCCGCCGGGTCGAGCAGCCGGCGCAGCAGCGGCGGGCGGAACACCGTGCCGGCCGGCAGCTCCGGGAGGGTGCCGCACAGCGGGCGGCGGGCGACGCCGGCCGGGCCGTCCCAGGCGGCGGTGTCGGGCACGGCGAGGACGGCGGTCGCCGCGGCCCGGCGCAGCGCCGCGGTCACCTGCGCCGGCGTCACCGCGCGCCAGGCGGCGAGGGTGTCGGCGGCCGGGCGGAACGGCAGGCCGGTGGCCGCGCAGTAGGCGGCGTCGGCCAGCTCCGTGCCGACGGCGTCCTCGTCGTCGAGCTCGGCCTCCAGCCCCGCGACGGCGTGCGCGACCTCCGCGGCGTCCGGCCCGTCGGCGCTCAGCTCGGCGAAGGTCCGCCACAGCAGCGCGGCGACCTCGGCGTCGCGGCCGGTGCGCGCGTCGACGACGACCGCCACCTCGCGCCGGCCGGGCGCGAGGTCGAGGGTCAGGGAGTCGACGCCGTAGGAGAGCCCGCGCTCGTGCCGAGCGCGCTCGCGCAGCCGGTCCTGGAGCACGTCGACGCCCACCGCCAGCGCGGCGTCGGCGAGGGTGTCGGTGGCCAGGAGCAGCCCCACGCCGGGGGCGTCGGTCCGCGTCCAGACCGGCCCGTCCTGCGGGCGCGGTACCGGCAGCCGGCGCTCCGGGCGCGGCCCGTCGGGCAGCGGCAGCCGCAGGCCCTCGGGCAGCGGGCCGTGGCACCACAGCGCGGCGTTGGAGCGGACGAACCAGCGCGCGGCGTGCGCCCGGACGGTCTCCTCGGTCAGGTACTCCGGCCCCGGGCCGGCCGAGACGGTCAGGCCCGGCCCGGTCAGGCCGTAGCGGGCGGCCCACAGCGCGCTGACCGTGGAGGAGCCGGTGCCGCAGCCCTCGGCCTGCAGCACGCCCGCCTCGGCGGCCAGCCGCTCGGTGGGCAGGTCGGCCAGGGCGCGGCAGACGCCCTCGAGGAAGGCGGCGACGGCCTCCGGGCGGCCGGTGGCGAAGAAGGCGGTGCTGTCGACGTCGGTGACGGCGTTGCAGCGCAGGTGCGTGCGCGGGAGCGCGGCCATGGCCAGGTGCTCGACGAGGTGGGTGACCTCGATGGTCGTGAACGTCTCGTCGCGCAGGCCGACGCCGAACACCAGGGCCGCCGTCGTCCGCTCCCGCCCGCCGGCGCTGAACACCGGGACGCCGTCGATGACCGTTCGCTGCACCGCGCCATGGTCGGGGAGCCGGCCCGGTCGTCCCCGGCCGACACGCGGCCGGGGACGACTGGGACGAGTGGGTCAGCGCGTCGGGCCGAACACCGAGATCGTGCCGTCGTCCTCGTTGCTGGTGAGGAACAGCTGCCGGTTCGGCACCGCGAGCAGGCCCTCCGGGGCGTCGCCGGTGGGCAGCACCTGCAGCAGCCGCGGCGCGGTCTCGTCGGCGAGGTCGTACACCAGGACGGCGTCGCCGCGCTCGGAGCCGACGAACGCGTAGGTGGTGCCGCGGATGCCGGCGACCTCGGCGCCCTCGAACTCGGCGCCCTCGTCGTCGCTGCGGTCGTCGGGGTACAGGCCGGCGTCGGCCAGCGCCCGCTCGGCCGAGCCGCCGGAGGCGTACAGCACCTCACCGGTGGGCGAGAAGACCGTCCAGCCGCGCCCGCCGCTGGGCTCGTCGGCGAGGTCGCCCTCGTCGGCGGTGAGCAGGTTCCCGTCCGGCGTCCACTGCACGGCGTCGGGCTCGCGGAACGCGGTCAGCTCCTCGTCGAAGGCGACCTCCCCGTCGTCCCGGAGGTCCGCGTCGGTCCGGGTGACCTCCCCCGCGGAGAACGAGCGGACCACCGTGCGGCTGCGCAGGTCGACCAGCGCCACCGCGTCGTTCTCCTGGAGCGTCACCGCCGCGACGTTCCTGCGGTTCACGTCCACGAACTCCGGCTCCGGGTCGTCGGGGTACCGGAGGCCGCCCAGGCCCGCCAGCTCCACCCGGTCGACGGTCCAGCCGGCCGGCGGGCCCTGCAGCTCGACGACGGCGAGCCACCCCGCCGGCGCCTGCGGCAGGCCACCCTCGACGCCGTCGACGACGAGCTCCTCGTCGCGCTGGTTCTCGATCGCGATCGCGGCGTAGCGGCCGTCGGGGCTCAGCGCGATCGAGTCCGGCTGCCCACCCAGCTGGTGCTCGGCGACGACCGCGAGGGTGCGCAGGTCCACCACGACCAGCCGGCCCCTCGGGTCCCCGGAGTCCCCGTCGGTGTCGTCGACGACGACGAGGGCCCGCCGGCCGTCCCGGGTGACGGCGACCGAGGTGGGCTCGCCGCCGACGTCGACGGTGCCGGCCTGCCGCGGCCGCTCGGGCCGGCTGACGTCGACCAGCCCGACCTGCCCGGAGGCGGAGTCGGTGTAGACGACGGTGCGGCCGTCCGGGGTGACGGAGAGGATCTCGGCGACCTCGCCGGCGACGTCGAACGTCGCCAGCTCGGTGGACGTCGGGGTGGCGGGTGCGGCGGCGGCGGGCGCGGCGCCGACGGCGAGCGCGAGCAGCGCCACCGGCGCGGCGGTGCGGAGGAGGCGGAGGGACGAGCGCGTCACGGGGGTCCTCGGGGTCGGGGAACGGGTCGCGCAGACCCTCACCGCCCGAGGTGACGCGGACGTGGCCACCCGGGGAACGCCGGCCGTGCCCCCGGTGACACGCACGGGCGGCGCCGGCCGGGGCTGCTGCGCCGACCGGCGGCCCGGGTCGCCGCCGCGGCGCTGGGTTAGCGTCGCCGGGTGAGCGCACCCGACCCCGCGGCCCTGGCCGCCACCGCCGCCGCCGACCTGACCGCAGCCCTGGGCGACGGCCACGACGTCGCCGTCGTCATGGGCTCGGGCTGGGCCCCCGCGGCCGACGCCTTCGGCGAGCCCGCGGCCTCCGTCGCCATCGGCGACCTGCCCGGCTTTGCCGCCCCCACGGCCGTCGGGCACGGGGGGCAGGTGCGGTCGGTGCGCGTCGGCGACCGGCGGGTGCTGCTCTTCCTCGGCCGCACCCACCTCTACGAGGGCCGCGGGGTCGAGCCGGTGGTGCACGGGATCCGCACCGCCGCCGCGGCCGGGGTGCGCACCGTCGTCCTCACCAACGCCGCCGGCGGGCTCGCCCCCGAGCACCGGGTCGGCCAGGCGGTGCTGATCGCCGACCACCTCAACCTCACCGCCCGCTCGCCGCTGGTCGGCGCCACGTTCGTCGACCTCACCGACCTGTACTCCGCGCGGCTGCGCGAGCTGGCCCGCTCCCTCGACCCGGACCTGACCGAGGGCGTCTACGCCGCGCTGCCCGGCCCGCACTACGAGACGCCGGCCGAGATCCGCATGCTGCGCGGCCTCGGCGCGGACCTCGTGGGCATGTCCACCGCACTCGAGGCGATCGCCGCCCGCGCCGCCGGGATGGAGGTGCTGGGGCTGTCGATGGTCACCAACGCCGCGGCCGGCATCACCGGCGAGAAGCTGGACCACGAGGAGGTGCTCGCCGCGGGCAGGGCGGCCGCCGGCCGGCTCGGCGAGTTCCTCGTCGAGTTCATCGGGCGCCTGCCGTGAGTGGCCCGGTCCTGGTCACCGGCGCAGCCGGCCGGATCGGCACGGTGCTGCGCGAGGGGCTGCCCGAGCGCGGCTGGCCGCTGCGCAGTCTCGACGTCGTGGAGATCGCCGAGCCGCGGCCGGGCGAGGAGACGCTGGTCGCCGACGTCACCGACCTCGACGCGCTGACCGCCGCGGCGCGGGGCGCGGCCGCCGTCGTCCACCTGGCCGGCATCTCCGGCGAGTCGGACTGGCCGGCGATCCGGCACGCCAACGTCGACGGCACCTACACGGTGCTGGAGGCCGCGCGCCGCGCCGGCGTGGGCCGCGTGGTGCTGGCCAGCAGCAACCACGCCACGGGCTTCACCGCGCGGCCGGCGTCCGGGCCGCTGCGCGAGGACGCCGGACTCCCCCGCCCGGACACCCACTACGGGGTGTCGAAGGTGGCGCTGGAGGCGCTCGGCGCGCTGTACGCCGACCGCTACGGCCTCGACGTCGTCTGCCTGCGCATCGGCACCCAGGCCCCCGAGCCGCCGGACGTGCGCGCGCTGGCCACCTGGCTGTCCCCGCGGGACGCGGTCGCGCTGGTCGACGCCGCGCTGCGCGCCCCCTCCCCCGGCTTCCGCGTGGTGTGGGGCGTGTCGGCCAACACCCGCGGCTGGTGGGACCTCACCGCCGCCCGGGAGCTGGGCTACGACCCGGCCGACGACGCCGAGGCGTTCGCGGAGGCGCTGCTGGCCGCGCACGGCGAGCCCGACCCCGCCGACCCGGTGCACGCGCGGGTGGGCGGCCGGTTCACCCTGCCCGAGTTCGACGCCGCGGGGGCCGGCTCGTGAACGTCCTCGACACCGCCCGCGCCTGGGCCGCGGCCGACCCGCACCCCGGCGACCGCGCCGAGATCGAGGCCCTGGTCGCCGCCGGGGACACCGCCGAGCTGGAGCGCCGCTTCGCCGGGCCGCTGACCTTCGGCACCGCCGGGCTGCGCGGGCCGCTGCGCGCCGGGCCGGCCGGCATGAACGCCGCCGTCGTCACCCGGGCCGCCGCCGGGCTGGGCGCGTGGCTGACCGCGCACGGGCACGGCGGCGGGGCCGTCGTCGTCGGGTTCGACGCGCGGCGCCGCTCCGACGAGTTCGCCCGCGTCACCGCCGCGGTGCTGTCGGCCGCCGGGTTCGCCGTCTCGGTGCTGCCCCGGCCGCTGCCCACACCGGTGCTGTCCTCGGCGGTCCGGTCGCTCGGCTGCGTGGCCGGTGTGATGGTCACCGCCAGCCACAACCCGCCGCAGGACAACGGCTACAAGGTCTACCTCGCCGACGGCGCCCAGCTCGTGCCGCCGGCCGACCGCGAGATCGAGGCCGCGATCGCCGCCGTCGGCCCGGCGGGCGAGGTGCCCACCTCCGACGCGTGGACCACCCTCGGCGACGAGGTGGAGGCGGGCTACGTGGCCGCCGTCGTGCGCGCGCTGCAGCCCGAGCGGGTCGACGCCGCCGCGCGGGCCGGCCTCACCGTGGCCTACACCGCGATGCACGGCGTCGGCGCGGCCACCACGCGGGCGGTGTTCGCCGCCGCCGGGTTCGCCGAGCCGGTGAGCGTGCCCGAGCAGGACGCGCCCGACCCGGCGTTCCCGACGGTCGCCTTCCCCAACCCGGAGGAGCCCGGCGCGGTCGACCTGCTGCTCGCGCTGGCCGAGCGCGCGGGCGCCGACGTCGCCATCGCCGAGGACCCCGACGCCGACCGCTGCTCGGTGGTCTGCGACGGGCGGCAGCTGACCGGCGACGAGGTGGGCGCGCTGCTCGCCGACTGGCTGCTGCGCCGCGGCGTGCGCGGCACGTACGCGGCCTCACTCGTCAGCGGCTCGCTGCTGTCCGCGCTCGCGGAGGCGCACGGGGTGCGGTTCGCCGAGACGCCGACCGGGTTCAAGTGGATCATCCGCGCCGGCACCGACGCCGAGCCGCTGGTGTTCGGCTACGAGGAGGCGCTGGGCTACGCGGTCACCCCCGAGGTGGCCCGCGACAAGGACGGCATCTCCGCCGCCCTCGCCGTCGCGCTGCTGGCCGCGGAGCTGGAGCAGAGCGGCCGCACCCTGGTCGACCGGCTCGACGAGCTGGCGACCGAGCACGGGCTGTTCGCCACCGGCCAGCTGTCGGTGCGGGTGGAGGACCTGTCGCTGATCTCCGACGCGATGGTCCGGCTGCGCGCCGAGCCGCCGGCCCGGCTGCTCGGCCGGGAGGTCACCGCCACCGACCTGCTGGCCGAGGACCCGCCGGTCGACGCCGTCCGGCTGCTCGGCGACGGCGTCCGCGTCGTGGTCCGGCCCAGCGGCACCGAGCCCAAGCTCAAGGCCTACCTGGAGACGGTGGTCCCGGTGCACGACGACGCCGGGATCATCGCCGCCCGCGGCCGCGGGGCCGACGAGCTCGACCAGCTGCGCGGCGAAATGGCGCACGCGCTGGGGCTGTAGCCGTGGACGTCGGCGCGCTGGTCCTCGACGTGTTCGGCACGGTCGTCGACTGGCGCGCCGGCGTGGCCCGGGAGGCGGCCCGGCTGCTCGGCCCGGACGTCGACGCCGCGGCGTTCGCCGACGCGTGGCGGGCGCGGTACCGGCCGTCCATGGAGCGGGTGCGCGGCGGCGGGCGGCCGTTCGTCCCGCTCGACGTGCTGCACCGCGAGTCGCTGCCGGAGACGCTGGCCGAGGTGGGCGCGGACCCCGTCCCCGACGACGTCGCCGCGGAGCTCGTGCTGGCCTGGCACCGCCTCGACCCGTGGCCGGACGCGGTGCCCGGCCTGACCCGGCTGCGGCGGCGGTTCGTGCTGGCGCCGCTGTCCAACGGCGGGGTGCGGCTGCAGGTGGACCTGGCGCGGCGGGCCGGGCTGCCGTGGGACGCCGTGCTCGGCGCCGAGGTCGTGGGCCGCTACAAGCCCGACCCGGAGGTCTACGACTCGGCGGCGCGGCTGCTCGCGCTCCCGCCGTCGGAGGTCCTCATGGTGGCCGCGCACGTCGACGACCTGGCCGCCGCGCGCGCCCGCGGCCTGCGGACGGCGTACGTGCACCGGCCCGCCGAGTACGGCGGGACGCGGCTGCCGCCGGAGAGCGACCCCGACGCGGACCTGTCGGTGTCCTCGCTGGAGGAGCTGGCCGCCGCCCTGGGCTGCTGAGGCCGGTCAGGCCCCGTGGCGGGGCCGGGTGCCGGTGCCGCGCCGCCCCGCGGCCACGGAGGCGCCCGCGGCGAGCAGCGCGAGGACCAGCCAGCCGATCCCGGTGAGGACGCCGGCGCGGGTGCCGGCGGCGTCGCGGGTCTCGACCCACAGCACGACCGCGGCGGTGCCGAGCAGCCACAGCAGCACCGGCAGCGGCCGCCAGCGGCGGAGGTCGGCCATCACGACGACGGGCGCGAGCACGACCGCCCCGGCGAGCACCACGATCACGCCCGGAGTGTGCCGGACGGGTCCCTCACCTGCGGCGTCGCCCCGGGCGGGCCTGCGGCGGGCGCCACTCGAGGGTCCAGCTCTCCCCCACCGGCAGCGCCCGCCAGCGCCGCCCGGCGTCGGCCAGGGCGGCCGCGGCGGCGGCCAGCCGCTGCGGCGGCAGGTCCAGCGCGGCGGACTCGCCCGGCAGCACCGCCGCGCCGCGCGCGGAACGGGAGACGAGGTCGGCCACGCCCTCGGCCCGCGCGATCGCGGCCGCGCGCTCCCGCTTGAGCCGGGCCGACCGCTCGGTCGCGTGCGGGGGCTGCCGGCCGGAGACGTGGCGCATCGTCGTCCAGACGACGCCGTCGGCGATGCAGCCCCAGATGCCGTCGCGCACCCCGAGCTCGGTCTCGACCAGCGCGTGCACCAGGTCGTGCGGCAGGTCGGCCCCGCCCCCGGCGCCGCGCAGGGAGAACACCACGCCGTCGTCGCGCTCGACGCGGGTCTCCACCGGACGCCGGTCGGCCAGCCGGGAGAAGGTCATCCGCACCCCTCCAGGCTGGCCCGTCCGGTCAACCGGGTTCACCAGGTCGCGAGCCGCGGCTCCCGCCGGGCCGGGGGCGGGGCGTCGTCGTACTGGTTGCGGCCGGGCTCGCTCGGCGAGAAGCCGAGCGTCACGAGCAGGACGATCGCGCCGGCGATCGGGACCAGGCCCCACAGCAGGAACCAGCCCGAGCGCCCGGTGTCGTGCAGGCGGGTCACCGCCGCGCTGATCGAGGGCGCGAACAGCGCCAGCGAGACCAGCAGGGTGATCGGCCCGCCCGAGAAGCTGACGTCGGTGCTGTAGGAGTAGTAGCCGTAGGACTCGTAGCTGGCCGTGTACCAGGCGGTCCCGAGGGCGATGTCCGCCCAGATCGCCGCGACGCTCGCCGCCCACAGCGGCAGCGCGTAGTGCAGCCAGTAGGTGCGCCGGTCGATCCGGCCGCGGCGCACGTACCAGCTGCTGTCCGAGGCCGCCGGCGGGTTCGCGCGGTCGTGGCCGAGGTACGAGTACTCGCTCATGTCGTCTCCCTGTCCGGCCCCGGGGTCCCGGGGCTCCCTGTCGTCGGGGGAGACGATGTCGGCCGGTGCTTGTCCGGCCCTTGCGGGCGACTGGGTCCGCGCTGCAAGTCGGGCTCAGGCGGGGACGTCCTCCCGGCAGCCCGAGGCCAGCGCCCGCTCCGCGGCGGCCAGGACGACGACGACCTCGCGGCCGAAGCCGACGTCGCACGGGTGCGCGCCGCCGGTGACCGCCGCCGCGGTGAGCTCGTCGACCGCCGCCGTCAGCGACGCGACCGGGCTCTCGGTGTCGGGCAGGAGCACCAGCCGCCCGGCGTCGCCGTGGACGGAGAACTCGATGCCCGTGGCCAGCGGCGCCACGGTGTGCGACAGCGTGACGGTCGAGGCCACGCCGGGGGTGGCGTGCTGCAGGACCAGGTGCACGGTGTCGCCGGCGCCCGCGCCCGCCTGCACCGACACCACCGGCCCGAGCGCCGGCACCAGCAGCGACAGCGCGTGCGGGCCGATGTCCCACAGCGCCCCGTAGCGGCGGCGCCAGGCCGAGTCGAACGGGCTGCCGGCCAGCGCGGACAGCCACGAGGCGGCGCCGCCGGCCAGCCGGGTGCGGCCCGCCTGGGCCAGCCACGACGTCGTCTGCGCCTGGAAGCGGAAGGTGAAGAACACGACCGAGGCGACGCCCGCGGAGCGCACCGCCGTCACCACCCGGTCGGCCTCGTCGACGGTCAGCGCGATCGGCTTCTCCAGCAGCAGGTGCCGGCCGGCGGCCGCCGCCTGCTCGGCCAGGGGCACCTGCACGTCCGGCGGGACGGCGACCGCCACCGCGTCGACCTGCTCCAGCAGCGCCGCCAGGTCGTCGGTGCCGGGGACGTCGAACTGCGCGCCCACCTCGGCGGCCTTGCCCGCGTCCCGTCCCCATATCCCGGCGAGCTCCGCGGTGGGGTGCGCGGCGATCGCCGCCGCGTGCACGGTGCGGGCCCAGTGACCGGTGCCCAGGACGGCGAACCGCACGGTCAGACCGCGCCGAACTGGCGGTCCCCGGCGTCGCCGAGACCCGGGACGATGTACGCCTTCTCGTTGAGGCCCTCGTCGACGCTGGCGGTGAACACCCGCAGCGGCAGGCCGCTCTGCTCCAACCGCTCGAGACCGACCGGCGCGGCCAGCGCGCACAGCACGGTGATCTCGGTGGCGCCGCGCTCGGTGAGCAGCGTGCAGCAGTGCACCAGCGAGCCGCCGGTGGCCAGCATCGGGTCCAGCACGAACACGTGCCGGCCGACCAGACTCTCCGGCAGCGAGGCCATGTACGCCTCGGGCTGGAAGGTCACCTCGTTGCGCGCCAGGCCGACGAAGCCCATCTGCGACTCCGGCAGCATCCCGTGCGCGGTGTCGGCCATGCCGAGCCCGGCCCGCAGCACCGGGACGATCAGCGGCGGCGCGGCCAGCCGGTAGCCGGTCGTCGCCGTCACCGGGGTGGTGATCGGCTCCTCGGCGACGGCGAGGTCGCGGGTGGCCTCGTAGACCAGCATCTGGGTCAGCTCGCGCAGCGCCGCCCGGAACGCGGCGTTGTCGGTCCGCTCGTCGCGCATCCGCGACAGTCGGGCACGGGCGAGCGGGTGGTCGACGACGGTCAGCTGCACGGGCGCCACCGTATCGGTCAGGGCGCGACGGCCAGGAACAGGAAGCCGGCCAGCAGGACCAGGTGCACGACGCCCTGCAGCCGGGTGGCCCGGCCGGGCACCACGGTGAGCACCGCGACGACGACGGTGACCGCGAGCAGCACCATCTGGGTGGCGCCGAGGCCGAGCAGCAGCGGCCCGTCCAGCCAGATCGAGGCGACGGCGATCGCCGGGATGGTCAGCCCGATGCTCGCCATCGCCGACCCGAACGCCAGGTTCAGGCTGGTCTGCAGCCGGTCGCGGCGGGCGGCGTTGGCGGCCGCCAGCGTCTCGGGGGCCAGCACCAGCAGCGCGATCACCACGCCGACGAACGACTGCGGGAAGCCGATCGCGGCCACCCCCGCCTCGATCGCCGGGGACTCCACCTTCGCCAGCCCGACGACGGCGACCAGCGCCACCAGCAGCAGCCCGAGGCTGACCAGCGCGGTGCGGTCCGACGGCGGGTCGGCGTGCTCGTCCTCGCCGTCCCGGGCGCCGCCGGTGGGCACGGGGAGGAAGAAGTCGCGGTGCCGCACGGTCTGGGTGACCACGAACGCGCCGTAGAGCACGAGCGAGGCGAGGGCGGCGAAGGTCAGCTGCGCGGTGGAGAACTCCGGCCCGGGGCGGCTGGTGGTGAACGTGGGCAGCACCAGGGTCATCACCGCGAGGGTCAGCACGGTGGCCAGCGCCGCGCCGGCCCCCTCCCGGTTGAAGGAGACGACGTCGTGCCGCAGCGCCCCGAGCAGCAGCGACAACCCCACGATGCCGTTGCAGGTGATCATCACCGCGGCGAACACGGTGTCCCGCGCCAGCGACGTCGCCTCCGGGCCGCCCGACGCCACGAGCGTGACGATCAGCCCGACCTCGATGACGGTCACCGCGACGGCGAGCACCAGCGACCCGAACGGCTCCCCCACCCGGTGGGCGACGACCTCCGCGTGGTGGACGGCGGCCAGCACCGCGCCGACGAGCGCGACCGCGTCGACCACCACCACGACGGGGCCGGGGTCCCGCCCCCAGGTCAGCGCCAGCAGGACCACCGCGGCGACGGGCGCGACGGTGGTCCAGGTGAGCAGGGCCGGTCTCGTCGTCGTCGCCATGTCCCCACGCTGCCATGCCCGGCCTGCTCCCCCGGGTGACCACGGTCCCGGGGTGACCGGTCGCACTGGGAGGATGGGCACATGACCCACGTGCTCGACCCCGGGACGCTGGCGGCCGGGACCCGGCCCGGCCCGGGGCCCGCGGCGCCGTTCGACGACGTGACCCGCTCGGACGCCGCCCTCCGTGCCTTCCTGCACGGGCTGCCCGGTGTCGACCAGGTGGGGGCCGAGCAGCGCGCCGCCACCCTCGGCACCCGCTCCATCAAGACCACGGCCAAGGCCTGGGCGATCGACACCGCGATCTCGATGGTCGACCTGACCACGCTCGAGGGCGCCGACACCCCGGGGAAGGTCCGCTCGCTGGCGGCCAAGGCCCGCCGTCCCGACCCCGGGGACCCGACCGCCCCCTCGGTCGCCGCCGTCTGCGTCTACGGCGACCTCGCAGGTGTGGCGCGGGAGGCCCTGGAGGGCACGGGCATCCACGTCGCCGCCGTCGCCACCGCCTTCCCCAGCGGCCGGGCCAGCCGGGAGGTCAAGCTGGCCGACGTCCGCGACGCCGTGGGCAACGGCGCCGACGAGATCGACATGGTCATCGACCGCGGCGCGTTCCTCGCCGGCCGCTACCTCGAGGTGTTCGAGGAGATCGTGGCGGTGAAGGAGGCGTGTGCCCGGCCTGACGGCACCGGCTCCGCCCACCTCAAGGTCATCCTCGAGACCGGCGAGCTGGTCACCTACGACAACGCCCGCCGCGCGTCGTGGCTGGCGATGCTCGCCGGCGCCGACTTCATCAAGACCTCCACCGGCAAGATCTCGCCCGCCGCGACCCTGCCGGTGTGCCTGGTGATGCTCGAGGCGGTCCGCGACTTCCGCGCCGCCACCGGCACCCAGGTCGGCGTGAAGCCCGCGGGCGGCATCCGCACCACCAAGGACGCGATCAGGCACCTGGTGCTGGTCAACGAGACCGTCGGCGCCGACTGGCTGTCCCCCGACTGGTTCCGCCTCGGCGCCTCCAGCCTCCTCAACGACCTGCTCCTGCAGCGGCAGAAGCTGCGCACCGGCCACTACTCCGGCCCCGACCACGTGAGCGTCGACTGATGACCACCAGCCCCCTGTTCGAGTACGCCCCCGCCCCCGAGTCGCGCTCGATCGTCGACGTGGCGCCGTCCTACGGCCTGTTCGTCGACGGCGAGTTCGTCGACGGCTCGGGCGAGACGATGAAGACGGTCAACCCGGCCACCGAGGAGGTGCTCAGCGAGATCGCGGTGGGCACCGAGGCCGACGTCGACCGGGCCGTGAAGGCCGCCCGCCGCGCGTACACCCGCGTGTGGGGTCCGATGCGCCCCGCCGACCGCGGCAAGTACCTGTTCCGGATCGCGCGGATCCTGCAGGAGCGGGCCCGCGAGTTCGCCGTCCTGGAGTCCCTGGACAACGGCAAGCCGATCCGGGAGTCCCGCGACGTCGACGTCCCCCTGGCCGCGGCGCACTTCTTCTACCACGCCGGCTGGGCCGACAAGCTCGCGTACGCGGGCCTCGGGCCCGACCCGCGGCCGCACGGCGTGGCCGGCCAGGTCATCCCGTGGAACTTCCCGCTGCTGATGCTGGCGTGGAAGGTCGCCCCGGCGCTGGCCACCGGCAACACCGTCGTCCTCAAGCCGGCCGAGACCACCCCGCTCACCGCGCTGCTGTTCGCCGAGGTGTGCCGGCAGGCCGACCTGCCGCCGGGCGTGGTCAACGTCGTGACCGGCGCCGGCGACACCGGCCGCGCCGTCGTGGAGCACGAGGACGTCGACAAGGTCGCCTTCACCGGCTCGACCGAGGTCGGCCGCTCGATCGCCCGCGCCGTCGCCGGCACCCGCAAGGCGCTGACCCTGGAGCTCGGCGGCAAGGCGGCCAACATCGTCTTCGACGACGCCCCCATCGACCAGGCCGTCGAGGGCATCGTGCGCGGCATCTTCTTCAACCAGGGGCACGTCTGCTGCGCGGGCTCCCGGCTGCTGGTGCAGGAGTCGGTCCACGACGAGGTGATCGCCTCGCTGCAGCGGCGGATCGGCACGCTGCGGGTGGGCGACCCGCTGGACAAGAACACCGACATCGGCGCGATCAACTCCGCCGAGCAGCTGGCCCGCATCCGGGAGCTGTCGGAGATCGGCGAGGCCGAGGGCGCGCAGCGCTGGCAGCCGGCCTGCGACCTGCCCGACCGCGGCTTCTGGTTCCCGCCGACGGTGTTCACCGAGGTCTCCCCCGCCCACCGGATCGCCCGCGACGAGGTGTTCGGCCCGGTGCTGTCGGTGCTGACCTTCCGCACGCCCGACGAGGCGGTGGCCAAGGCCAACAACAGCACCTACGGGCTGTCGGCCGGCATCTGGACCGAGAAGGGCTCGCGGATCCTGGCGATCGCCGACCGGTTGCGCGCCGGCGTGGTGTGGGCCAACACGTTCAACCAGTTCGACCCGACGTCGCCGTTCGGCGGCTACAAGCAGTCCGGCTACGGCCGCGAGGGTGGCCGGCACGGGCTGGCCGCGTACCTGAAGGAGAGCTCCCGGTGAGTGACCGTCTCGCGGTCCGGAAGACCTACAAGCTCTACGTGAACGGGGCCTTCCCGCGCTCGGAGTCCGGTCGCACCTACGAGGTCACCGACGCCAGGGGCGCGTTCCTCGCCAACGCCGCGCTGGCCTCCCGCAAGGACGCCCGCGACGCCGTCGTCGCCGCGCGGGCCGCGTTCGGGAAGTGGTCGCGCGCCACCGCCTACAACCGCGGCCAGGTCCTCTACCGGGTCGCGGAGGTGATGGAGGGCCGGCACGCGCAGTTCTGCGAGGAGGTCGCCGCCGGCGAGGGGCTGTCGTCGGGGCGGGCGCGGGCCGTCGTCGACGCCGCCATCGACCGCTGGGTCTGGTACGCCGGGTGGACCGACAAGCTGGCCGCCGTCCTGGGCAGCGCCAACCCGGTCGCGGGGCCGTTCTTCGACTTCTCCCTGCCGGAGCCGACCGGCGTCGTCGCGGTCCTGGCCCCGCAGCGCTCGTCGCTGCTGGGCCTGGTCAGCGTGCTGGCGCCGGTGCTCGCGGGCGGCAACACCGCCGTCGTCGTCAGCTCGCACGAGCGGCCGCTGCCGGCGGTCACCCTCGGCGAGGTGCTGGCCACCAGCGACGTCCCCGGCGGCGTGGTCAACCTGCTGACCGGCGACGCCGGCGAGATCGGCCCCTGGCTGGCCGAGCACGACGACGTCGACGCCATCGACCTGACCGGCGCGCCCGCCGGCCGGGCCATGGAGCTCGAGCGGATGGCGGCCGGCAGCATCAAGCGGGTGCTGCGCCCGCCGGCGGAGGAGCCGGACTGGACCGCCGACCCGGGCACCGGCCGGATGACGCGGTTCCTGGAGACGAAGACGGTCTGGCATCCGATCGGGGTCTGACGGCCCTCAGCCCACTGCGGGCGGCTCGCCGGCCCGGTCGCCGGTGAGCCGCCGCGTGGCCTCGAGCTGGGCGGCGGTCGCGGCCCGCAGGTACCGGACGACGGCCGCCAGCTCGGTCTCGTCGAACTCCGCCCCCACGGCCTCGAGCCGGCGCACCAGGTCGGCGAAGACCTCCCGCTGACGGGCCAGGTGCCCGGGGTCGATCTCCACGAGGGAGCGGCGGCCGTCGGTCGGGTGCGGCACCCGGCGGGCCACCTGCTTGCGCTCGAGCCGGTCCAGCAGCGCGGTCACCGACGCCGGCGCCAGCCCGGTCTGCCGCGCGAGGTCGGCGGGGGTGAGCGGCCCGGCGCGGTGGACGACCTCCAGCGCCTTGGTCTCGGTGACCGACAGCCCGGCCAGCGCCCCGACGGCCGTGTGGAACATGACCACCGCCGTCGAGAGCTCGCGGCCGGCGGCCAGCGTCTGCGCCACCAGGTCCTCGTGCTCCCTTGACACGGCCGGAGCCTAACTTCGACAGTTGTTTCGTTCGATCGAACGAAATAACTGTCGAGGAGGCGGTGATGGACGCGCTCGTCGTGGGCGGTGGGCTGGCGGGCGCAGCGACGGCGCTGGCGCTGCACCACATCGGCGCGGACGTCTCGGTGCACGAGGCGGCCGGGCCGGCCGAGGGGCTCGGTGCCTGGCTCACCCTGGCCGCGAACGGCCTCGACGCGCTGGCCCCGCTCGGGCTGACCGGGGAGGTGCGCACGGCCGGCTTCGCCACCCCGCGGATGACCATGCGCACCGCCGCCGGGCGGGAGCTGGTCGCCTTCGACTCGTCGGCCCCGCGCCCGGACGGCCTGCAGGCGACCACCATCCGCCGCGCGGACCTGTACGGGGTGCTGCACGGGGCACTGGCCCGCAGCGGGGTGCCCGTGCACCACGGGCGGCGGCTGCGGGACGCCGAGAGCCTGCCCGGCGGCCGGGTGCGGGCGCACTTCGACGACGGGACGACGGCCGACGGCGACCTGCTCGTCGGCGCCGACGGCCTGCGGTCCCGGACGCGGACGATCGTCGACCCCGCGGCGCCGGCCGCCCGCTACACCGGGCTGCTCAACGTCGGCGGGTACGCCTGCGGCGCGGACCTCGGCCGGCCGCCCGGGGTCATGGACTTCTGGTTCGGCCGCCGGTGCTTCCTCGGCACCGTCGCCAGCCCGGACGGCGACGTGTGGTGGTTCGCCAACCCGCCGAGCGCGCGGGAGCCGACGCGCGCCGACCTCGCCGCGGACGACCCCGAGGCCTGGCGCCCGCGGCTGCGGGAGCTGTTCGCCGGGGACGACCTGCCCGTCGACGCGCTGCTGGCGGCCAGCGACCGGCTGTTCGCCGGCTGGCCGACCCACGACCTCCCGCGGGTCCCCACCTGGCACCGCGACGGCGTGGTGCTCGTGGGCGACGCCGTGCACGCGGCGTCCCCGGCCTCCGGGCAGGGGGCGGCGATGGCCTTCGAGGACGCCGTCACGCTGGCCCGCTGCCTGCGGGACCGCGCTCCCGTCGCGGAGGCCTGCGCCGCGTTCGAGGCGCTGCGCCGGCACCGGGTGGAGGCCGTCGTCCGGCGGGGCAAGCGGACCGGGGACGCCAAGGCACCGGGGCCGGCCGGCCGCTGGGTCCGCGACCGGGTGGCCGTGCCGCTGTTCGCCCGCCACCTCGCCCGCACCGCGCGGCGCGGCACCGCGCCCGACGACTGGCTCACCGGCCACCACGTCGACTGGGAGGAGCCGGTGCGCGCCTGAACCCGGGGGTGCGCTCCCGGGCCGACCGGGCAGGATGGGCGTCGTGGCCAGGCCGAGCATCGTCCCCATCGCCCTCACCGTCGACGACCGCACGGGCTACACCCTGTGGGCGCCGCCGTGGGAGGAGGACGGCGAGGAGTGGCAGGCCTTCCTCGGCACCTCCGAGGGGGAGACCGCCACGGTCCACCTCTTCCCCACCACGGCCGCACTCGCCGCGTTCTGCCGCACCCGCACCGACCACGACCTCGCCGACCACCCGGTCTGGCCCGTCGTGGTCGGGCTGGGAGCGGCGGACCTGACGCCCGACGACGACCACCGCTACGACCTCGACGGCGTCTACGACATCGCCGCCGAGAACCCGGACCGGTGGGCGGTCGAGGAGCTGGCGGCCACCATCGACATCGTCAGCCGGCTGGCCGAGTGCCTGGACACCGCCGGGGACGAGGACGAGGAGGGCGCGACCTCCGCGCGGGCCGTCGCCGACGACGAGGACGCCGACGAGGACGAGGCCGGCGACGAGGAGACCGAGTTCCCCTCCCTCGCCGAGCTGGTGGCCCGGCCGGAGATCGGGTCGCTCGGCCTCGGGGTCGACGCGTTCGTCGGCCGCTCGGGCGAGGACGCCTGGATCGGCGTCGGCGGGGCGCTCGACGAGCTGTGGGAGGACGTGATCGAGGAGCTGTCGGCGCACCTGGACTGGACCGGCGCCGGCACGACCACCCTCGACGCCTACCCCTCGGCCGCCGACGAGGACGAGACCGACGACGAGGAGCTCACCGGCGGGGACTCGACCGACGAGGACCTGGCCGACGAGGACCTGGCCGACGAGGACCTGGCCGACGAGGCGCCCGCCGGCCGCGGCGGGGGCGCCACCGCCGCCCGGGGCGCCGACGGCTCGGGCGACCGCCCGGCCGCGGGCTCGACGGCCTCCGCGCCGGAGGAGGCGGCCACCGCCGGGGTGAGCACCATCCGCGGCGGCAGCCGGATCACCGCGACCCCGGCCGCGGTCGCCGCGGCGGCGGAGTTCTGGGAGGCCGTCGGCATCCTCCCGGTGGAGCTCGTCGTCCCCGAGGGCGCCGGCGTGACGCTGCGCTGCTACGTGGAGGACGTCGCCCGGTTCCTCGGCCGCGACGGCGAGGTGTTCCTCTTCGACACCCCGGCCGACCTCGCCCGCTTCTGCGCCGGCGACGAGCAGCACGACCTCACCGAGATCGCGTCCTGGCCGGAGGTGGCCGACACCGACGTCATGCCGCTGCCGGCCGAGCAGGACCGCTACGACCTCACCGAGCTGTCCGAGGTGCTCGCCGAGGTGGCCGGGGGCGCGGCGGGCCTGGTCGACCACCGCGTGTTCGCCCAGCCGGTCGAGGGCGTGCGCGACGTCGCGGAGTACGCGGGCCTCACGCGGGTCGACGAACTGCTCGCGCCGACCGCACCCCTGGGACGCGCGGTGGCGCGCGGTGAGCGGGAGCCCGGCGCCACCCTGCGCGCCGAGGACGCCGGGCCCGTGCGGGCGGCGTGGGACGAGGTCGTCGCCCAGGTCGGCGGGGCGCTGGTCTTCCGCCACTGACGGTCGCGGTCGGGGGGCGCGCGCCCCGGACGGCCGGGGCCCCCCCGCCACGTCCTCCTCTT
>NZ_JBJGZB010000011.1:0-160849 GCF_054050295.1 Geodermatophilus sp. SYSU D01045
CCCCCCCCCCCCCCCCCCCCCCCCCCCCCCCCCCCCCCCCCCCCCCCCCCCCCCCCCCCCCCCCCCCCCCCCCCCCCCCCCCCCCCCCCCCCCCCCCCCCCCCCCCCCCCCCCCCCCCCCCCCCCGCGGGGGGATGCTCGGCGGCGTGAGGTCCTCGCCCGCCCTCCTCGTCGCCGCCGTCCTGCTGGTGACCGGCTGCACGAGCGACGGTGCCGGCGGGACCGGCGACCTGCCCGGTGCGCAGGAGGACGAGGCGGCCACCGAGGCCCCCGACGGCGGGGTGACCGCGCCCGCCGGCCTCCCCCCGCTCCGGGTGGAGACCGTCCTCGGCGGGCTCGACCACCCCTGGGACGTCGCCCAGGCGCCCGACGGCACCCTGCTGCTCGACGAGCGCGGCGGCGGCCTCACCGCAGTGCTGCCCGACGGCACCGCCCGGGAGCTCGACGCCGACTTCTCCGACCTCTTCGCCGACGGCGAGACCGGCCTCATGGGCCTGACCCTGGACCCGGCCTTCGCCGACAACCGCCGGCTGTACACCTGCCAGGGCGTGCAGGAGGACGGCGGCGCGGAGATCCAGGTGATCGCGTGGGCCGTCGACGCCGGCTGGACCCGAGCCACCCGCGTCGCCGACCCGCTGCTCGGCGGCATCCCGGTCAACGAGCGCAGCGGACGGCACGGCGGCTGCCGCGTCCGCTTCGCGCCCGACGGCGCGCTGCTCGTGGGCACCGGCGACAACGCCGTCGGCAGCAACGCGCAGGACCGCACCACCCTCGCCGGCAAGGTGCTGCGGGTGGACGCCGCCACCGGTGGCCCGGCGCCGGGCAACCCGTTCGCCGCCGACCCCGACCCGGTCACCCGGCTGCTGCTGTCCTCCGGGCACCGCAACGTGCAGGGCATCGCGGTCCGCCCCGGGAGCGGGGAGGTCTACACGGTCGAGCAGGGGCCCGACCGCGACGACGAGGTCAACCTGTCGGTACCCGGCGGCAACTACGGCTGGGACCCCGACGGCGCCCGCGGCCGCTACGACGAGAGCGTGCCGATGACCGAGCCCGGGCTGCCCGGCGCGATCCCGGCGGTCTGGTCCTCCGGGGACCCGACGATCGCCACCTGCGGCGCCGACTTCGTCAGCGGGATCGCGTGGGGTGGCTACGACGGCGTCCTGCTGGTCGGGGTGCTGAAGGACACCGGGCTGCTGGCGCTGCGACTCGACGACACCGGGCGGCTGGTCGAGCAGTTCCGGGTGCAGGAGCTCGAGGACGGCTACGGCCGGATCCGCACGCCGCGGCTCGGCGTCGACGGCGCGCTGTACGTCACCACCGACAACGGCGGCGGCGAGGACGTCCTGCTCCGCGTCACACCCGCGTAGCGGTCGCCGCGCCGAGTGGGCCCCGGAGGGGTCCGCGCAGGCGCGGCGGGTCCGGCTCAACGCGGGCCGGGACGGCACCTGGCCGCGGTGTCGGCCGGCAGGCCGACGGTGTCATCGCGTCACACCCGCCGGCTGAGGACCCGGTCGGGCACCGGCGTCCCCTCGGGCAGCAGCGGGCAGGGCTCCGGCTCCCCGACGACGGTGCGCAGCGGCAGCACGCCGGCCCACACCGGCGCGGACAGGTCCTCCTCGTCGTCGACCGGCGGCCCGGTGCGCACCTTGACGCTGGCCTCGGTCAGGTCGAGGGCGAGCAGCGCCGTCGCGGCGAGCTCCCGGCGCGTGGGCCGCCGGGTCGCCGCCCAGGACCCCGGCGCCAGGTGCTCGGTGAGGACCTCCAGCCCGAGCAGCCGCTCCCCCGGGTCGGTCACCGGCCGCGCGGTCCCGTGGACGACGGCGCAGCGGTAGTTCACCGAGTGGTGGAACGCCGAGCGGGCGTAGACGACGCCGTCGAGGTGGGTGACGGTGAAGCACACCGGCGCCCCGGCGGACGCGGCGCGCAGCGTGGCCGCGCCGGTGGAGCCGTGCAGGTAGAGGGTGTCGCCGCGGCGCCCGTAGCCGGTGGGCAGCACGACCGGGGCGTCGCCGAGCACGACGCCGAGGTGGCCGACCAGCCCGGCGTCGAGGACGGCGTGCAACTCGGCGCGGTCGGTGCGGGCGCGCTTCGCACCCCGGCGGACGGTGCTGCGGGCGGTGGGGGACAGCGGCGGCGCGGTGCTCACGCCGACCACCCTGCGGCACCGACTGGCCTCCTCCAAGGGCCAGTACGCTGCCGTTCCGCCAGGCCAATCCGAGAGGGGTGAGCGTGCCGGTCCCGCCCGTGGTCCTCGACCGCACCGCCGCCCGCCCGCTCGCGGCCCAGCTCGCCGACGCCCTGCGGACCGCGGCCGCCGGGGGGGTGCTGTGCCCCGGCGACCGGCTGCCGTCCACCCGCGAGCTCGCCGCGGCCCTGCGGGTCAGCCGCACCGTGACCGCCGCCGCCTACGACCAGCTCGTCGCCGAGGGCTGGGCCGCGGGCCGGCGGGGCGCGGGGACCTTCGTCGTCGGCGCCGCACCCTCCGGGCGGCCGGCGCCCCCGCCCCGGCCCGGCCGGTCCCGCACGGCGCCCGCGGCGGTCGACCTCCGGGCCGGGTCCCCGTGCCTGGAGGTGCTCGACCGCGCCGCCTGGCGCCGCGCCTGGCGCGCCGCCGGGGACGAGCCTCCCGACGCCGCGCCCGAGCCCTCGGCCGACCCCGCGTTCCAGGCTGCGGTCACCGCCCACCTGCTGCGGCACCGCGGCCTGCCGGTGGACCCCGCCGACGTCCTCGCCACCGCGGGCACCTCCGCCGCCGTCGCCGAGGTCGCCCGCCTGCTGCCGCCGGGCAGCCGGGTCGGCGTCGAGGACCCCGGGTACCAGCGGGCGGCCGGGGCCCTGCGGGTGGCCGGCGTCGAGGTGGTGCCCTGCCCGGTCGACGACGACGGCCTGGTCGTCGACGCCGTGCCCGGCGGGCTGGCCGCGGTCTACTGCACCCCGGCGCACCAGTGGCCGCTGGGCCGGCGGATGTCGGCGGCCCGCCGCGTCGCGCTGGTCGCCCGCGCGCGGGCCGAGGGCTGGTGGGTGCTCGAGGACGACTACGACGGCGAGCTGCGCTACGACGTCGCCCCGCTCCCGCTGCTGGCCGCGCTGGCCCCCGACGTCGTGGTGCACCTCGGCACGAGCAGCAAGATCGTCAGCCCGACGCTGGGCACCGGCTGGCTGGTGGCGCCCCCGGGCCTGCGCGCGGAGCTCGTGGCCGCCCGGACGGTCACCGGCACCCGCCCCGCCCGCGCCGGGCAGCGGGTCGTCGCCGCCCTGGCGTCCTCGGGCGACCTGGCCCGGCACCTGCGGCGACTGCGCCGGGAGCTGTCCGAGCGGCGGGCCCTCGTGGTGCGGGAGCTGGCCGCGGTGGGCGTGACCGTCGCCGGGGACCCGGCGGGCGCGCACGTGTTCGTCCCGCTGCCGGACCGCGCGGCCGAGGAGGCGGTGGTCGCGGCCGCTGCCGCCCGCGGGCTCGCCGTCGACGGCCTGGCCCGGCACCTCACCGGTCCGGGGCCGCACGACCCGGCGGCCGGCCTGGTCCTGGGCTTCGCCGCCCCGTCCCGCGCCGAGCTCACCCGGGCGCTCCCGGCGCTGGCCGAGGTCGTCGGAGAAGAGATCGTCGGCGAACGCGACCGGCCCGCCTCCCGGGTGGGAGACGGGCCGGTCGCGGGCGCACGGACCTAGGCGGACACGGTCCAGGTGTCGCTGCCGGCCAGGAGCGCGTCGAGGTCGCCGGCGCCGCCGGTGCGGGCCTCCTCGAGCTGGTCGAGCATCATCCGGTCGTAAGTGGGCTTGCGCACCGACCGGAAGACGCCCATCGGCGTGTACCGCAGGTCCTGGCTGGACAGCCGCGACAGCGCGAACGCGTAGGACGGGTCCTGGCGGGTCGCGTCGTGGACGACGACCTCGCTCGCGTCGACCTGGTTGGTCTCGGCGATCCGCAGGCCCCCGAAGTCGTCGCGGACCACGCACGAGGCGCCGTCCGGGCCGAACACCAGCGGCTCGCCGTGGACCAGCGGGATCGTCCACATCGGGCCGGTGGCCGGGTCCTTGAGCAGGTCGAAGGCGCCGTCGTTGAAGATGTTGCAGTTCTGGTAGATCTCGACCAGCGCGGTGCCCTCGTGCTCGGCCGCCTGCCGCAGCACCTCGGTGAGGCCCTTGCGGTCGGAGTCCATGGCCCGGCCGACGAACGTGGCGTCGGCGCCGAGGGCCAGCGACACCGGGTTGAACGGGTGGTCCAGCGAGCCCATCGGCGTGGACTTGGTGACCTTGCCGACCTCGGACGTCGGCGAGTACTGGCCCTTGGTCAGCCCGTAGATCCGGTTGTTGAACAGCAGGATCGTCATGTTCACGTTGCGGCGCAGCGCGTGGATCAGGTGGTTGCCGCCGATCGACAGCGCGTCGCCGTCACCGGTCACGACCCACACCGACAGGTCCGGCCGGGAGGCGGCCAGGCCGGTGGCGATGGCCGGGGCGCGGCCGTGGATCGAGTGCATCCCGTAGGTGTTCATGTAGTACGGGAAGCGCGAGGAGCAGCCGATGCCCGAGACGATGACCATGTCCTCGCGGGCGATCCCGAGCGAGGGCAGGAAGCTCTGGACGGCGTTCAGGATGACGTAGTCACCGCAGCCGGGGCACCAGCGCACCTCCTGGTCGGTCTTCATGTCCTTGGCCTTGAGGGCCGTCTGCTTCTCGCCCTGGCTGGCGACCGAGTTGGCGATCGCCTGCTGGATGCGGTCGTCGATCGGCGTCCCCGGCATGCCGAGGTCGTGCACGTGCGGGGAGGTGGTCACTGCAGGCCTCCGGTGCTGGCGGTCGGAGTGGTGGAGTCGATGACGTCCTGGACCACCCCGGCCAGCTCGGCGGCCCGGAAGGGCAGCCCGCGCACCTGGGTGTGGCTCTGGACGTCGACGAGGTACTTCGCGCGGAGCAGCAGTGCGAGCTGCCCCGTGTTCATCTCGGGGCAGACCACCCGGTCGTACCGGCTCAGCACCTCGCCGAGGTCGGCCGGCATCGGGCTGACGTGCCGCAGGTGGATCTGGGCGACCTTGCGGCCCGAGCGGCGGATCCGCCGGCAGGCGGCCCCGATCGGCCCGTAGGTGGAGCCCCAGCCGATGACCGCGACCCGCGCGTCGCCGTCGGGGTCGTCGACGTCGGTGGGCGGGATGTCGGCGGCGATGCCGTCGACCTTGGCCTGCCGCAGCCGGGTCATGAGGTCGTGGTTGGCCGGGTCGTAGGAGATGTTGCCGGTCCTGTCGGCCTTCTCCAGCCCGCCGATGCGGTGCTGCATGCCCGCGGTGCCCGGGACCGCCCACGGCCGGGCCAGGGTCTCGGGGTCGCGCAGGTAGGGCAGGAACTCCGGCGTCCCGTCGGCGGTGGCGCCGTTGGGCTCGGTGGCGAACTCCACCCGCAGGTCGGGCAGCTCGTCGGCGGCCGGGATGGCCCACGGCTCGGCGCCGTTGGCCAGGTAGCCGTCGGACAGCAGCATGACCGGCGTCCGGTACTTCAGCGCGATCCGCGACGCCTCGAGCGCGGCGTCGAAGCAGTCGGCGGGGGAGCGCGGCGCGATCACCGGCAGCGGCGCCTCGCCGTTGCGGCCGAACATCGCCTGGAGCAGGTCCGACTGCTCGGTCTTCGTCGGCAGGCCGGTCGAGGGCCCGCCGCGCTGCACGTCCACGATCACCAGCGGCAGCTCGGTCATGACGGCCAGGCCGATGGTCTCGGACTTCAGCGAGACACCGGGGCCCGACGTCGTCGTGATGCCCAGCGCGCCGCCGAACGAGGCGCCCAGCGCCGCGCCGATGCCGGCGATCTCGTCCTCGGCCTGGAAGGTCCGCACGCCGAAGGCCTTGTGCCGGGACAGCTCGTGGAGGATGTCCGACGCCGGGGTGATCGGGTAGGCGCCGAGGAAGACCGGCAGGCCCGACCGCTGCCCGGCCGCGACCAGCCCGAGCGCCAGCGCCTGGTTGCCGGAGATGTTGCGGTAGCGGCCCGGCGCCATCGGGGCCGGCTTGACCTCGTAGGAGACGGCGAAGGCCTCGGTCGTGTCGCCGTAGTTGTAGCCGGCCCGGAAGGCGGCGATGTTCGCCGCGGCGATCTCCGGCTTGCGGCGGAACTGCCGCTCCAGGAAGCGCACGGTGCCCTCGGTGGGCCGGTGGTACATCCAGCTCAGCAGGCCGAGAGTGAACATGTTCTTGCTCCGCTCGGCCTCCTTCTTGCCGAGCCCGGAGTCCTTGAGCGCCTCGAGCGTCATGGAGGTCAGCGGCACGGCGACGACCTGCCAGCCGTCGAGCGAGCCGTCCTCGAGGGGGTTGGTCGCGTAGCCGACCTTCGCCAGGTTGCGCGGGGTGAACTCGTCGCTGTCGGCGATCACCAGCCCGCCGCCGGGCAGGTCGGCGAGGTTGGCCTTGAGCGCCGCGGGGTTCATCGCGACCAGCACGTCCGGGGCGTCGCCCGGCGTCATGATGTCGTGGTCGGCGAAGTGCAGCTGGAAGGAGCTGACGCCGGGCAGGGTCCCCGTCGGCGCGCGGATCTCGGCGGGGAAGTTGGGCAGCGTCGAGAGGTCGTTGCCGAAGGACGCCGTCTCGCTGGTGAACCGGTTGCCGGTCAGCTGCATCCCGTCGCCGGAGTCGCCGGCCAGCCGGATGACGACGCGGTCGAGTTCGACGACGCTCTTGACGAGCCCGCCGGGGGCCGAGCTGCCGGGCGTTGCGGGCGATCCGGTGACGGTCATCAGGGTTACCTCCGACGGCTCAGATTACGGGCCGGGTTGACGCGCCGGTCCTGTGAGGCGGCTCACGGGACCCGTCGCCGAGTACGGCATCCTGGGCTCCAACCCTCCCCGACGGGCCGCTGTTCCGCTCCCCTCCCGTCCGTGACGGGGGTCGCAGCGCGGGGGCCGGGAACGGCGGTCGCGGCCGTTCCGTTCACCGGGGCGTGCGGCGATGGGACAACGGGGTGCGGACCGCGCTCCTCCTGGGCCTGGTGGCCGGTCTCGCGCTCGCCGCCGGGGCACTGCTGGGCGGACGGGGCGGCCTGCTCGTGGCGCTCGCCGTCGCGCTCGGGGTCAACGGCTGGGCCTGGTACGCCTCCGACCGGCTGGCCCTGCGTGCGATGCGCGCCTTCCCGGTCACCGAGACGCAGGCGCCGGGGCTGTACGCGATGGTGCGCGAGCTGGCCACCCAGGCCCGCCAGCCGATGCCGCGCCTGTACGTCAGCCCCACCGACCAGCCGAACGCCTTCGCCACCGGGCGCACGCCGCGCCGGGCCGCCGTCTGCTGCACCCAGGGCATCCTCGAGCTGCTCGACCGCCGCGAGCTGCGGGCGGTGCTCGCCCACGAGCTCTCGCACGTCCGCAACCGCGACGTCCTGGTCGGCTGCGTCGCCGGCGCCCTGGCCAGCGTCGTCACCTACCTGGCGCACCTGGCCACGTTCGCCTCGCTGTTCGGCGGCCGCTCCGACGACGACCGCGACGGCGGGGTCCTCGGGACCCTGCTGCTGGTGCTGCTCGGCCCGCTGGCCGCCGGGCTGGTGCGGCTGGCGGTCACCCGCAGCCGCGAGTACGAGGCCGACGCCGACGGCGCCCACCTCAGCGGTGACCCGCTGGCCCTGGCCAGCGCCCTGCGCCGCATCTCCGCCGGCGCCACGGCCCGCCCGCTGCCCGCCGACGACCGGCTGGTCGCGCAGAGCCACCTCATGATCGCGGCACCGGTCCGCGCCGCGGGGCTGGCGGCGTTGTTCTCCACCCACCCGCCCATGGCGCAGCGGATCGCCCGGCTGGAGCGGATGGCAGGGGAGTCCGGCCGGGGCTGACCCGGCCTCAGGCCCAGGACGTCGACAGGCGGACGCTGGTGCCCGCGTCGTCGCGGCGGATGGCCACGTGGTCGCACAGCTGGCGGGCCAGCCACAGGCCCATCCCGCCGTGGGACAGGTCCTCGCCGTGCGCGGGCCCGTAGCCGGCGAACGGGTCGTCGAGGCCGCCGCCGGAGTCGCGGATCGTGGCGACCAGCCGCCCGGGCGCCGTCCACAGCCGCAGCCCGGCGGGTGGGGAGCCGTGCCGGACCGCGTTCGAGGTCATCTCGTCGACCGCCATGAGGAAGTCCTCGAGCACGTCGGCCGGCCCGTCGACGGAGTCCAGGTGGGCGCGGACGGCGTGCCGCAGGCCGACGTAGTCGGCGATGTCGTCGTCGGCCAGCGCCGGGGCCGTGGCCTCCAGCGGCTCGTCGGGCACCGGCAGGGCCCTCAGGTAGGTGGCCGGGTCGACGAAGTCGGGGTTGTCCGTCCGGCCGTCGGGGGTGAGCACGCCGGGGTGGGTGTGCAGCGCGGAGGCCAGCAGCGGGTCGGGGAGGGCGGAGCTGAACACGCACAGCCCCCACAGCGGGAGGGGGGCGAACGCCTCGTTGATGACCGACTCGTAGGCCTGCCACTCCCGCCAGTCGGCGGGGCCGGCGCCGAAGTCGACCTCGCCGACGCAGCGGACCAGCCCGCCGGACGCGGCGTGCTGCTCGGCGAACCGGCGGAAGGCCGTGATCGCCGTGGGGGTGCGGGACCGGTACAGCTGGTGCCGCTCGACGACCACCACCCGCGGGTCCCGGCCGATGGCCTCCCACAGCGGGCCGGCGGTCTGCGGTCCGGTCGCGATGACCGCGGTGTCCCCGGCTGCCAGGCCCTCGAGCAGCCACGGGGCGGCCACGGCGGCGACGTCGTCGGCCGCGTCGTAGACGAGCGCGTCGTGGCGTGCGTCCGCGGGCGGTGGCGGACCCGCGTCGTGTGCGTCGTGGCCGGCGGTGGCGGAGTCGTCGCGGCGCGCTGCGCCGTCCCCGGGCTCCCCACCGGTCCGCCGGCTCCCGTGGAGGACCATCACCCCCACCGTATCTGCCCCACCGGAGGAGACGCGCGCCCGCGGCCGGTGACCGCCCCGATCGGGGCGGCCACCGGCCGCGGACCCGCTGGTCAGCGGTAGTTGTCGAACTGGAGGGCGACGTCGAGGTCCTGCGCGCGCAGCAGCCGCTGCACCTCCTGCAGGTCGTCCCGCTTCTTGCCGCTGACCCGCAGCTGGTCGCCCTGGATCTGGGCCTGGACGCCCTTGGGGCCCTCGTCGCGGATGATCTTCGCGATCTTCCTGGCCACGTCGGACTCGATGCCCTGCTTGATCCGCGCCGACAGCTTGTAGGCCTTGCCCGAGGACTGCGGCTCGTCGGCGTCGAGGGCCTTGAGCGAGATGCCGCGCTTGACGAGCTTGTCCTTGAAGACGTCGAGGGCGGCGTTGACCCGCTCCTCGGTGTCGGCCTGGAGGAGGACGCCGTTCTCCCCGGCCCAGGCGATGCTGGCGTTGGTCCCGCGGAAGTCGAAGCGCTGGGCGAGCTCCTTGCCCGCCTGGTTGATCGCGTTGTCGATCTCCTGGTGGTCGACCTTGCTCACCACGTCGAAGGACGAGTCGGCCATGTCTGCTCCTCACCCCGTGCGGAGACCCGCGACGGGACCTGATCGGGCCGGTCCCGGCCCGTCTTGTACGCTCTCCCCGTGGGTCCACGGCGGGTTGCCCGAGTGGCCAATGGGAGCGGACTGTAAATCCGTCGGCTTAGCCTACGAAGGTTCGAATCCTTCACCCGCCACCCCCGGCAGAGCGGCCCCCGACCAGCAGGTCGGGGGCCGCTCTCGCGTTCTGCAGCCCGTGCGGGGGAGTCAGGGCAGCGTCGGCGAATGCGCGCCGGCCACGGCGGTGACCTCCAGCGGCCGCCCGCCGAGGAACAGCCAGCCGAAGGCGATCTCCACCGACCGCGTGCAGCGGACCGTGACCTCGGTGCCGTCGGTCTCCGCCGACCAGGCGTCCAGGGCGGTCCCCCCGTCGGCGAGGTGGTCGGCGACGGCGGCCCGTGCCGTCTCTCCGGTCAGGGGCAGCGCCGTGCCCACGCCGGTCGCGTAGACCCGCCCCTCGTCGGCCCGGTTGGCGGCGGCCAGCGCCGCGCCGTCGCACACCGCCTGCACGTCCTGGTGCTCGAGGAAGGCGTCGGAGGCGGCGACGGCGCCCAGCGCCATGAACGCGGCGACCAGCCAGCAGACGAGGACGAAGGGCATCGCGGAGCCGCGTTCCGCCCAGGGGCCGGCCGGCCTCCTCCCTCGTCGCACGGCGCGCAGCGTAGGTGGGGGACGTCCCCTCGGACCGCCGTCCACAGACCGGGTCGATCACACGGGCACCACCCGTCACCCGTGCCGGTGACGTCCTGCTGATCAACAACCACCGTCCGTAGTGACACTACGGGCCGTCACCCGTTCGTGATGCTCCGTGCTTGCCTCGCCCGAGTGAGGGAAACGATGGTTCCGGGCGCGGTCCGTACTCGAACGACGCTCTGCCCCCGCGCCTGGGTGACAGCCGCAGCTGACAGCTGTCTTTTCCATGCCTGAGGAGGCGTCATGAGCGCGAACACCACCGACCGCGGCACCCGCTGGAACCGTGGCACCCGCTGGAACCGGGGCACCCGCTGGAACCGCGGTACCCGCTGGAACCGCTGATCCTCCGGTGGCAGGGGCGGCCGGCGTGCCGGCTGCCCCTTCCGGGGTAGGACCCCCGAGCGAGCAGGAGCTCAGAGGCCCGCGACGCTGTTAGCCTCTCGGCCGCATCTCTCCCTCACTTGCCGAGAACGGGTGGCCGTGTCCGAAGTCGATCCAGGCGCGCCCGCGCGGTGGTCGGCCCTCCGGCGCCCGGCCGTGGTGGCAGCAGGCAGCATCGTCCTGGCGCTGCCCGCCCTCGTCCACCTGCTGCGGACCGCGACGGCCTCGACGCACCTGTGGATGGTCGCGGCTTTCTTCGTGGCCTTCCTCGTCGCCGAGCAGCTGACGCTGGCGGTCGAGGTCCGCTCGCACACCTTCACCTGTTCGGTCGGTGAGGTCGTGTTGGTCGTGGCCCTGATCAACACGGGCGGCCTCTGGACGGCGGTCGCGTGGGCCGCCGCCATCTGGGTGATCAGCGTCCGTGACCCGATCGCCGTCACGAAGCAGCTGACCAACGTCGCGGTGACCGTCGTCCAGGTCGGGGTCGCGGTCCTGCTCCTGGACGCCCTGCCGGTCGGCTCGCTCAGCGATCCGGTCACCTGGCTCTGCTACGTCCTGGCCGTCACCACGGCCACCGCGGTCGGCACGCTGATGGTCGTCGCGGCCATCGCCATCACCCAGGGGAACCCGGGCCGGTTGCTGGCCCGGCTCTTCGTCCCCGTCCTGGTGGTCTACCCGCTGTCGGTCGTCATCGGGCTCGTCGCCTCCCTGCTCGTGGAGCGCACGGCCTGGGCGTGGCTGCTGCTCCTCCCGGTGCTGGTGGTCCTCGCCCTGGTGTACCGGCGGTTCGCGAAGGTCACGCGCGAGAGCGAGCGACTCGAGCGGGTCTACGAGTTCGCCCGGCGGATCGAGCAGGTCGACCCCGCCGAGGACGGCACCCGCCGGATCGTCGAGGCCGTCCGGGAGCTCCTGAACGCCGACCGGGTCGGGCTGTGGCTGCCGCCCTACCTCGACGAGCCGCCGCGGCTGGTCGTGGCCGGCGACGGCGGTGTCACCTGGTACGACGGGCCCGCCGACCCCGAGGACGTCCTGCGCCAGCGGGTGCTGACGCCGGGGTCGTCGGAGCCGGTCCTGGTGACCGCCGGCCGCGCGACGCCGGCCGAGACCGCCGCCCTGGCCCGCCGCGGCGCCCAGGAGGTGCTCGGCGCCCCGGTGGCGACGGCGGCCGGCGAGCCCGGCTACCTCGAGGTGTGCGACCGGCGCAGCGACGTCGTGTCCTTCTCCGGCAGCGACCGCTCCGCGCTGGACTCGATGCTGACCCACGTCAACGCGGCCATCCGCCAGCAGCAGCTGCTCACCCAGATCCGCTACGACGCCGACCACGACCGGCTCACCGGGCTGCCCAACCGGCAGCGGCTGGCCGCCGAGATCGACCAGATGCTCGGCGCCGACCCGGTCGGGGCGCGGGCCGGCCTGGTGCTCGCCGCGCTGGACAACCACACCGAGATCGTCGACACCCTCGGCCACGCCGCGGCCGACGAGCTGCTGCTGGTCACCGCGGGCCTGCTGCGCGAGCACGCGCCGCCGGACGCGCTGGTCGCGCGGATGGAGGGCGAGCAGTTCGCCGTCCTGCTGCCGGGGCTGTCCCTGCCGGCGACCGAGCGGGCCGCCCGGCGGCTGCGGGAGGCGACCTCCACCCGGGCGCGTGTGGCGGGGCTGGACCTGGAGGTCACGCTCACCGTGGGCGTCGCGGCCGCGCCGGTGCACGGCACGGACTCCGGCACGCTCATGCAGCGGGCCGACGTCGCGCTGCTGGCGGCCGCCTCCGAGAGCGGCGGCGTCGCCAGCTACCACCAGGTGCTGGACCAGCAGAGCCTGCGCCGCCTGCAGCTGGGCACCGAGCTCGAGCAGGCCATGGCCGACGGGCAGATCAGCGTCGTCTTCCAGCCGATCATCGACGCCCGCACCTCCGACATCGTCTCGGTGGAGACCCTCGTCCGCTGGGCGCACCCGCGCTTCGGCGCGATCCCGCCGGACGACTTCATCCACCTCGCCGAGCAGATCGGCCGCATCGGCCCGCTCACCGACCACGTGCTGGACCTCGCGCTGGCCCGCTGCCGGCGCTGGCTGGACCAGGACATCGCGCTGTCGGTCGCGGTGAACCTCTCCGCGCGCTGCCTGGCCGAGCCGGACCTGGTCGAGCGGGTGCAGCGGGCGCTGCGCCGCCACGGCGTCCCCGGGGAACTGCTCATCCTCGAGCTGACCGAGGGCAGCGTCGTCGACGACTCGGTGCGCTCGGGCACCGTCCTCACCGACCTGCACGCCCTGGGCCTGCGGCTGTCGATGGACGACTTCGGGACCGGCTACTCGTCGCTGTCGCAGCTGCGGCAGCTGCCGATCGACGAGGTCAAGATCGACAAGTCCTTCGTGCTGGGGATGTCCACCAGCCAGGGCGAGTCGTTCATCGCCCGCTCGATCATCGAGCTGGCGCACAACCTCGGCCTGCGCGTGGTGGCCGAGGGCGTCGAGGACGAGCTGACCCGCCGGCTGCTCACCGAGATGGGCTGCGACAAGCTGCAGGGCTTCCTGGTCAGCCGGCCGCTGGCGGACGAGGTGCTGGAGAAGTGGCTGCTCGCGCGCACCGGTGTCCGGTCCGCCGCGCCCGGTGCCCAGCACCGCCGGCTGTTCGTCCGCGCCTGACTGTTACAGTCGTCTGGCACACCCCGGAGGGGGTGCGAGACCGCCGGAGACGGTGGGGTAGAGTTCCCTCCGGCTCAGTGAGCACGCCCCTTTAGCTCAGTCGGCAGAGCGTCTCCATGGTAAGGAGAAGGTCTACGGTTCGATTCCGTAAAGGGGCTCCGACCCACCGGTCCTGTCGCGAGACCGGGCCGCGCGGTCTTCCCGGCGGTGTAGCTCAGCCTGGCAGAGCAAGCGGCTCATAATCGCTGTGTCACCGGTTCAAATCCGGTCACCGCTACCCCAGACGGACCCCGTGCCCCGGGGTCCGTCGCCGTGTCGGCACCCGCCGCCACGGTCCCCGGCCTCCGGGCCGGTCCGCGCAAGGCGAGGAGTGCCCCGTGGCAGCCACCGACGTCCGTCCGAAGATCACCCTGGCCTGCCAGGAGTGCAAGAGCCGCAACTACATCACCCGCAAGAACCGGCGGAACGACCCCGACCGGCTCGAGCTGAAGAAGTACTGCCCGCGGGACAAGAAGCACACGGTCCACCGCGAGACCCGCTGACGCCGGTCCGCGAGGAGCGAGGGAGGGCGGGAGTGGCGCTGGACGCAGGACTGGTCGGGCGCAGCTACCCGCCCTCCGCCGTCTACGAGGTCGGCCGCGCGAAGATCGCCGAGTTCGCCGCCGCCGTCGGCGCGGTCGACCCGGTGCACACCGACGCCGACGCCGCCCGCGCGCTCGGGCACCCCGACGTCGTCGCGCCGCCCACCTTCGCCATCGTGGTCACCCTGGGCGCCGCCGACGTCGTGCTCGCCGACCCCGACGTGGCCCTCGACTTCAGCCGGGTGGTGCACGGCGAGCAGCGCTTCACCCACCACCGCCCGATCCGGGCCGGTGACCGGCTGGTGAGCACCACGACGATCGAGGCGGTGCGCAGCGTGGCCGGCAACGACCTGCTCACCACCCGCGTCGACGTCGCCACCGAGGACGGCGAGGCCGTGTGCACCGCCACCTCGATGCTCGTGGCCCGGGGGACGGCGTGAGCGCCGGGCTGCGGGCCGCCGACGTCGCCGTCGGCACCGAGTTGCCCGAGCAGACGCACCGGGTCACCCGCGCGGACCTCGTCCGCTACGCCGGCGCCTCCGGCGACCTCAACCCGATCCACTGGAGCGACCGGGTCGCCACCGGCGTCGGCCTGCCCGGCGTCATCGCCCACGGGATGCTGACGATGGGCCTGGCCGCCCGCGCGGTGACCGACTGGGCCGGCGACCCGGGCGCCGTCGTCGAGTACCAGGTCCGCTTCGGCCGCCCGGTGGTCGTGCCCGACGACGACACCGGCGCCGAGGTCACCGTCCGCGGCAGGGTCGGCGCCGTGCTCGACGGCGGCCGGGTGCGCGTGGACCTCACGGTCACCAGCGGCGGCGAGAAGGTGCTGTCCCTCGCCCGCGCCACCGTCGCACTGGCATGACCCCCCGGCGGGCCCTGCCGACCGCGGCCGCGGCGCTGCTCCTGCTGGCCGGCTGCGGCACCTCCTTCAGCGACACGCTCAACGCCGAGGACTCCGCGTCCGCGGCGCCGTCGTCGCCGGGCCAGGAGGGGGACACCGGCGGGGACGACGGCCCGAGCTGCCCGGCGGAGCGCGCCGAACCCGACCCCGACCGCCCCGTCGTCGACCTGGAGTTCCGGCTCTCCGACGACGGGCGCACCGTCACCGGCACCGAGAACGTCGTGTTCACGCCCGATCGCGCCACCGACGAGATGGTGTTCCGGCTGGTGCCCAACAGCCCCGGCGCCAGCGAGCTCGGCAACCGGATCACCGTCGACGACGTCCGCGGCGACGACGTCGACCAGGCCGGCTACGAGGACGCCGGCGCCGAGGGCCCCGGCGGGCTCTACGTGCTCCAGCTCGACGGCGAGCTCGACGCCGGCGAGTCCACCGAGGTGGAGCTGGACTTCACCGTCTCCCTCGGCGGGCGCGGCTTCGAGCGGCTCGGCACGGCCGAGGACGTGTCCTGGTGGGCCAGCGGCTTCCCCCTGCTGGCCTGGGAGCCCGGCGTCGGCTGGGCGCGCGACCCGTTCGTCGGCATCCTCGGCGAGACCGCCACCAGCCCGGTCGCCGACACCACGATCAGCGTCTCGGCGCCCGAGGACCTCGTCGTCCTCATGACCGGCGACCAGGACGAGCCCTCCGGACCCGAGGGCGGCCGGCGCACCTGGACCTCGCACGAGCCGGTCGCCCGCGACGTCAGCGTCGCCGCCGGGGAGTTCCGGACCGCCACCCTCACCTCACCGAACGGCGTCGAGATCACCACCGGGGTGCTGCCGGACTCGCGGACCGGCCCGGGCGAGCTCGCCGACTGGGCCAGCGAGGACGTGACGGCCCTCGCCGACCGGTTCGGCCCCTTCCCGTACGACACGCTGACCGTGCCGCTGCTGCCCGACGAGGGCGGTGGCATCGAGTACCCGAGCTCGATCCTGCTCGCCGGCGCCAGCCGGGTCGTGCTCGAGCACGAGGTCGCGCACATGTGGTTCTACGGGATGGTCGGCGACTCGCAGTTCCGCGACCCGTGGCTCGACGAGGCCTTCGCCACCTACGCGGAGAGCGACGGCGACGTGCCGCAGGAGCAGCTCGACCGCACGCTCGCCACCCCCGGCGACGTCGGCGCGGCGATGGACGGGTTCGCCGACACCGGCACCTACTTCGACGTCGTGTACGGCAAGGGCGGCGCCGCCCTGCTCGCCGCCCGCCAGGCCGCCGGTGCCGCGGAGTTCGACGCGGCGCTGCGCTGCTACGTGCAGGTCAACGCGTGGACGATCGCCACGCCCGCCGACCTGGCGCAGGCGCTGGCCGACCTCCCGGCCGCCACCGAGGTGCTGGTGGCGGCCGGCGCCCTCGACGAGGACGACCTGCCGGACTGAGTCAGCGCAGCAGGCGCTGCAGCCGGCCGACGCCCTCGGCCAGGTCGTCGTCGCCGAGCGCGTAGGACATCCGCACGTAGCCCGGCGTGCCGAAGGCCTCCCCGGGGACGACGGCGACCTCGGCCTCCTCCAGCACGATCTCGGCGAACTCCGCGCTGCTCGACGCGGTGCGGCCGTTGATCGGCCGGCCCAGCAGGCCCTTGACCGACGGGTACACGTAGAAGGCGCCCTGCGGCTCGGGGCAGGTGATGCCGGGGATCTCCCGCAGCATCGACACGATCGTCTTGCGGCGCCGGTCGAACGCCGTCCGCATCGCGTCCACCGCCGACAGGTCGCCGGTCAGCGCGGCCACCGCCGCCGCCTGGGACACGTTGGCGACGTTCGAGGTGGCGTGCGACTGCAGGTTGGTCGCGGCCTTGACGACGTCGGCCGGGCCGACGATCCAGCCGACCCGCCAGCCGGTCATCGCGTAGGTCTTGGCCACCCCGTTGACGACGACGCAGCGGTCGGCGAGGTCGGGCACCACGACCGGCATCGACGGCGCGGTGACCCCGCCGTAGGTCAGGTGCTCGTAGATCTCGTCGGTGAGCACCCACAGCCCGGCCTCCAGGGCCCACCGGCCGATGGCCTCGACCTGGTCGGGCGGGTAGACCGCGCCGGTCGGGTTGGACGGCGAGACGAACAGCAGCACCTTGGTGCGCTCGGTGCGCGCGGCCTCGAGCTGCTCGACCGAGACGAGGTAGCCGCTGTCCTCGTCGGCGACCACGGGCACCGGCACGCCGCCGGCCAGCCGGATCGCCTCCGGGTAGGTGGTCCAGTACGGCGCGGGCACCAGCACCTCGTCGCCCGGGTCGAGCATGGTGGCGAAGGCCTCGTACACGGCCTGCTTGCCGCCGTTGGTCACCAGCACCTGCGCCGGCGTGACGGCCAGGCCGGAGTCGCGCGCCGTCTTGGCGACGATCGCCTCCTTGAGCGCGGGCAGGCCGCCGGCCGGGGTGTAGCGGTGCATGGCCGGCTGCCGGGCCGCGGCGATCGCCGCCTCGACGACGTAGTCCGGCGTCGGGAAGTCCGGCTCGCCGGCGCCGAAGCCGATGACCGGCTTGCCCGCCGCCCTGAGCGCCTTGGCCTTCGCGTCCACCGCGAGCGTGGCGGACTCGGCGATGGACCCGATGCGCCGGGACACCCGGCGCTCGGCGGGGGAGAGGGCGGACTCCGACGGGGAGACGGCGGTCATGGGTCCATCGTGTCAGGCGCCACGCCCGCGGGGCCGGTCAGTTCCCGGTCCCCCGCGGCACGACGTGCGTGGACGGCCCCCGGCACACGGACTCGTCGCCCGCAGGCGGGAGGTCCTCCGGAGCGCGGTCACGGAGCGGTCCCGCGGTCCCGTACACTGGCAACCCTGGGGCGTTCGACCCCGCCACCGGCGTGCCCCGGATCCTCCCCGGGACCGGCGCGCCGACGGCGAGGCCCGACCGTCCCGGGGCAGCCCGGGCCACCGGTCCCGGGCACTAGGGGTGTAGCTCAATTGGCAGAGCAGCGGTCTCCAAAACCGCAGGCTGCAGGTTCAAGTCCTGTCACCCCTGCCCGTGCCGCCGGCCCGTGCCGGCGGGCAGCACGACCCGGCCCGACCGCGCACCGGCTCCCCGGACGCGGCCGCCGGCCGGCGAGCACCACACCAGACGGCCCGACAGCAGCGGCCACCAACCACGACGCGAGCGAGGCGCAGTGAGCGAGAAGCCGGGCCGCGGGGAGGACCCCCGCACCGCCTCCGACGCCGAGCTGACCGACGAGCAGCTCGACCGCGAGGCCCCGGGCGTCGAGGACGCCGCCGAGCTGGAGGCCGCCGAGGACGAGGTCGCCGCCGAGGCCGAGGCCGACGAGGACAAGGTCGTCAGCACCCCGGCGCGCCGCCGCGGCGGCCGGATCACCGCCGGCGACGACGAGGACGACGAGCCGGCCACCCCGCGCACGCGGCGCCCGGCCCGCGAGAAGGCCGCCGGCGCCCGTCCCGCCGGACGCGCCGCCGAGGGCTCCGGCACCCGGTCCCGGGCCGCCGCGCAGCGCGCGCGGGCCGAGGAGGTCCGGCAGAAGCGCAGCCTGCGCCGGTTCCTGCGCGAGGTCGTCGCCGAGCTCCGCAAGGTCATCTGGCCGGGGCGCCGGGAGCTGATCACCTACACGACCGTCGTCATCCTCTTCGTGGCGTTCATGGTGGCGCTCGTCGCGGGCCTCGACGTCCTCTTCGCGCAGGGCGTGCTCGCCGTCTTCGGCTGACCGCCCCCTGCGCCTGACCGCACCCGACAAGGAAGAGACCCCGTGACCGACCCCCGCGAGCCCTTCGACACCGACAGCGACGTCGAGGCCATCGACCTCGACGACGAGCGGATGGACGTCCGCGGCAGCGTCGACCTCGAGACCGGCGCGGACGAGCCCGGCTCCGCCGAGGGGTCGGTCGACACCACCGGCCAGGACACCGCCACCGGTGTCGCCGACGTGACCCCGGCGGTCGAGGGCGGCGGCCGCGACAGCCTGGTCGGCGACCCGCTGGCCGCGCCGGCCCCCGACCACGACCCGGTCGTGACCGAGGCCCTGGCCGAGGCGGAGGCCGAGGACCTGGACCCGCGCGAGACGCTCAAGCGGACCCTGCGCACCCAGTTCGGTGACTGGTACGTCATCCACTCCTACGCGGGCTACGAGAACAAGGTGAAGACCAACCTCGAGTCCCGCATCCAGTCGCTGGACATGGAGGACTACATCTTCCAGATCGAGGTGCCCACCGAGGAGGTCACCGAGATCAAGAACGGCAAGCGCACCCAGGTCAACCGGAAGAAGCTGCCCGGCTACCTGCTCGTCCGGATGGACCTCAACGACGAGTCCTGGGGCGCGGTCCGCAACACCCCCGGCGTCACCGGCTTCGTCGGTGCCACCTCGCGGCCCTCGCCGCTGTCGATCGACGAGGTCGTCAACCTGCTGGTGCCCGACGCCCCGCCGCAGGCGGCCAAGGCGACCGAGGCGGCCTCGCCCGCGGCGGCGTCCGCGCCGACCGCCGTCGTCGACTTCGAGATCGGCGAGTCGGTGACCGTCATGGACGGCCCGTTCGCCACCCTCCCGGCGACCATCAACGAGATCAACGCCGAGCAGCAGAAGCTGCAGGTGCTGGTCTCCATCTTCGGCCGGGAGACGCCGGTCGAGCTGTCGTTCACCCAGGTCGCCAAGATCTAGGTGCGCCCGAGCACCACCCCGGCCGTTCGAGCCTGAGTCACACGAGAAGGAAGTCATGCCCCCCAGGAAGCGGTTGACCGCGGTCATCAAGCTCCAGATCAACGCCGGTGCGGCCACCCCCGCGCCGCCCGTGGGTCCGGCGCTCGGCCAGCACGGCGTCAACATCATGGAGTTCTGCAAGGCGTACAACGCCGCCACGGAGTCGCAGCGCGGCAACGTGGTCCCGGTCGAGATCTCGGTGTACGAGGACCGCTCGTTCACCTTCGTCACCAAGACCCCGCCGGCCGCCCGCATGCTGCTCAAGGCCGCGGGTGTCGAGAAGGGCTCGGGCGAGCCGCACAAGACCAAGGTCGCCACGGTCACCCGCGACCAGGTCCGCGAGATCGCGCAGACCAAGATGCCCGACCTCAACGCCAACTCGCTGGACGAGGCCGAGCGGATCATCGCCGGCACCGCCCGGTCGATGGGCATCACCGTCACCGGCTGACGGAAGCCGCCGGAGACCGGCAGCGTTGCACCACCCGGGGCTCGTCCGAGCCCCGCGCACCTGTGGGAGGGCCTGCGCCAGGCCCGCACACCACGCGATCCCCGCACCCGCGGCGGGGGAGAGGAACCACCATGGCGAAGCACGGCAAGAAGTACCTCGAGGCGGCCGCCAAGGTCGACCGCGAGAGCCTGTACAGCCCGCTGCAGGCGGCGGGGCTGGCGAAGCAGACCTCGCCGACCACCTACGACGCCACCGTCGAGGTGGCCATGCGCCTGGGCGTCGACCCGCGCAAGGCCGACCAGATGGTCCGCGGCACGGTCAACCTGCCCCACGGCACCGGCAAGACCGCCCGCGTCATCGTCTTCGCGACCGGTGACAAGGCCGCCGAGGCCGAGGCCGCCGGCGCCGACGTCGTCGGCTCGGACGACCTGATCGCGCGCATCCAGGAGGGCTTCCTGGACTTCGACGCCGCGATCGCCACGCCCGACCAGATGGCCAAGGTCGGCCGGATCGCCCGCATCCTCGGCCCCCGCGGCCTGATGCCGAACCCGAAGACCGGCACGGTGACCCCCGACGTCACCAAGGCCGTCGCGGACATCAAGGGCGGGAAGATCAACTTCCGCGTCGACAAGCAGGCCAATCTGCACCTGGTGATCGGCAAGACCTCCTTCGACGAGACCAAGCTCGTCGAGAACTACGCCGCCGCCCTCGACGAGGTGCTGCGCGCCAAGCCGGCCGCGGCCAAGGGCCGGTACCTCAAGAAGGTCACCATCTCCACCACGATGGGCCCGGGCATCCCGGTCGACCCGAACCGCACCCGCAACCTGACGGTGGACGAGCCCACCGCCTGACGAAGGACCCCGTCCTCCCCACCCCTCGCACGCTCGGGGCGGGACCCGGGACGGGGCCACCCGCGAAGGACTCGGGGGCCCGCAGCGCACCGCGCTGCGGGCCCCTGTCGCGTCCGGGGCCGGTGAGGACCGCGACAGCGGCGCCCCCGCGGCGCGGTGTACGCTGGACGGCGTTCCCCCCACGACCGCTGGTCGTCGCACGTCCGCGTGCGATCGAAGGTCCCGGATCCCCGGGCGGCCCGCGCAGGAGGACGGTTCGATCGCCGCGGCGCCCCGTGCCCGCGTCCCTCGCCCCGTGCGCCCTGCGCCGGGGCGTTCCTCGTCTCCGGGCCCGATCGCCCGCTCTCGTGCGGCGCACGGGTGGTCACCCGTCCGACGAGAGGAGGCCCATGCCCACGCAGGCGAAGGCCGCGGTGATCGACGAGATCACCGAGCGGTTCCAGAAGTCCAGCGCGGCCGTGCTCACCGAGTACCGCGGGCTGACCGTGTCGCAGCTGACCCAGCTGCGGCGTTCCCTCGGTGCGGGCAGCAGCTACGCCGTCGTCAAGAACACCCTGACGAAGCGGGCGGCGGACTCGGTCGGCCACACCGACCTGGCCCCGCTGCTCAACGGCCCGACCGCGATCGCCTTCATCGAGGGCGACGTCGTCGAGGCCGCGAAGGCCATCCGCGACTTCGCGCGCGCCAACCCGCTGCTCGTCGTCAAGGGCGGCGTCGTCGAGGGCCGCACCGTCAGCCCCGCCGAGGTCACCGCCCTCGCCGACGTCGAGCCGCGCGAGGTGCTGCTGGCCAAGCTGGCCGGCGCGATGAAGGGCAACCTGACCAAGGCCGCCGGCCTGTTCCAGGCCCCGCTGTCGCAGGTCGCCCGCCTGGCCGCGGCGCTGCAGGAGAAGAAGGAGTCCACCGAGGGCCCCGCCGCTCCCGCCGCCGACACCGCTGCTTCCGACACCACCACCGACTCCGCTGACGCCGCGGACGCCGCGGCCAGCACCGACTGACCCCCAAGGAGAGATCATGGCCAAGCTGTCCAGCCAGGAGCTGCTCGACGCGTTCAAGGAGATGACGCTGCTCGAGCTGTCCGACTTCGTGAAGCAGTTCGAGGAGACCTTCGAGGTCACCGCGGCTGCCCCCGTCGCCGTCGCGGCCGCCCCGGCCGCCGGTGGTGCCGGTGACGGCGGTGCCCCCGCCGCCGAGGAGCAGGACGAGTTCGACGTCATCCTCGAGGCCGCCGGCGACAAGAAGATCCAGGTCATCAAGGAGGTGCGCGGCCTGACCTCGCTCGGCCTCAAGGAGGCCAAGGACCTGGTCGACGGCGCGCCGAAGCCGGTCCTGGAGAAGGTCGCCAAGGACGCCGCCGAGAAGGCCAAGGCCGCTCTCGAGGGCGCCGGCGCCACCGTCACCATCAAGTGACGCCGTCCCCGGCCTGAGCCGGGGACCAGCACCACCCAGCACGCCACAGGGGCCGCTCTCCTCCGGGAGGGCGGCCCCTGTCGCGTCTCCTCCCGTTCGGGTGGTGTGACAGCGACCCGTGTCACGTCGACGGCGTGACCCACGTAACCTCCGCCTCCGGTCCTCGTTACCCGTGAGTACGAGGAGGCGGTGTCCCCGGCACGAGGGGACCCGCGTCGGGACGCGGTCCCGGGGCTCCCGCCGCGCGCGGGCCCGGGTCCAGGCGAGGGAGGTCGACGGTGGGCGTCGCGGTCCAGGTCGAGGGGCTGACCAAGTCCTTCGGCAGCCAGAACATCTGGAGCGACGTCACCCTCACGCTGCCGCCCGGGGAGATCTCCGTGCTGCTGGGCCCCTCGGGCACCGGCAAGTCGGTCTTCCTCAAGTCGCTGGTGGGGCTGCTCAAGCCCGAGCGCGGCTCGATCGTCATCACCGACACCGACATCGTCCGGTGCGGCGAGGCGAAGCTGTACGAGGTCCGCAAGCTGTTCGGCGTGCTGTTCCAGGACGGCGCGCTGTTCGGTTCGATGAACCTGTTCGACAACATCGCCTTCCCGCTGCGCGAGCACACGCGGAAGAGCGAGTCCGAGGTCCGCCGCATCGTCCTCGAGAAGATGGACATGGTCGGCCTGCAGGGCGCCGAGGGGAAGCTGCCCGGCGAGATCTCCGGCGGCATGCGCAAGCGCGCCGGCCTGGCCCGGGCGCTGGTGCTCGACCCCGAGATCATCCTGTTCGACGAGCCGGACTCGGGCCTGGACCCGGTCCGCGTCGCCTACCTCAACCAGCTGATCGTCGACCTCAACGCGCAGATCGACGCCACCTTCCTCATCGTCACCCACGACATCGGCACCGCCCGGACCGTGCCGGACAACCTCGGCCTGCTCTACCGCAAGCACCTGGCCATGTTCGGCCCGCGCGAGCAGCTGCTCACCTCGCAGGAGCCGGTCGTCCAGCAGTTCCTCAACGGCCGGCGCGAGGGCCCCATCGGCATGAGCGAGGAGAAGGACGTCGCGCAGGTGGAGGCCGAGATGGCCGCCCTGCAGGCCCGCGGCGGCGACCGGCACAACGGCGTCGGGCCGAAGGGCGCCGTCGGCGGCGACGCCGTCCCGCCGCAGCTGGACCCCTCCCCGGGCCTGCCCGAGCGGCGCGCCCAGCGCCGCCGGCAGGAGCGCGTGGCCCGCATGCTGCACGAGTTCGACCCGGTCACCGCCACGGCGATCCGCGCCTCGCTGCCCGAGGACCTGCTCGCCCAGGTCGACGCCGGGGTGTTCGCCCCGACGACGGGCACGACCGGCCGGCACCGGGACACCTCGCAGGTGGTCGGCGCGACGGCGGCCGGCGGTTCCCTGCCCGGCCCGCGGGACGGCCGGTGACGGCCACCGGGAAGCCGGAGGCGCCGGGCCTGCTCGACGGGAAGCTCTCCCCGGCCCGGCCGCTGCGCGCCAGCGGCACGCTGTTCGCCTTCGCGCTCGACACCTTCCGGGCGATGCCCAAGCGGCCCTTCCAGCTGCGCGAGTTCGTCCAGCAGACCTGGTTCGTCGCCAGCGTGACCATCCTCCCGACGGCGCTGGTCGCGATCCCCTTCGGCGCGGTCATCGCCCTGCAGCTGGGCTCGCTGACCCGCCAGCTCGGCGCCCAGTCCTTCACCGGCTCGGCGTCGGTGCTCGCCGTGCTGCGCGAGGCCAGCCCGATCGTCACCGCGCTGCTCATCGCCGGCGCCGGCGGCTCGGCCATCTGTGCGGACCTCGGCGCCCGGAAGATCCGCGACGAGATCGACGCCATGGAGGTGCTCGGGATCAACCCGATCCAGCGCCTCGTCGTCCCCCGGGTGCTGGCCGCGATGCTCGTCGCCACCCTGCTCAACGGCCTGGTCAGCGTCGTCGGCGTGGCCGGCGGCTACTTCTTCAACGTCGTCCTGCAGGGCGGCACCCCCGGCGCCTACCTGGCGTCGTTCGGCGCGCTCGCGCAAGTCGAGGACTTCTGGTCCGGGGAGATCAAGGCCCTCGTGTTCGGGCTGATCGCCGGGATCGTCGCCTCGTACAAGGGCCTGCGCGCCGGGGGCGGACCCAAGGGCGTCGGCGACGCGGTGAACCAGTCGGTGGTCGTCACCTTCCTGCTGCTGTTCGCGGTCAACTTCGTGATGACGGCGATCTACTTCCAGCTCGTCCCGCCGAAGGGGCAGTGACCCGATGGCACTGCTCTCCCCGGTCGACCGGGTCCGCGTCGGCGCGCGCCGGCTGGTCCGCCGCGTCTACGGCCGCCCGATGGACACCCTCGAGGACCTCGGCGACCAGCTGTCCTTCTACGGCCGCGCCCTGGGCTGGACGCCGCGCACGCTGCGCCGCTACAAGCGCGAGACGTTCCGGCTGCTCGCCGAGGTCACCTTCGGCACCGGCGCGCTGGCGGTCATCGGCGGCACCGTCGGCGTCATCGCCTTCCTGTCCTTCTTCACCGGCACCGAGGTCGGCCTGCAGGGCTACGCCGCCCTCGACCAGCTCGGCACCTCCGCGTTCACCGGGTTCCTCTCGGCGTACTTCAACACCCGGGAGATCGCCCCGCTGGTCGCCGGCCTGGCGCTGTCGGCCACCGTCGGCTGTGGCTTCACCGCCCAGATCGGCGCCATGCGGATCAACGAGGAGATCGACGCCCTCGAGGTCATGGGCGTGCCCTCGCTGCCGTTCCTGGTGACCACCCGCATCGTCGCCGGCTTCGTCGCGGTGGTCCCGCTCTACGTCATCGGCCTGCTGAGCAGCTACTTCGCCACCCGGACCATCACCACCGAGGCGTACGCGCAGTCGGCCGGCACCTACGACCACTACTTCAACCTCTTCCTGCCGCCGCAGGACGTGCTGTGGTCCTTCGTCAAGGTGCTCGTCTTCGCCGTCGTGATCATCCTGAGCCACTGCTACTACGGCTACCGGGCCAGCGGTGGCCCCGCCGGCGTCGGCCTCGCCGTGGGCCGGGCGGTGCGCTTCTCGATCGTGGCGGTCATGGTCATCGACCTGTTCCTGTCGCTGGCCATCTGGGGTTCGACGACGACCGTCCGGATCGCGGGGTGAGCAGGGCGATGAGCGGGGGCAGGAGCGCGGTGGTGCGCCGTCGGCTGCAGGGCGTGGCGTTCCTCGTCGTCCTGGTGGTGCTGCTCGCGCTGACCGTGGCGCTCTACACGAAGGCCTTCACCGACACCGCCCGCGTGGTGCTGCACGCCGACACCGTGGGCAACCAGCTGCAGGAGGCCTCCGACGTCAAGGTGCGCGGGGTGATCGTCGGCGAGGTGCGCTCGGTCGACGCCGGCGCCGAGGGCGCGACGGTCGAGCTGGCCATCCGGCCCGAGTACCTGGAGCAGATCCCCGCCGACGTCACCGCCCGGCTGCTGCCCAAGACCCTGTTCGGGGAGCGCTACGTGTCCCTCGTGGTGCCCGAGCAGCCCTCCGGGGAGCGGCTGGCCGACGGCGACGAGATCGGCCAGGACCGCACCGAGAACGCCGTCGAGCTGCAGCGGGTCATCGACGACCTGCTGCCGCTGCTGCGGGCGGTCCAGCCGCAGGACCTCAGCCACACCCTCGGCGCGGTCGCCTCGGCGCTGCGCGGCCGCGGCGACCGGCTGGGGGAGAACCTCGCCGCGATCGGCGGCTACGTCGGCGAGCTCAACACCGTGCTGCCCGAGCTGCAGGCCGACATCAGCGGGCTGGCCGACGTCGCCGACACCTACACCTCGGCCGCCGACGACCTGCTCGCGGTCCTGGACAACCTGGCCGTGACGTCGCGGACGCTGGTCGACCAGTCCGAGCAGCTGCGGCGCACGTTCACCGTCGTCGGCGCCTCGTCGGCCACCGCCGCCGGCTTCCTGGAGACCAACGAGCAGAACCTCATCTCGCTGGCCGCCACCTCGCGGCCGGTGCTGGAGCTGTTCGCCGAGTACTCGCCGGTGTACCCGTGCCTGCTCGACGGCCTGGCCCGCTTCAAGCCGATGATCACCGAGGCCTTCGGCGGCGACGGCGACCCCGCGCTCAACCTGGACATCACCGTGACGCTGCCGCCGCGCAACCCCTACCAGCCCGGCGACCAACCGGCGTACCTCGACCGGTCCGGCCCCGACTGCCAGGGCCTGGACGACATCGACGCGATCATCGCGGCGGCCGACCGGGGCGAGTACTACTGCCCGGTGCCGCCGGTGGACGGTGTCGACTCGGCGGACAACCCGTTCAGCGGCAACCCCAACTGCCTGGGCGGCCGCGGGCCCGAGGACGTCCCCGCCGGCGCCGGCGAGCCCGACGGGAACGTGACCACCGACCTGTCCGCGTTCGGCAACTCGGTGCCGGGCCGGCTGGCCGGGTCGACGGCGGAACTGGACTTCGTGCGCAGCCTCCTCGGCTACCAGACCGGCGTGGACCCCGGCGAGGTGTCCGACCTGGCCGCCTCGACGATGGCGCCGCTGCTGCGGGGGACCCAGGTGGCGCTGCGATGAGGGGCCTCGCCGCGCCGCTGACCAAGCTGGCCGTCTTCGCCTTGGTGACCGTGCTCGCCAGCTACGTCCTGGTCAGCACCATCACCAACGCCGGGTACGGCGAGCCGCGGGAGTACCGGGCGCAGTTCACCGACGTCGCCGGCCTGGTGGAGGGCGACGAGGTGCGCATCGCCGGCGTCCGGGTGGGCCAGGTGACCGGCATCGGCCTGTCCGACGGGACCGACCGGCCGGTGGCCGAGGTGTCCCTCGAGGTCGACTCCGACGTCCCGCTGCCCACCTCGGTGCTGGCGACCATCCGCTACCGCAACCTCGTCGGCCAGCGGTACGTCGCGCTGACCGAGGGGGAGGGGTCGGCCGGGCAGACCCTCGAGGAGGGCGACACCATCCCGCTGGCCCAGACGACGCCCGCACTGGACCTCACCACGCTCTTCGGCGGGTTCCAGCCCCTGTTCCAGGCGCTGTCGCCGCAGGACGTCAACCGGCTGTCCTTCGAGATCATCCAGGTGTTCCAGGGCGAGGGCGGAACGGTGGAGAGCCTGCTCGGCCACGTCGGCTCGCTGACCTCGTCGCTCGCGGACAAGGACGCCGTCATCGGCAGCGTCATCGACAACCTGACCTCGGTGATGGGCACGGTCGCCGCCCGGGACGAGCAGCTGTCGTCGCTGGTCGTCTCGCTGCAGCAGTTCGTCTCCGGGCTGAGCGAGGACCGCGACGCGATCTTCGACTCGCTGCAGACCATCGACGGCCTGGCGGTGAGCACCGCGGGGCTGCTCGAGGACGCCCGCGCCCCGCTGGCCGCGGACATCGAGGGCCTCGGCGACCTGGCCGGCAACCTCGCCGACACCGGCGACGTCGTGGAGGACTTCCTGCAGCTCGCCCCGACCAAGATCGACCTGATCACGCGGACCGCCGTCAACGGCAGCTGGTTCAACTTCTACATGTGCGGGGCGTCCGGGTCGGTCACCCTCCCCGGCGCCGGCGAGCCGAGCACCATCCCCGCGGGCGGGCTGTCCTCCGGCGGGAGGGGCTGCTGATGGCCCGCCGTCCGGCCAGGCCGTTCAGCGACCGCAACCCGGTCGTCATCGGGGCGATCAGCCTCTCGCTGATCGCGCTGCTGGTGCTGCTCGCCTTCAACGCCCAGTCGCTGCCGCTCATCGGCGGCGGCACCGTCTACCGCGCCCAGTTCTCCGAGGCCGCGGGCCTCAAGCCCGACGACCCGGTGCGCGTCGCCGGCGTCAAGGTGGGCCAGGTCGAGAGCCTGGCGCTGGAGGACGGCGCGGTCACCGTCGAGTTCCGCGTCCGGGACGCCTTCGTCGGCGACCGGTCCGAGGCGGCCATCAAGATCGAGACGGTGCTCGGCGCGAAGTACCTGGCGCTGGTCCCGCGCGGCGCGACGCCGCTGGACCCCGAGCAGCGCATCCCGCTGCAGCGCACCGCCTCGCCCTACGACGTCGTCGAGGCCTTCGCGGACCTGTCCACGACCGTCGACGACATCGACACCGCCCAGCTGGCGAGCTCCTTCGAGGTGCTGTCGGAGACCTTCGCCGACACCCCCGACGAGGTCCGGACCTCCCTGGACGGGTTGGCCCGGCTGTCGGACACCATCGCCTCGCGGGACGCGCAGCTGCGCCAGCTGCTGTCGGCCACCCGGGACGTGACCCAGGTCCTGGCCGACCGCAACGGCGAGTTCACCCAGCTGATCCTGGACTCCAACACCCTGCTCACCGAGGTGCAGGAGCGCCGGCAGCTCATCGACTCGATCCTGACCAACACCCAGACGCTGGCCCAGCAGCTGACCGGGCTGGTCGCGGACAACCGCGAGGCCCTCACCCCGGCGCTGCAGCAGCTGGCGGCCGTCACCGACATCCTGTCGCGCAACCGGCAGGCCCTCGGGGAGACCGTCGCCAACCTGGCGCCCTTCGTCCGGGTCTTCACCAACACCCTGGGCAACGGCCGCTGGTTCGACAGCTTCGTGGAGAACCTGCTGCCCGGCGCCGTCGGGGCGGTGCTCTGCGGGGGCACCGCCCAGGTGCCCGGCGGTGTCGTCTCCTGCGAGGAGGGGCAGTGAGCGGCTCCCTGCAGCGCGGCGTGGCGCTGGCGGCCGCGGTGGTCCTGGTGGCCGTCCTGGGCTGGACGATCCTGCGGCCGGCCGGCCAGATGCGGGTGACCGCGTACTTCGGCCAGGCCGTGGGCGTGTACCCGGGCGGGGACGTGCGGATCCTGGGCATCGACGTCGGCGAGATCACCGACGTCGTCCCGATGGGCGACCGGGTGCGCGTCGACATGCTCGTCGACGAGGAGTACGACATCCCGGCCGACGCCGACGCGGTCATCCTCGCGCCGTCGCTGGTCAGCGACCGGTACGTGCAGTTCTCACCCGTCTACGACGGCGGCCCGACCATGGAGGACGGCGCCGAGCTGGACCTGTCGCGCACGGCCACGCCGGTCGAGCTGGACGCGGTGTACGGCGCGCTCGACGAGCTCTCGGCGGCCCTCGGCCCGACCGGCGCCAACGCCGACGGCGCGCTGCAGGACCTGCTGGCCACCGGCGCGGACAACCTCGAGGGCAACGGCGACGCGCTCAACCGGACGCTGACCGGGTTCTCGACCGCGGTGCAGACCCTGTCGGACAACCGCGACGACCTGTTCGGGTCGGTGGAGAACCTGCAGGCGTTCACCTCGGCGCTGGCCACGATCGACACCCAGGTCGGCCAGTTCAACGACGACATGGCCGCCGTCGCCGCCCAGCTCGAGGGCGAGCGCGAGGACCTCGCCGCCGCGGTGCAGCTGCTGTCCCAGGCGCTGGGGGAGATCGCGACGTTCGTGCAGACCAACACCGCCCTGCTGACGACGAACGTCGACCGGCTGGCCGACGTCACCCTCACCCTGGTCCAGCAGCGGCAGGCGCTGGCCGAGGTGCTCGACGTCGCCCCCGCGGCCCTGGGCAACGTGGCGCACGCCTACAACCCCGACTACGGCACCCTCGACACCCGCGACAACTCGCTGGGGTCGGCCAACCCGGAGGTCACCGTCTGCCAGCTGCTGGCCCAGGCCGGGCGGCTGCAGGTCGCCGGGGTGGGCCTCACCGACCTGAACGCCTTCCTGCAGCTGCCGCCGACCGAGCAGATCTGCCTGCGGCTGCTGTCGGGCGACCCCGGCAACGACGGGCAGCTCGACGACCTCAACGGCAACGGGGTGCCCGACCTGCAGGAGCTGCTCGGCACGCTGTTCGGCCGCAGCGCCACCCCGCAGGCCGGCGGCACCCCGCTGGTCGGCCTGCCGCTGGTGCCGGGAGCGCAGCAGTGACCGGGACGGGCCGGCGGGTGGCCGCGCTGGGCGCCGGGGTGCTGCTGCTGACCGGGTGCGGCTTCCGCGGCGCCTACTCCCTGGACCTGCCCGGCGGCGCGGACGTCGGGGACGACCCGTACACGGTGCAGATCCAGTTCCTGGACGTCCTGGACCTGGTCCCGCAGGCCGGCGTCCGCGTCGCCGACGTCCCGGTGGGCCGGGTGGAGGACGTGTCGCTGGGGGAGGACTGGACCGCCCTGGTCACCGTCGAGATCAACGGCGACGTCGACCTGCCGGCCAACGCGGTCGCGATGATCCAGCAGTCCTCGCTGCTGGGGGAGAAGTACGTGGAGCTGGCCGCCCCGGGCACCGAGACGCCCACCGGCGAGCTCACCGACGGCGCGCTGATCGGCCTGGACCGCACCAACCGCAACGTCGAGGTCGAGGAGCTCCTCGGCGCGCTGTCGCTGGTGCTCAACGGCGGCGGGCTGGCGCAGCTGCAGACCATCAGCCGGGAGCTGGCCGACGCCCTCGAGGGCCGCGAGGACGCCGTCCGCGCCACCCTCACCCAGCTCGACACGTTCATCGCCGGCCTCGACGAGCAGCGCGACGAGATCGGCCGGGCGCTGGACAGCGTGAACGCGCTGGCCGAGTCCCTCGCCGCCCGGACGGAGACCATCGAGACGGCGCTGGACACCATCGGGCCGGGCCTCGACGTCGTCACCGAGCAGCGCGACCTGCTCGTCTCGATGCTCGACAGCCTGTCCCGCCTCGGCGACGTCGGCACGCGGGTGATCCAGCAGGCCGGCGCGGACACCGTGGCCGACCTGCAGCTGCTGCAGCCGATCCTCACCCAGCTGGCCGCCGCGGGGCCCGACCTCGCCGAGTCGCTGGACCTGCTGCTCACCTACCCGTTCCCGGCCAGCTCGCTGTCGGCGCTGCAGTACCGGCCCGACGCGCGGACCGGCGGCTACGGCCTGTTCACCAACATGACCGCCAACCTGGACCTCGACCTGCGCGAGCTGCTCTGCCGCTACGTCGTCGACCCGGTCACCGGCGGCCTGGAGACCCTCGACCCGCAGGACCTCGTCGGCGACAGCTGCGGCAGCGCGGGCACGCCGCCGGCCAACGCCGGCGGCACGGGCTCCGGGTCCTCCACGCCGGCGCAGTCGCTCGCCCCGGGGCTGGGCGGGCTGGCCGGCACCGTCCCCGGCGGCGGCGCGCCGGCCGGCCTGCCCGGGCTGCCCGGCATCCCGACGGGAGGCACGCCGTGATCACCCGCAAGGTCAGGCTGCAGCTGCTCGCGTTCACCGCGGTCGCGCTGCTCGGCATCTCCTACGTCGGCTTCAACTACGTCGGCCTCGACCGGGTGCTGCTCGGCAGCGGCTACGACGTCGCCGCCGACTTCGCCGACTCCGGCGGCATCTTCGTCAACGCCGAGGTCACCTACCGCGGCGTCGCCGTCGGCCGGGTCAGCGACATGCAGCTCACCGACGACGGCGTCCGGGTCACGATGACCATCGAGCCCGACGCCGACCCGATCCCGGCCGACACCGACGCCGTCGTCGCCAACCGCAGCGCGGTCGGGGAGCAGTACGTCGACCTGCGCCCGGCCACCGCCGACGGGCCGTACCTGGCCGACGGCGCGGTCATCCCGCAGTCGCGCACCGCCATCCCGATCCCGGTCGAGCAGCTGCTGCTCAACGTGGACCAGCTGGTCACCTCCATCGACCCCGAGGACCTGCGCGTCGTCGTCGACGAGCTCGGCCGCGCCTTCGCCGGCGCCGGCGACGACCTGAGCCGGCTCATCGACAACGGCGACCTGCTGCTGGCCCGGGCCGAGGAGTCGCTGCCGCAGACGCTGCAGCTGATCACCGACGGGCAGACCGTGCTGCAGACGCAGGTCGAGAGCCGCTCGGCGATCGAGCAGTGGGCCGCCGACCTGCGCGCGATCAGCGACACGCTGGTCGACATCGACCCCGACCTGCGCGGGCTGGTGGTCAACGCGCCCGACGCCGGGGCGGCGCTGCAGGACCTGGTGGACGACGCGGGACCCGGCCTCGGCTCGCTGGTGCGCCACCTCGACGTCCTCAACGGCGTCACCATCCCGCGCCTCGACGGCGTCGAGCAGATGCTCGTCACCTACCCCGACGCCGTCAGCGGCGGCTTCAGCGTCGTCCGCGACGACGGCGGCACGATGCGCGCGCACTTCGGGTTCGTGCTCAACAGCGACGACCCGCGGGCCTGCACCAGCGGCTACGTCTCCACCGGGCAGCTGCCCAGCCCCGGGTCCGTGGCCGGGTTGGACGTCGACTCGATCGGCTGCGACGTCGTCGACGGCGCCGACCCGGACCCGGGCGACGGCGTGGACGAGTCGGGCTCGAACATCCGCGGCGAGCAGAACATCGGCCGCGACGGCGGCGTCGGGTCGCCCGGCCCGCAGGGCCAGGCCGGCGGCGGTGCGCCGGTGGCGTCGGTGGTCGACGACGTCCTCGGCGGGCTGCTCGGTGCCCTCCCCTTCGCACGCACGGCGGGCTGAGTACGTCATGCTCATCACCCAGCGCACACGACACGGCACAGCACGAGAGGAGGACGCGGTGACGCGCACCGGGCAGGACAGCGGGACGGCCCCCGGCGAGACCGTCGCGGAGCCCTCCGCCGGGACCTCCACCGCCGGAGACGCAGCCCCGGGCCGCCGGGCCCGCCGCGCCGCTGCCGAGGAGGCTCCCGCCGGGGCGCCGGCCGCCGCCGAATCCTCGGACGACGACGCCACGCCGCGCGTCCGCCGCCGGCCGTCGGTCCCGCTGGTGCCCGTGCTCGCGGTGCTGCTCGTCCTGCTGCTCGCCGCGGCCGGGTGGCTGTGGTCGACCCGCGAGGACGGGTCGCCGGTGCGCACCGACAGCTACGTCGAGGTCCTGCAGGCGGCCCGCTCGGGGATCGTCGACCTGACCTCCTTCGACGCGGTCACCATCGACGACGACGTCGAGCAGGTCCGCCGCGTGGCCACCGGCGACCTGCGCGACGAGTCCCTGGCCCAGCTGCAGGACCGGCGGCAGGAGCTGGTCGACGCCCAGGCGGTCGTGCAGACCGAGGTCGTGGGCGCGGGCGTGGTCAGCGCCGACGAGGACTCCGGCACCGTGCTGCTGGTCATCCAGTCGACGCAGCAGAGCACCGCCAGCCCGCAGGCCCAGGTGCTGCGCTACCGCATCCAGGTGGAGCTCGTGCGCGAGGACGGCCGCTGGCTGCTGTCCGGGATCTCGGGGAGGTGACCGGCGTGAGCGACACCCCGGGGGAGCGCCCCCGCCCCACGCCGCGCCCGCGCGCGGAGCGGCCCCGCCCGTCCCCACGCCCGCGGGTGGCCGGCAGCCGCCGGGACCGGGAGGCACCCCTCACCGAGGCGCCGGTCGTCGAGGCATCCGTGGTCGAGGCATCCGTGGCCCGGGCCCAGGCCCCGGCAGGGGAGACCGGTTCCGGCCGGCGCCGGGTCCGTCCCGGCCCGGTGGGCGGCGGCGCGGCCGTCTCGCTGACCAAGGGCCCGGCCCCCTCGCCCAGCGCCGGCGGGACGGCGACCGCGACCGCCGGCGAGGAGGCGCCCGCCCGGCACGGCTCCCGCCGCGCCCGTGCCGAGCGCCCGGCGCGGACCCGCGCCGCCGGGCCGTCGCCGCGTCGTCGCCGGCTGCCGCCGGTGGCGGTCCTCGCGGCCCTGTGCGTGCTCGCCACCGCTCTCGTCGGCGTCCTGGCCTGGCAGCGGCTGCACCCCGAGCACGTCTCGCCGTCGGTGTTCGCCGCGGCCCGCGAGGACGTGCAGGCCCTCTACGCCTACGACTACCAGGACTCCGAGGGCAGCGTGCAGCGCAAGCTCGACGTCCTGACCGGCGACCTGCGCGACCAGTACGAGCAGGACCTGTCCCAGGGCGGGATCGTCGACACCTACGAGCAGGTGTCGGCCACCACGCGGTACGAGGTGCTCGACGTCGGCCTGCAGCAGGTCTCCGACGACCAGGACAGCGCGACCGTCGTCGTGTTCGGCCAGTACGTCGTCGAGTCGGTCAACAGCGGGACCCAGCCCGCCCCCGAGGGGTCGGAGTGCACGGTCACCCCCGAGGGCGCGCAGTCGTGCACCCAGACCGTCCAGGTGCAGATGACGAGGGTCGACGGCGACTGGAAGATCAGCGACCTGACGCTGCTCACGACCAGCTGACACGGGGCCGCGGGCCGGTCCGGCTCGCGCTCCCGGCGGCGTGGCGGAGACAGGGAGCCCCTCGGGCTGGCATCATGGCCGCGCGGAACGCCGCCCGGTCAGCCGGACGCCGTCCTTCCCGGAGTGTGGCGGGCTCGCCCCCCACCCCCCGACGTGGACAGCGTGCGCCTGCGGGGGTAGGGTTCTCTGTTGCGCTGCCCCCTGACTGCCTGCCCGCCGAGACGGGTCGCCTGGGCTGCCCGGGATCGCTCCCGGCGGCCGGTCGACGCCCCGTTCCCCCAGCGGGCCGGACGCCGCGGACAGCCCCGCCATCACCGACGACGACCCAGGACGAACCCGCACCCACCGCCCGCACGTCGTGAGGTCCTTGGAAGGACGCATCTTGGCAGGCTCTCGCCCCACCAGCATCTCCCCCAGCACGACCGAGTCCGGCGGCTTCGGCCAGCAGAACCAGACTCCCCAGGCCGGCCCCCGCACCGGGGAGGCCGACCAGCAGAAGATCCCCGGCGCGCCGCTGCGCGTCTCGTTCGCGAAGATCTCCGAGCCCCTCGAGGTGCCCGATCTGCTCGCCCTGCAGACCGCGTCCTTCGACTGGCTGGTCGGCAGCCCCGAGTGGCGTGCCACCCTCTCGCCCGAGGAGCAGGCGACCGCCGTCGGCGGCCTGGCCGAGATCCTCGAGGAGATCTCCCCGATCGAGGACTTCAGCGGCTCGATGTCGCTGTCCTTCTCCAACCCGCGCTTCGAGGACGTCAAGGCGTCCCTCGAGGAGTGCAAGGACAAGGACATGACCTACGCGGCGCCGCTGTTCGTCACCGCCGAGTTCATGAACAACACCACCGGCGAGATCAAGAGCCAGACGGTGTTCATGGGCGACTTCCCGATCATGACGAACAAGGGCACGTTCGTCATCAACGGGACCGAGCGCGTGGTCGTCTCGCAGCTCGTGCGCAGCCCCGGCGTCTACTTCGACAAGACCCTGGACAAGACCTCCGACAAGGACGTCTTCAGCGCCAAGGTCATCCCCAGCCGTGGTGCGTGGCTGGAGTTCGACGTCGACAAGCGCGACACCGTCGGCGTCCGCATCGACCGCAAGCGCCGCCAGCCGGTCACCGTGCTGCTCAAGGCGCTGGGCTGGACCGAGGACCGCATCCGCGAGCACTTCCAGTGGTCGCCGACCGTCCTCGCCACCCTGGAGAAGGACCACATCGCCGGGCAGGACGAGGCGCTGCTCGACATCTACCGCAAGCTGCGGCCGGGCGAGCCGCCGACGCGGGAGAGCGCCCAGGCGCTGCTGGAGAACCTCTTCTTCAACCCGAAGCGCTACGACCTGGCGAAGGTCGGCCGCTACAAGGTCAACAAGAAGCTCGGCGTCGAGGTCCCGCAGGGCACCCTGACGCTGACCGAGGACGACATCGTCGCCACCATCGAGTACGTCGTGCGGCTGCACGCCGGCGAGCCCGAGCACGGCGTCGACGACATCGACCACTTCGGCAACCGCCGCCTGCGCACCGTCGGCGAGCTGATCCAGAACCAGATCCGGGTCGGCCTCTCCCGCATGGAGCGCGTCGTCCGCGAGCGGATGACCACCCAGGACGTCGAGGCGATCACGCCGCAGACCCTGATCAACATCCGGCCGGTCGTCGCCTCCATCAAGGAGTTCTTCGGCACCAGCCAGCTGTCGCAGTTCATGGACCAGACCAACCCGCTCGCGGGCCTGACCCACAAGCGCCGCCTGTCGGCGCTGGGCCCGGGTGGTCTGTCCCGTGAGCGGGCCGGCATGGAGGTCCGCGACGTGCACCCGAGCCACTACGGCCGGATGTGCCCGATCGAGACCCCGGAAGGCCCGAACATCGGCCTGATCGGCTCGCTGTCGGCCTACGGCCGGGTCAACGCCTTCGGCTTCATCGAGACGCCGTACCGCAAGGTCGAGAACGGTGTCGTCACCGACTCCATCGACTACCTGACCGCCGACGAGGAGGACCGCTTCGTCGTCGCCCAGGCCAACTCGCCGCTGGACGCGCAGGGCCGGTTCGCCGAGGACCGCGTCCTGGTCCGCACCAAGGGCGGTGAGGTCGACTACCTGTCGCCCGAGCAGGTCGACTACATGGACGTCTCGCCGCGGCAGATGACCTCGGTCGCGACGGCGATGATCCCGTTCCTCGAGCACGACGACGCCAACCGCGCGCTCATGGGCGCCAACATGCAGCGCCAGGCCGTCCCGCTGCTGCGCAGCGAGGCGCCGCTGGTCGGCACCGGCATGGAGCTGCGGGCCGCCGTCGACGCCGGCGACGTCGTCGTGGCGGAGAAGGCCGGCGTCGTCGAGGACTCGACCGCCGACTACGTCACCGTCATGGCCGACGACGGCACCCGGCAGACCTACCGGCTGCTGAAGTTCCGCCGCTCGAACCAGGGCACCTCGATCAACCAGACCCCCGTCGTCGACGAGGGCCAGCGGGTCGAGGTCGGCCAGGTCATCGCCGACGGGCCGTGCACCGACCAGGGCGAGATGGCGCTGGGCAAGAACCTGCTCGTCGCCTTCATGCCGTGGGAGGGCCACAACTACGAGGACGCGATCATCCTGTCGCAGCGCCTCGTGCAGGACGACGTCCTGTCCTCGATCCACATCGAGGAGTTCGAGGTCGACGCCCGCGACACCAAGCTCGGTGCCGAGGAGATCACCCGGGACATCCCGAACGTCTCCGAGGAGGTCCTCGCCGACCTCGACGAGCGCGGCATCATCCGCATCGGCGCCGAGGTCGTCCCCGGCGACATCCTCGTCGGCAAGGTCACGCCCAAGGGCGAGACCGAGCTGACCCCCGAGGAGCGGCTGCTGCGGGCGATCTTCGGTGAGAAGGCCCGCGAGGTCCGCGACACGTCGCTCAAGGTCAAGCACGGCGAGTCCGGCAAGGTCATCGGCGTCCGCGTGTTCTCGCGCGAGGACGGCGACGAGCTGCCCGCCGGCGTCAACGAGCTGATCCGGGTCTACGTCGCCCAGATGCGCAAGATCTCCGACGGCGACAAGCTCGCCGGGCGCCACGGCAACAAGGGCGTCATCGCGAAGATCCTGCCGCAGGAGGACATGCCGTTCCTCGAGGACGGCACCCCGGTGGACATCGTCCTCAACCCGCTCGGCGTCCCGGGCCGGATGAACGTCGGCCAGGTCCTGGAGACCCACCTCGGGTGGATCGCCAAGTCCGGCTGGCAGGTCGAGGGCACGCCCGAGTGGGCGGCCAACCTGCCCGAGCAGGCGCGTCAGGCGGAGCCGGGGACCCGGACCGCGACGCCGGTGTTCGACGGCGCCCGCGAGGAGGAGATCATCGGCCTGCTCGGCTCGACGATCCCCAACCGCGACGGCAACCGGATGGTGCAGGAGACCGGCAAGGCGCGGCTGTTCGACGGCCGTTCCGGCGAGCCCTTCCCCGAGGCGATCTCGGTGGGCTACGTCTACATCCTGAAGCTGCTGCACCTGGTCGACGACAAGATCCACGCCCGGTCGACCGGCCCCTACTCGATGATCACGCAGCAGCCGCTGGGTGGTAAGGCGCAGTTCGGTGGCCAGCGCTTCGGTGAGATGGAGTGCTGGGCGATGCAGGCCTACGGCGCGGCCTACGCGCTGCAGGAGCTGCTGACCATCAAGTCCGACGACATCCTGGGCCGCGTCAAGGTCTACGAGGCCATCGTCAAGGGCGAGAACATCCCCGAGCCGGGCATCCCCGAGTCGTTCAAGGTGTTGCTCAAGGAGCTGCAGTCGCTCTGCCTCAACGTCGAGGTCCTCTCCGGCGACGGGCAGGCGATCGAGCTGCGCGACACCGACGACGAGGTGTTCCGGGCCGCGGAGGAGCTGGGCATCGACCTGTCCCGCCGCGAGCCCTCCAGCGTCGAGGACGTGTGATCGGCCGCCGGCCGGCCCTCCGCGTGACGGGCCGGCCGGCGTCCCCAGCCAACGACTAGAAGTGCAGTAACGAGCCCCGGGAAAGGGGTCCACTCAGTGCTCGACGTCAACTTCTTCGACGAGCTCCGCATCGGCCTGGCCACCGGCGACGACATCCGCCAGTGGTCGCACGGTGAGGTGAAGAAGCCCGAGACCATCAACTACCGGACGCTGCGCCCGGAGAAGGACGGTCTCTTCTGCGAGAAGATCTTCGGTCCCACGCGGGACTGGGAGTGCTACTGCGGCAAGTACAAGCGCGTCCGCTTCAAGGGCATCATCTGTGAGCGCTGCGGCGTCGAGGTGACCCGGGCCAAGGTCCGCCGCGAGCGGATGGGTCACATCGAGCTGGCCGCGCCGGTCACCCACATCTGGTTCTTCAAGGGCGTCCCCTCGCGCCTGGGCTACCTGCTCGACCTGGCGCCCAAGGACCTCGAGAAGATCATCTACTTCGCCGCCTACCTGATCACCTCGGTCGACGACGAGGCCCGCCACCGCGACCTCCCGACCATCGAGGCCGAGATCAGCGCGGAGAAGCACAACCTCGAGAGCCGGCGCGACGCCGACGTCGAGGCCCGCCAGCAGAAGCTCGAGGCCGACCTGGCCGAGCTCGAGGCGGAGGGCGCCAAGTCCGACGTCCGCCGCAAGGTGCGCGAGGGCGGCGAGCGCGAGATGCGCCAGCTGCGCGACCGCGCCCAGCGGGAGATCGACCGCCTCGAGGAGGTGCTCGACACCTTCCGCAAGCTCGAGGTCAAGCAGCTCATCGCCGACGAGGGCCTGTACCGGGAGCTGCGCGACCGGTTCGGCGAGTACTTCGAGGGCGGCATGGGTGCCGCGGCCCTGCAGAAGCTGCTGGCCGACTTCGACCTCGACGCCGAGGCCGCCTCGCTGCGCGAGACCATCCGCAACGGCAAGGGCCAGCGCAAGCTGCGGGCCCTCAAGCGGCTGAAGGTCGTCGCGGCGTTCCAGCAGACCCGCAACTCGCCCATGGGCATGGTGCTGGACTGCGTCCCGGTCATCCCGCCGGACCTGCGCCCGATGGTGCAGCTCGACGGTGGCCGCTTCGCCACCAGCGACATGAACGACCTGTACCGCCGGGTCATCAACCGGAACAACCGGCTCAAGCGGCTGCTCGACCTCGGCGCGCCCGAGATCATCGTGAACAACGAGAAGCGGATGCTCCAGGAGTCCGTGGACGCGCTGTTCGACAACGGCCGCCGCGGCCGTCCGGTCACCGGCCCGGGCAACCGTCCCCTGAAGTCGCTGTCCGACCTGCTCAAGGGCAAGCAGGGCCGGTTCCGCCAGAACCTGCTCGGCAAGCGCGTCGACTACTCCGGCCGGTCGGTCATCGTCGTCGGCCCGCAGCTGAAGCTGCACCAGTGCGGCCTGCCCAAGCAGATGGCGCTGGAGCTGTTCAAGCCCTTCGTCATGAAGCGGCTGGTCGACCTCAACCACGCGCAGAACATCAAGTCCGCCAAGCGCATGGTCGAGCGCGCCCGTCCCGTCGTCTGGGACGTGCTCGAGGAGGTCATCACCGAGCACCCGGTCCTGCTGAACCGGGCGCCGACGCTGCACCGCCTGGGCATCCAGGCCTTCGAGCCGCAGCTGGTCGAGGGCAAGGCCATCCAGATCCACCCGCTGGTCTGCACGGCCTTCAACGCCGACTTCGACGGTGACCAGATGGCGGTCCACCTGCCGCTGTCGGCGGAGGCGCAGGCCGAGGCCCGCATCCTCATGCTGTCCAGCAACAACATCCTGAGCCCGGCCGACGGTCGCCCGATCACCGCGCCGACCCAGGACATGGTGCTGGGCCTGTACCACCTGACCACCCTGGTGCGGAGCCGGCACGAGGCCGACGGTGGCCGTCCGGCGGCCTTCGGGTCGACGGCCGAGGCGATCATGGCGTTCGACAAGGGCGCCCTGGGCCTGCAGGAGCGCGCGCTGATCCGCCTCGACGAGGTGTTCGGCGTCGACAACGGCAAGGTCAACGAGCCCTGGACCCAGCCCGAGGACTGGACCCCGGGTGCGTCGGCGATCGTCGAGACCAGCCTGGGCCGGGTGCTGTTCAACGAGGCACTGCCCGAGGACTACCGCTTCGTCAACTACCAGGTGCCGAAGAAGGAGCTCGGGGCGATCGTCAACGACCTCGCCGAGCGCTACCCCAAGGTGCAGGTCGCGGCGACGCTGGACGCCCTCAAGTCGGCCGGCTTCCGCTGGGCCACCCGCTCGGGCGTCACGATCGCCATCGACGACGTCGTCACCCCGCCGGCCAAGCAGGAGATCCTGGACCGGCACGAGGCCGAGGCGCGCGGCATCGAGCGGCAGTACGAGCGCGGTGTCATCACCGACGCCGAGCGTCGTGGCGAGCTGATCGAGATCTGGACCCGCGCGCGGGCCGAGGTCTCCCAGGCGATGGTGGACAACTTCCCGACCACCAACCCGGTCTGGGTCATGGTCAACTCGGGCGCCCGAGGCAACATGATGCAGATCAGCCAGATCGCCGGCATGCGCGGCCTGGTGGCCAACCCGAAGGGCGAGATCATCCCGCGGCCCATCAAGGCCAACTTCCGGGAGGGTCTGTCCGTGCTGGAGTACTTCATCTCCACGCACGGTGCGCGCAAGGGTCTGGCCGACACCGCGCTGCGGACCGCGGACTCCGGGTACCTCACCCGCCGGCTGGTCGACGTCTCGCAGGACGTCATCATCCGCGAGGAGGACTGCGGCACCGAGCGCGGCGTGATCATGCCGATCGCGACCGTCGTCGACGGCGTCCTGACCCGGGACGCGCACGTCGAGACCAGCGTCTACGCCCGCTCCCTGGCCGCCGACGTGGTGGCCGAGGACGGCACGCTGATCGCGCAGGCCGGCCAGGACCTGGGTGACGTGCTGATCGGCCAGCTGGTCGACGCCGGCGTCGCCGAGGTCAAGGTCCGCTGCGTCCTGACCTGCGAGTCCCTGCTGGGCACCTGCGCGACCTGCTACGGCCGGTCGCTGGCCACCGGCAAGCTCGTCGACGTCGGCGAGGCGGTCGGCATCATCGCCGCCCAGTCGATCGGTGAGCCCGGCACCCAGCTGACGATGCGCACCTTCCACACCGGTGGTGTCGCGGGTGAGGACATCACCCACGGTCTGCCGCGTGTCGTGGAGCTCTTCGAGGCCCGCGTCCCCAAGGGCAAGGCCCCGATCGCCGAGCTGGCCGGCTCCGTCCGGATCGAGGACGGCGAGCAGTTCCGGAAGCTCACCATCACCCCGGACGACGGCTCCGACGAGGTCGTCTACGACAAGCTGTCGCGCCGGTCGCGGCTGCGGGTCGAGGACGGCGCCCACGTCGAGGTCGGCGAGCAGCTCACCGAGGGTGCGGTGGACCCGCACGAGGTGCTGCGGATCATGGGCCCGCGCGAGGTGCAGCTGCACCTGGTCCGCGAGGTCCAGGAGGTCTACCGCAGCCAGGGCGTGTCGATCCACGACAAGCACATCGAGGTGATCATCCGCCAGATGCTGAAGCGGGTGACCATCATCGACTCGGGCGCCACGGAGTTCCTCCCCGGTGCGCTGGTCGAGCGGACGCTGTTCGAGACCGAGAACCGCCGCGTCGTCGCCGAGGGCGGCGAGCCGGCCTCGGCCCGTCCGGTGCTCATGGGCATCACCAAGGCCTCGCTCGCGACCGAGTCGTGGCTGTCGGCCGCCTCCTTCCAGGAGACGACCAAGGTGCTCACCGACGCCGCGATCCAGGGCAAGAGCGACTCGCTCCTCGGCCTCAAGGAGAACGTGATCATCGGCAAGCTGATCCCGGCGGGTACGGGCATCAGCCGCTACCGGAACATCACGGTCGAGCCGACCGAGGAGGCCCGCGCCGCCGTCTACACGATGGCCGGGTACGACGACGGGCAGTACTACAGCCCGGACGTCTTCGGGTCGGGCTCCGGTGAGGCCGTCCGCCTCGAGGAGTACGACTGGCGGGGCTGATCCCCGGTAGCACGTGAGAAGGGCCCCCAGGTCGACGACCTGGGGGCCCTTCCGTGTACAGGGAAGTGCCGCGGACACCCGTCACAGTGACGGAACGGTGGCGGGGTCCCGTCCCCGGCCGGGGACGGCACCTCCTCGGAGTGGGCCCGTCGCGGGGCCCGGAGGGTCCCCGACGGGGACGCGGGAGGGGCTCCACGGCGGCCGGGACGGCACCTGGCCGCGGTGTCGGCCGGTGGGCCGACGACGTGCCTAGCGGTCGGCCAGCTTCCGCATGGTCTCCACCGTCCGCAGCCGGCCCTCGCGGCTGTCGTCGAGGGGCTGCAGCGCGATCGTGGTGACGCCGGCCTCCGCGTAGGCGGCCACCCGCTCGGCGACGTAGGACTCCGGCCCGATGAGCGACACCTTGCGGACGAACTCCTCGGGCAGCGCCGCGGCCGCCTCGTCCTTCTTGCCGTCCAGGTAGAGGTCCTGCACGGTCCCGGCGGCCTCCTCGTAGCCGTAGCGGCGGGCGAGGTCGTTGTAGAAGTTCTTGCCCCGGGCGCCCATGCCGCCGACGTAGAGGGCCAGCTGCGGCCGCACCAGGTCGTGCAGGTGGTCGACGTCCTCGCCGATCGCCACCGGGACGCCGCAGATGACCTGCAGGTCCCCGAGCTCGGGGTCGCGCTTGGCCTTCCCTGCCCGCAGCGAGTCGCCCCAGACGTCGTCGGCGCGCTCGGGCATGAACCAGATCGGCTCCCAGACCTCGGCGATCTCCGCGGCCAGCTCCACGTTCTTGGGGCCGAGCGCGGCCAGCATCACCGGGATGCGCTCGCGCACCGGGGTGTTGATCAGCTTCAGCGGCTTGCCGAGGCCGGTGCCCTGCTCGGCCGGCAGCGGCACCGTGTACTTCGGCCCCTCGTGCACGAGCCGCTCGCGCCGCCACACCTGCCGGCAGATCTCCACGACCTCGCGGGTGCGCTGCAGCGGGGCGTCGTAGGGGACGCCGTGCCAGCCCTCGATCACCTGCGGGCCGGAGGCGCCCAGGCCCAGGGTGAACCGCCCGCCGGAGACGAAGTCCAGCCCGGCCGCGGTCATGGCGGTCAGGGCCGGCGTCCGGCTGTAGATCGGCAGGATCGCGCTCATCAGCTCGACCCGCTGCGTCACGGCCGCCAGGTACCCGAGCTGGCTGACGGCGTCGAAGGTGTAGACCTCCGCGCACATCGCGAGGTCGAGCCCGGCGGCCTCGAGGTCGACGATCTCCGCCGCCGTCTCCTGGAAACCCCCCGCGTAACTGGCCTGGATGCCGATGCGCACCTGCACTCCTCTGGTCGGCGGCGCCCGCGTCGGCGCCTCCGGCGACCGTAGCGGGTGCGCGCGGGCGGGCCGGAGGCTCAGGCGGTGCGGCTGCGCAGCGGGCGGATCACGCCGACGACCTCGGTGACCACCCGGACGCCGTCGACGTCGCGGGGGACCAGGCCGGCCGCGTCGGCGTCGGCGACGTCGACCTTGACGACGTAGCCGCTGTCCCGCCGGGCCAGGCCGATGCCGACGACCCCCGGCTGGGTGGAGAGCTGGTCGGCGAGGACGCCCTTGGCGGCGCGGGCGGCGGCACGGTCGGTCACGAGGTCTCCTCGCTGACGCCCGCGCGCCGGGTGTCCGGGACGAGGGAGGTCCCGGACGGCCGTGCGGGCTCGGTCACCTCCCCATGGTGCCTCGTTCCCGCCCGGAGCGACATCCCCCTGACCTGGGAGAGGACCTCAGGAGGTCAGGAAGCGACCCACTCCGCCCCCAGGGTGGCCAGCACGGTCGACAGGGGGTTGGCGAAGGTCAGCCCGGCGCCGTTGCTGCCGCCCTGGTCGCTGCCGGCGAACAGCAGGGCCAGCGGGACGCGGTCGGCGCTGCGCCAGATGACCGAGCCGCTGTCCCCGCCGGCGGAGAAGGGGCCCGACAGGCCCTCGATCTCGATCTGGTCGTCGAAGACGTGCACGCCGTCGTCGTACTGGACGGCGACCCCGTCGACCTCGACGGCGGTGACCCGCCCACGGGTGTGCCCGGTGGTGCGGCCGACCTTCTCGACCTCCTCGTCGGGCTCCACCTCCAGCCCGTCGGCCACGGTGCCGGCCAGCGGGCCGCCGGGGACCCGGCCGGGCTCGGCCTCGACGCCCGCGTCCAGGACGGCGACGGCGGCGTCGACCTTGTTGCGGCCCTCGGTGAAGCGCTCGAACGCGGTCAGCGTGGCCACCCGGTCGGCCGGGACGCCGCCGTCGGCCGGTCCGGGCTGCAGCACCGCGTCCCCGACCGCGCCGGCGTCGCTGGCGGCGAGGACGTGGTTGTTGGACAGGATCGCCAGCCGGCCGTCCACCCGGACGAAGCCGCCCAGCGTCCCGGCCGTGACGGCCGGGTGGGCCACCGACAGCCCCGGGCGCAGCGGGCGGGTGCGCTGTTGGAGCTCGGCGGGGGTGGGGGAGGACAGCGGCACTATCGGCCCGGTCACCCGGACGTCGATCTCCGCGCGCACCACGTCGTCGAGGTCGGTGAGCAGCACCCGGGCGTCGGCCTCGGCGGCCACGCGGATCGCCAGGTGCGCCCGCCCGGGGGCGACGGGCGCCAGCCCGATGGCCGGCCGCGTCCACACGCGGCCGCCGAGGTCGCTGGCCCGGACCGGGGGGAAGCCCTCGGCCAGGCGCGCGGACAGCCGTGCCTTGAGCTCGCGCGCCGTGTCGATCAGCACCAGGACCTCCGTAGCGGTGAGTGGTCTCGTTGGGACCGACGGTAGGGGGAGGGGCTGACAGTCGCGCGCCCACCGGGGACCGCGGGCGCGGCGTCCTCCCCTGGCGCGGGGCCCTCGCCGCGGTATGGTGCGACCTCCCCCCGGGGCCGTGCGGCACGGTCCCCGCGGCCGCCGGGAATGGCCGGCGTCACCGCGCCGTTGTCCCCGTCGAACGGGCCCGGGTGGCAGGCAGACCCTGCCCGCTCGGCTCCCGGGACCCGGCTTTGACCGCCTCCCAGCACGCGGGTATCGTGGTCAGCCGTGCCCAGGGTGCCCTGGGCCTGCTCCCGTTCGCGGTGCGCCTGGGTGTCCGGAGGTCCGCCTCCAGGCCGCGGGTCCGCCCCGGTGGGCCGTCCACGGAGGACGGTGTCCGGAGGTGGCGGCGCCGAGTCGCGGGGGGCGACCTGTCCGGTTCGACCGCCGGCCGGTCCTGGGGAAGGCGACACGCCCGACCGCGGGGACCGGTGAGTGGCTCGCGACCTGGGCGGACGACCCCGGCAGGACCGGCACCGGCGACACGACAGCAGCACCGTCCACAGCACGACCCAGCGCAGGTAGGAGATCCAGGCCACCCATGCCCACGATCAACCAGCTGGTCCGCAAGGGCCGCGAGGACAAGGTCGAGAAGACCAAGACCCCGGCGTTGAAGGGCTCCCCTCAGCGTCGAGGCGTGTGCACCCGCGTGTACACCACGACGCCGAAGAAGCCGAACTCGGCGCTCCGCAAGGTCGCTCGCGTCCGCCTCACCAGTGGCATCGAGGTGACCGCCTACATCCCGGGCGTCGGCCACAACCTGCAGGAGCACTCGATGGTGCTCGTGCGCGGCGGCCGCGTGAAGGACCTCCCGGGTGTGCGTTACAAGATCATCCGCGGCTCGCTCGACACCCAGGGTGTCCGCAACCGCAAGCAGGCTCGCAGCCGGTACGGCGCGAAGAAGGAGAAGAGCTGACATGCCGCGCAAGGGCCCCGCGCCGCGCCGTCCGCTGGTCAACGACCCGGTCTACCAGTCGCCGCTGGTCACCCAGCTGGTGAACAAGGTCCTCGTCGACGGCAAGCGCTCGGTCGCCGAGTCGATCGTCTACGGCGCCCTCGAGGGCTGCCGCGCCAAGACCGACACCGATCCTGTGGTCACGCTCAAGCGCGCGCTGGACAACGTCAAGCCGGCCCTCGAGGTCCGCAGCCGCCGCGTCGGTGGCGCGACCTACCAGGTCCCGGTCGAGGTCCGCGCCTCCCGCAGCACCACCCTCGGCCTGCGCTGGCTGATCCAGTACAGCCGGGCCCGCCGCGAGAAGACGATGACCGAGCGCCTCATGAACGAGCTGCTCGACGCCAGCAACGGCCTCGGTGCCGCGGTCAAGCGCCGCGAGGACACCCACAAGATGGCCGAGTCGAACAAGGCCTTCGCGCACTACCGCTGGTAGTCGCACCCCCGCTGGGGACACCCCCGTCCACCAGCACCCGCCGGCGGGAACGCCGGGCCACCCCCGGACACCGCACGCGGACCAGAGACAAAGAGGAGTGAGGAATGGCCGACACCAAGGCCCAGCTCGCCAGGACCCGCAACATCGGGATCATGGCGCACATCGACGCGGGCAAGACCACGACGACCGAGCGCATCCTCTTCTACACCGGTATCAACTACAAGATCGGTGAGGTCCACGACGGCGCGGCCACGATGGACTGGATGGAGCAGGAGCAGGAGCGCGGCATCACCATCACGTCCGCCGCGACGAAGTGCTCCTGGAACGACCACGACATCAACATCATCGACACCCCGGGGCACGTCGACTTCACCGTCGAGGTGGAGCGGTCCCTGCGCGTGCTCGACGGTGCCGTGGCCGTCTACGACGGTGTCGCCGGCGTGGAGCCGCAGACCGAGCAGGTCTGGCGGCAGGCGGAGAAGTACGGCGTCCCGCGCATGTGCTTCGTCAACAAGCTCGACCGGACCGGCGCGAACTTCTTCCGCTGCGTCGACATGATGGTCGAGCGGCTCGGCGCCAACCCGGCCGTGCTGCAGCTGCCCATCGGCGCCGAGGCCGACTTCATCGGCGTCGTCGACCTGGTGCAGATGCGCGCGCTCACCTGGCGCGGTGAGACCAAGATGGGCGAGGACTACGCCATCGAGGAGATCCCCGCCGAGCTCGCCGACCAGGCCGCCGAGTACCGCGACAAGCTGCTCGAGACGATCGCCGAGACCGACGACGCGATCATGGAGGCCTACCTGGGCGGCGAGGACATCCCCGTCGACCAGCTCAAGGCCGCCATCCGCAAGGCGACCATCGCCGCGCAGATCAACCCGGTCCTCACCGGCACGGCGTTCAAGAACAAGGGCGTGCAGCCCCTGCTCGACGCCGTCGTCGACTACCTGCCCAGCCCCCTGGACATCGAGGCCATCGTGGGCACCGCCCTCGACGGCGAGACCGAGGTCCTGCGGCACGCCGACGAGGACGAGCCGTTCTCGGCGCTGGCCTTCAAGATCCAGACCGACCAGCACCTCGGCAAGCTGACCTACGTCCGGGTCTACTCGGGCCGGCTCAACTCCGGGTCCCCGGTGCTCAACAGCACCAAGGACCGCAAGGAGCGGATCGGCAAGATCTACCAGATGCACGCCAACAAGCGCGAGGAGCGCGAGGGCGTGGGCGCCGGCCAGATCGTCGCCGTCGTCGGCCTGAAGCAGACGACCACGGGTGACACCCTCTGCGACCCGCAGAACCCGGTGATCCTCGAGTCGATGACCTTCCCGGCCCCGGTCATCTCGGTCGCGATCGAGCCCAAGACCAAGGGCGACCAGGAGAAGCTCGGCACCGCCATCCAGAAGCTGGCCGAGGAGGACCCGACCTTCCAGGTCCGCCTCGACGAGGAGACCGGTCAGACGGTCATCTCCGGCATGGGCGAGCTCCACCTGGAGATCCTGGTCGACCGCATGCGGCGCGAGTTCCGCGTCGAGGCCAACGTCGGCAAGCCGCAGGTCGCCTACCGCGAGACCATCCGCAAGGCGGTCGAGAAGATCGACTACACCCACAAGAAGCAGACCGGTGGGTCCGGCCAGTTCGCCAAGGTGCAGGTCAGCATCGAGCCGCTCGAGGTCAGTGGCGACGGCCCGACCTACGAGTTCGTCAACGCCGTGACCGGTGGTCGCATCCCGAAGGAGTACATCCCCTCGGTCGACCAGGGCATGCAGGACGCCATGCAGTACGGCATCCTCGCCGGCTACCCGATGGTCGGCGTCAAGGCGACCCTCGTCGACGGGCAGTACCACGAGGTCGACTCCTCGGAGATGGCCTTCAAGATCGCCGGCTCGATGGTCTTCAAGGAGGCCGCCCGCAAGGCCAGCCCGGCCCTGCTCGAGCCGATGATGGCCGTCGAGGTCGTCACGCCCGAGGACTACATGGGTGACGTCATCGGCGACCTGAACTCCCGGCGCGGGATGATCCAGGCGATGGAGGAGCGCTCCGGCGCCCGCGTCGTCCGGGCCCTGGTCCCGCTCTCGGAGATGTTCGGCTACGTGGGCGACCTGCGCAGCCGCACCCAGGGGCGGGCGAGCTACACCATGGTGTTCGACTCGTACGCCGAGGTCCCGCAGAACGTGGCCAAGGAGATCATCGCCAAGGCCACCGGCGAGTGACCCGACGGGCGGGGTACGTCCCCGCCCGGCACCCCCAGCAAGCCCACCCCAGAGTTCCCGCGCACGACGCGAGACCACGAGGAGAGGAACCCAGTGGCCAAGGCCAAGTTCGAGCGGACCAAGCCGCACGTCAACATCGGCACCATCGGGCACATCGACCACGGCAAGACCACGCTGACCGCGGCGATCACCAAGGTGCTGCACGACAAGTACCCGGACCTCAACGAGGCGTCGGCCTTCGACCAGATCGACAAGGCGCCCGAGGAGAAGGCCCGCGGCATCACGATCTCGATCGCCCACGTCGAGTACCAGACGGAGAACCGTCACTACGCGCACGTCGACTGCCCCGGGCACGCCGACTACATCAAGAACATGATCACCGGTGCGGCGCAGATGGACGGCGCCATCCTGGTGGTCGCCGCGACCGACGGCCCGATGCCGCAGACCAAGGAGCACGTCCTCCTGGCCCGCCAGGTCGGCGTCCCCTACATCGTCGTGGCGCTGAACAAGGCCGACATGGTCGACGACGAGGAGATCCTCGAGCTCGTCGAGCTGGAGGTCCGCGAGCTGCTGTCCGAGTACGAGTTCCCGGGCGACGACGTCCCCGTGGTCCGCGTCTCGGCGCTGAAGGCCCTCGAGGGCGACGCCGAGTGGGGCAACAAGCTCATGGAGCTCATGGACGCCGTCGACACGGCGATCCCGGAGCCGCAGCGTGAGGTCGACAAGCCCTTCCTCATGCCGGTCGAGGACGTCTTCACCATCACCGGTCGCGGCACCGTCGTCACCGGTCGCGTGGAGCGCGGCATCGTCAAGGTGTCGGAGGAGGTCGAGATCGTCGGCATCCGTTCCTCGTCGACCAAGACCACCGTCACCGGCGTCGAGATGTTCCGCAAGCTGCTCGACCAGGGCCAGGCCGGCGACAACGTGGGTCTGCTGCTGCGCGGCATCAAGCGCGAGGACGTGGAGCGCGGCCAGGTCGTCGTGAAGCCCGGCTCGATCACCCCGCACACCAACTTCGAGGGTTCGGTCTACATCCTCTCGAAGGACGAGGGTGGCCGTCACACGCCGTTCTTCAACAACTACCGTCCGCAGTTCTACTTCCGGACGACCGACGTCACCGGCGTCGTGACCCTGCCGGCCGGCACCGAGATGGTCATGCCGGGCGACAACACCGAGATGACGGTCGAGCTCATCCAGCCGATCGCCATGGAGGAGGGTCTGCGGTTCGCCATCCGCGAGGGTGGCCGCACCGTCGGCGCGGGCCGCGTCACCAAGATCATCAAGTAACACCCCCGACGGGCGGCGGCGCACCCCTGCGCCGCCGCCCGTCCCCGGGTGTGCGTGCTGCGTGTGTGCACCGCCACCCTCCCCGCTGGGGCCAGACCGGATGACGTCCGGACGCACCCGGCGTTCCCCAGCTAGCAGAACAGCGATCGGCAGGAGCGAGAGACAGCGATGGCGGGACAGAAGATCCGCATCAGGCTGAAGGCCTACGACCACGAGGCGATCGACGCCTCGGCGCGGCGCATCGTCGACACGGTGACCAAGACCGGTGCGCGCGTCGTCGGCCCGGTGCCGCTGCCGACGGAGAAGAACGTGTACTGCGTCATCCGCTCGCCGCACAAGTACAAGGACTCGCGCGAGCACTTCGAGATGCGCACGCACAAGCGGCTCATCGACATCCTCGACCCGACGCCGAAGACGGTCGACGCGCTCATGCGCATCGACCTGCCGGCCTCGGTCGACGTGAACATCCAGTAAGGGACCGAGTCCAGTCATGGCGAGTACGTTCCGCGGGCTCCTCGGCGAGAAGCTGGGGATGACCCAGGTCTTCGACGAGAACAACCGCATCGTGCCGGTGACCGTCGTCAAGGCGGGCCCGAACGTGGTGACGCAGGTGCGCACCCCCGAGGTCGACGGCTACTCGGCCGTCCAGCTCGGCTTCGGCGAGATCGACCCCCGCAAGGTGAACAAGCCCGAGGGGGGCCACTTCGCCAAGGCCGGCGTGACGCCGCGCCGTCACCTGGTCGAGCTCCGCACCGAGGACGCCGGCCAGTACACGGTCGGCCAGGAGCTGACCGCCGAGGTCTTCGACGGCGTGGCCAAGGTCGACGTCATCGGCACCAGCAAGGGCAAGGGCACCGCCGGTGTCATGAAGCGCCACGGCTTCAAGGGCCTCGGCGCGGCGCACGGCACCCAGCGCAAGCACCGGTCGCCCGGCTCGATCGGCGGCGCCTCCACCCCCGGCCGCGTGTTCAAGGGCCTGAAGATGGCCGGGCGCATGGGCGCGGTGAAGACCACGACCCTCTCGCTCGTCGTCCACAAGGTCGACACCGAGCGCGGCCTCATCCTGATCAAGGGCGCCGTCCCCGGCCCGAAGGGCGGGCTCCTGCTCGTCCGCTCGGCCGTCAAGGGCGGTCCCGTGGGGAGTGACAACCAGTGACCCAGTCGACCGCGACCGCGACCACCAGCACGGCCGCGCGCGCCGACCGCCAGGTCGACGTCCGCACGCCGGCGGGGGAGACCTCCGGCAGCGTCACGCTGCCCGGTGACCTGTTCGACGCGAACGCGAACGTCGCGCTCATGCACCAGGTCGTCGTCGCCCAGCTGGCCGCGGCCCGCCAGGGGACCCACGCGACCAAGACGCGTGGCGCCGTCAGCGGCGGTGGCGTCAAGCCCTACCGCCAGAAGGGCACCGGCCGCGCCCGCCAGGGCTCGATCCGCGCGCCGCAGTTCACCGGCGGTGGCACGGTCCACGGCCCCCAGCCGCGCGACTACTCGCAGCGCACGCCCAAGAAGATGAAGGCCGCCGCCCTGCGCGGTGCCCTCTCCGACCGGGCGCGCGACGGCCGCGTGCACGTCGTCACCACCTTCGTCGACGGCGACGCGCCGAAGACCAAGGCGGCCCTGGCCACCCTCGACGCGGTGACCGGCGCCAAGCGGGTGCTCGTGGTCCTCGACCGCGACGACGTCCTCAACTGGGTGAGCCTGCGCAACGAGCCGCGCGTGCACCTGATCGAGGCCGGCCAGCTCAACACCTACGACGTGCTGGTCAGCGACGAGGTGGTCTTCACCGAAACCGCGCTCGCCGAGTTCGTGGCCGGTCCGCACGGCGGCACCGGCGGCAAGGGCGGCACCTCGCTGACCAAGCCGGACCTGACGACGCCGGACATCCCCGGCGCCATCCCGTCGATCCAGCCGGCCGAGGGCACGACCGACCTGGACCTCGAGCAGAACGAGGCCACCGACACCACCGAGGAGAAGGCGTGAGCGTCCGCGACCCCCGGGACGTCCTGCTGTCGCCGGTCATCTCGGAGAAGAGCTACGGGCTGCTGGACGAGAACCAGTACACGTTCGTGGTGCTGCCCGAGGCCAACAAGACGCAGATCAAGATCGCGGTCGAGCAGGTCTTCAACGTGAAGGTCCTCGGCGTGAACACCATCAACCGCCAGGGCAAGCGCAAGCGCAGCCGGGGCAACAAGCTCGGCAAGCGCAAGGACACCAAGCGGGCCATCGTCTCGCTGGCGCCCGGCGACCGGATCGAGATCTTCGGGGGCCCGGGCGCCTGAGCCCCGGGACTGCCGGACCAGAGACAGAGGAACCGAGTCAGCAATGGCTATCCGCAAGTACAAGCCGACGACGCCGGGCCGCCGCGGCTCCAGCGTCGCCGACTTCGCCGAGGTCACCCGCGACCACCCCGAGAAGTCGCTGGTCCGGCCGCTGCACGGTCGTGGCGGGCGCAACGTCCACGGGAAGGTCACCGCTCGCCACCAGGGCGGCGGCCACAAGCGCGCCTACCGCGTCATCGACTTCCGTCGGGCGGACAAGGACGGCGTGCCGGCGAAGGTCGCGCACATCGAGTACGACCCGAACCGCACCTCGCGCATCGCGCTGCTGCACTTCGCCGACGGCGAGAAGCGCTACATCATCGCGCCGGCCCGCCTGAAGCAGGGCGACACGGTGGAGTGCGGCCCCGCGGCCGACATCAAGCCGGGCAACAACCTGCCGCTGCGCAACATCCCCGTCGGCACGGTCGTGCACGCGATCGAGCTGCGGCCGGGCGGCGGCGCGAAGATCGCCCGCTCCGCCGGCACCAGCGTCCAGCTGGTCGCCCGGGAGGGCCGCTTCGCCCAGCTGCGCATGCCCTCGGGCGAGATCCGCAACGTCGACGTGCGCTGCCGCGCCACCGTCGGCGAGGTGGGCAACGCCGAGCAGTCGAACATCAACTGGGGCAAGGCCGGCCGCATGCGGTGGAAGGGCAAGCGCCCGACCGTCCGCGGTGTCGCCATGAACCCGGTGGACCACCCGCACGGTGGTGGTGAGGGCAAGACCTCCGGTGGTCGCCACCCGGTGAACCCGAAGGGCAAGCCGGAGGGCCGCACGCGCAAGCGCAAGGCCAGTGACGCCCTGATCGTGCGCCGCCGGCGCACCAACAAGAAGCGCTGAGCGGGTTAGAGGAGTCCGACAGACATGCCACGCAGCCTGAAGAAGGGCCCGTTCGTCGACGACCACCTGCTCAAGAAGGTGGACGCGCAGAACGAGAAGGGCACCAAGACGGTCATCCGGACCTGGTCCCGCCGCTCGACGATCATCCCGGACATGCTCGGCCACACCATCGCCGTGCACGACGGGCGCAAGCACGTCCCGGTCTTCGTGACCGAGGCCATGGTCGGGCACAAGCTCGGCGAGTTCGCCCCGACCCGGACCTTCCGGGGTCACGTCAAGGACGACCGCCGGTCGCGGCGCGGCTGAGCCCGGTCCCGAGAGAGAGACTCGATATGACTTCCCAGCTGGGAGAGGAGACGCAGGTCGCCCGGGCCGTCGCCCGCGGCGTCCGCGTCACCCCCATGAAGGCACGCCGGGTGGTGGACCTCATCCGCTACCTGCCCACCGACGAGGCCCTGGCCCTGCTGCGGTTCGCCCCGCAGGCGGCCAGCGAGCCGGTGGCCAAGGTCGTCGCCAGCGCCGTCGCCAACGCCGAGCACAACCTGCGGCTGGACCCGGCCGCGCTCGTCGTCAGCGCCGCCTACGTGGACGAGGGCCCGACCATGAAGCGGATCCGGCCGCGCGCCCAGGGCCGCGCCTACCGCATCAACAAGCGGACCAGCCACATCACCGTCGAGGTGAGCGAGGTCGGCTCCAGCGCCGAGCTCGCCGGCAAGTCCCGCACCGCCCGCCGGCGCACCGGCCAGTCCGGCCCGGCGACGCAGCAGCAGGGCACGCAGCAGCGCTCCAACACGAGGGGAGGGACCCGCTAGTGGGTCAGAAGGTCAACCCGCACGGGTTCCGCCTCGGCATCACCACCGACTACAAGTCCCGGTGGTACGCCGACAAGCTGTACAAGGACTACGTCAAGGAAGACGTGGCCATCCGCAAGCTCATGTCCAAGGGCATGGAGCGCGCCGGCATCTCGAAGGTGGAGATCGAGCGCACCCGTGACCGGGTCCGGGTCGACATCCACACCGCCCGGCCGGGCATCGTCATCGGCCGCCGCGGCGCCGAGGCCGACCGCATCCGCGGCGAGCTGGAGAAGCTCACCGGCAAGCAGGTGCAGCTGAACATCCTCGAGGTCAAGAACCCCGAGGCCGACGCCCAGCTCGTGGCCCAGGCCGTGGCCGAGCAGCTGTCCAGCCGCGTCAGCTTCCGCCGCGCCATGCGCAAGGCCATGCAGTCGGCCCAGCGCAGCCCGCAGGTCAAGGGCATCCGGGTGCAGTGCTCCGGGCGCCTGGGCGGCACCGAGATGAGCCGGTCGGAGTTCTACCGCGAGGGTCGCGTGCCGCTGCACACCCTCCGGGCGAACATCGACTACGGCCTGTACGAGGCCCGCACCACCTTCGGCCGCATCGGCGTGAAGGTGTGGATCTACAAGGGCGACGTCAGCGGCTCGCGTGCCGAGCGCGAGGCCCTCGAGGCCCTCGCCGCGCGGCAGCAGCGCCGGGAGCGCCCGCAGCGCCCCCGCCGGTCGGGCTCCAGCGGCACCACCGCCGGTGGCACCGAGGCCGGCCGCGCCGCCGCCGAGTCGACGACCGGTCCGGAGACCGCCGCCGACAGCACCGTGGCCGTGACCTCGGGTGAGGTCGCGCCCGAGCAGACCGTCGCCGAGGCCGCCGGCCCCGAGGCGACCGCCGCGGCCGAGACGACCGCGACCGAGAACACGGAGGGCTGACACGTGCTGATCCCCCGGCGCGTCAAGCACCGCAAGCAGCACCACCCGGACCGCTCCGGCCGGGCCAAGGGCGGCACGGCGATCAACTTCGGTGAGTACGCCATCCAGGCCCTCGAGCCGGCGTACGTCACCAACCGCCAGATCGAGTCCGCCCGTATCGCCATGACCCGGCACATCCGCCGTGGCGGCAAGGTCTGGATCACGATCTACCCGGACCGCCCGCTCACCAAGAAGCCGGCCGAGACCCGCATGGGCTCCGGCAAGGGCTCCCCGGAGTGGTGGGTCGCCAACGTCAAGCCGGGCCGCGTCATGTTCGAGCTGTCGGGTGTCCCGGAGTCGGTGGCCCGCGAGGCCATGCGCCGCGCCATCCACAAGCTGCCCATGAAGGCTCGCTTCATCACGCGTGAAGGAGAGGTGTGATGGCCGCCGGTCTGACCGCCCCGGAGCTGCGCGAGCTCTCGGCCGAGGAGCTCGCCACGCGGCTGCGTGAGCACAAGGAAGAGCTGTTCAACCTGCGGTTCCAGGTGGCCACCGGCCAGCTGGACAACAACCGGCGACTGCAGACCGTCCGCCGCGACATCGCCCGGATCTACACGATCATGCGCGAGCGCGAGCTGGGCCTCTCGGTCGCCCCGAACGAGGGTGTGGCATGAGCGAGCCCGACAACACCGCTGTCGCCAGCGGCCCCGGCCTGGCCGGCCGCGGCTACCGCAAGGTCCGCGAGGGCCTCGTGGTCAGCGACAAGATGGACAAGACCATCGTCGTCGAGGTCGAGGACCGCGTGAAGCACGGCCTCTACGGCAAGGTCATCCGGCGCACCAGCAAGCTGAAGGCCCACGACGAGCAGGGCGTCGCCGGTGTCGGCGACCGCGTGCAGATCATGGAGACCCGGCCGCTGTCGGCCACCAAGCGGTGGCGGCTGGTCGAGGTCGTCGAGAAGGCCAAGTAAGACGCGTCGGGGGTCCGCGGGCCCTGTGACCGACGCCCTGTGGGGCGGGTCGCGGGACCGGGTACCCTGGACGACTGGCGCCCCTCCGGGTGAGCGCCACATCCCGGTACCCGTGTCGGACGCACCGGCGGCATCAGTCGCCGGTGCGTCCGCGCGTGGGTACCGGACAGCCGGTTCACCGTTCCGGCCCGGCTGTCACCACTGAGATTGGGAGTAGGACGTGATCCAGCAGGAGTCGCGGCTCCGGGTCGCCGACAACACCGGTGCGAAGGAGATCCTCTGCATCCGGGTGCTCGGCGGGTCCGGGCGGCGCTACGCGGGCATCGGCGACGTCATCGTGGCGACCGTCAAGGACGCGCTGCCCGGTGCCGGCGTCAAGCGCGGCGACGTCGTCAAGGCCGTCGTCGTCCGCACGCGGAAGGAGCGCCGTCGTCCCGACGGCTCCTACATCCGCTTCGACGAGAACGCCGCGGTGATCATCCGCGACAGCGGCGACCCGCGCGGTACGCGCATCTTCGGTCCCGTCGGCCGCGAGCTGCGCGACAAGCGCTTCATGCGGATCATCTCGCTCGCCCCGGAGGTGCTCTGACCATGGCTGCCAAGAAGACCCCGCCGGCCAAGACGCCGGGCATGAAGGTGAAGAAGGGCGACACCGTGGTGGTCCTGTCCGGCAAGGACAAGGGCGCCAGGGGTCGCGTCATCGCCGCCTACCCCAAGCTGCAGAAGGTCCTCGTCGAGGGCGTCGGCCGCGTCAAGAAGCACACCCGCATCAGCTCGAACCAGCGGGGCGCGCAGCAGGGCGGCATCGTCACCCAGGAGGCTCCCATCCACGTCAGCAACGTGATGGTGATCGACTCCGAGGGGACGCCGACCCGGGTCGGCTACCGCAAGGACGAGGAAGGCCGCAACATCCGGGTGTCGCGGCGGACCGGTAAGGACCTCTGACGATGACTGCACCCACCCGTGAGCTCCCGCGCCTGCTGGCGCACTACCGCGAGTCGATCGTGCCGGCGCTCCAGGAGGAGTTCGGCTACGAGAACGTCATGCAGATCCCGCGGCTGACGAAGATCGTCGTCAACATGGGCGTCGGCGAGGCCACCCGCGACGCGAAGCTGATGGACGGCGCGGTCCGCGACCTCACCGCCATCACCGGCCAGCGCCCGGCCGTCGTCCGGGCCCGCAAGTCCATCGCCCAGTTCAAGCTGCGCGAGGGCATGCCCATCGGCGCCAAGGTCACCCTCCGCGGCGACCGCATGTGGGAGTTCCTCGACCGGCTCCTGGCGCTGGCCCTGCCCCGCATCCGCGACTTCCGCGGCCTGAACGCCAAGCAGTTCGACGGGCACGGCAACTACACGTTCGGGCTGACCGAGCAGTCGATGTTCCGCGAGATCGACGTCGACAAGATCGACCGTCCGCGCGGCATGGACATCACGCTGGTCACCACCGCCACGAACGACGAGGAGGGTCGCGAGCTGCTCCGCCTGCTGGGCTTCCCGTTCGCCGGCCAGCCCGTCGTCACCACCATCCGCTGAGCCGGGCCGAGGAGACACCGAGATGGCCAAGAAGGCGCTGATCAACAAGGCGGCCCGCAAGCCCAAGTTCGCGGTCCGCGGCTACACCCGCTGCCAGCGGTGCGGTCGTCCGCACTCGGTCTTCCGCAAGTTCGGCCTCTGCCGGATCTGCCTGCGGGAGATGGCGCACGCCGGCGAGCTGCCGGGCGTGAGCAAGTCCAGCTGGTAGTCCGCAGTCCCCGCCCCGCGCGCTGACCGCGCGGGGCGGGCCCCCAGCTCCACCGGTCGCCGAGAGGCCCACGCGAGGGACGCGTGAGGAACCGCGGCGAGAGAGGCACGACACCCATGACGATGACCGACCCGATCGCGGACATGCTCACGCGGCTGCGCAACGCGAACACGGCCTACCACGACTCGACGCGCATGCCGTCGTCGAAGCTCAAGACGCACATCGCCGAGATCCTCCAGCAGGAGGGCTACATCGCCGGCTGGCGCGTCGAGGACGTCGAGAAGGACGGCGCCACCCGCAAGGAGCTGGTGATCGACCTGAAGTTCGGCCCCAACCGCGAGCGCAGCATCGCCGGGGTGCGCCGGGTGTCCAAGCCGGGCCTGCGGGTCTACGCGAAGTCGAACGCCCTGCCGAAGGTCCTGGGCGGCCTGGGGGTGGCCATCATCTCCACCTCGACCGGGCTGCTGACCGACCGGCAGGCGACCAAGAAGGGCGTGGGCGGGGAAGTCCTCGCCTACGTCTGGTAAGAGGAGCGAGCGAGATGTCACGGATCGGACGACTGCCGGTTCCCGTGCCCGGTGGCGTGGACGTCACCATCGACGGCCAGACGGTCAGCGTGAAGGGCCCCAAGGGCACCCTGTCCCACACCGTCGCGGCGCCCATCACGGTCGCCCGGGGCGAGGACGGCACGCTGAGCGTCCAGCGGCCCGACGACCAGCGCGAGAGCCGGGCCCTGCACGGCCTGTCCCGCACCCTGATCGCCAACATGATCACCGGCGTCACCGAGGGCTACACCAAGACCCTCGAGATCGTCGGCGTCGGCTACCGCGTCCAGGCCCGCGGCTCGGACCTGGAGTTCGCGCTCGGCTACAGCCACCCGGTGCCGGTGCGTGCCCCCGAGGGCATCACCTTCACCGTCGAGTCGCCCACCCGCCTGCGGGTGACCGGCATCGACAAGCAGCAGGTCGGCCAGGTGGCCGCCAACATCCGCGGCCTCCGCAAGCCCGACCCGTACAAGGGCAAGGGCGTGCGCTACCAGGGCGAGGTCGTCAAGCGCAAGGTCGGGAAGACGGGTAAGTGATGGCACAGACCGAGAAGGCCGCTCGGGTGCACACGCCCGTCGGCACCGACATCAGCACCGCGCGCCGCGTCTCGCGGCTGCGCCGGCACAACCGGCTCCGCAAGCGGGTCTCCGGCACGCCGGACCGCCCGCGCATGGTGGTCAACCGCAGCACGCGGCACATCCACGTGCAGGTCGTGGACGACACCGCCGGCCGTACGCTGGTGAGCGCCTCGACGCTCGACGCCAGCCTGCGCGGGGCCGAGGGCGACAAGTCCGCCCTGGCCCGCCGGGTCGGCGCCCTGGTCGCCGAGCGCGCCCAGGCCGCCGGCATCACCAAGGTCGTGTTCGACCGCGGGGGCAACCGCTACCAGGGCCGCATCGCCGCGCTGGCCGACGGCGCGCGTGAGGGCGGGCTGGACTTCTGATGAGCAGCACCGCCAACCAGCAGATCGAGAGGGACGTCTGATGCCAGGACCACAGCGACGCGGCGGCGGCGCCGGCGGCGGCAACGACCGCCGCGACCGTCGTGACGGCGGGCGGGGGCCCGGCGGCGCGCCTGCCGAGAAGAGCAACTACATCGAGCGCGTGGTGGCCATCAACCGCGTGTCGAAGGTCGTCAAGGGTGGTCGGCGCTTCAGCTTCACCGCCCTGGTGATCGTCGGCGACGGTGACGGCACCGTGGGCGTCGGCTACGGCAAGGCCAAGGAGGTGCCCGCGGCGATCGCCAAGGGCGTCGAGGAGGCCAAGAAGCACTTCTACAAGGTGCCGCGCATCGCCAGCACCATCCCGCACCCGGTGCAGGGTGAGGCCGCTGCCGGTGTCGTGCTGCTCAAGCCGGCCAGCCCCGGTACCGGTGTCATCGCCGGTGGCCCGGTGCGTGCCGTCCTCGAGTGCGCCGGCATCCACGACGTGCTCTCGAAGAGCCTCGGCTCGTCGAACCCGATCAACATCGTGCACGCCACCATGCAGGCGCTGAAGGAGCTCGTCCGCCCCGAGGAGATCGCCGCCCGCCGCGGGCTGCCCCTCGAGGACGTCGCCCCGGCCGCCATGCTGCGGGCGCGTGCGGGCCAGGGGGTCTGACATGGCGCAGCTGAAGGTGACCCAGGTCCGGTCGGCGATCGGCACGAAGCCCAACCAGCGGCAGACGCTGCGGTCCCTGGGCCTCAAGCGGATCAACGACACGGTCGTGCAGGAGGACCGTCCCGAGATCCGCGGGATGGTCGCCACGGTGACGCACCTCGTCGCCGTCGAAGAGATCTGAGCAGGGACTCGTCATGACTCTCAAGGTCCACCACCTGCGTCCGGCCCCGGGCGCCCACACCCCCAAGACGCGCGTCGGCCGGGGTGAGGGCTCCAAGGGCAAGACCGCCGGTCGCGGCACCAAGGGCACCGGGGCGCGCGGCACCACGTCCGCGCGCTTCGAGGGCGGCCAGACGCCGCTGCACATGCGGCTGCCCAAGATGTCCGGCTTCAAGAACCGCAACAAGGTCGTGTTCCAGGTCGTCAACCTCGACCGGATCGCGTCCCTGTTCCCGCAGGGCGGGCACGTCGACCCCGACACGCTCGCCGACGCCGGCGCGGTCCGCCGCGGCCAGCCGGTGAAGGTCCTCGGCACCGGTGACCTGGGCGGCGTCCAGGTCACCGTGCACGCGCACGCCTTCTCGGCCTCCGCCGCCGAGAAGATCGCCGCGGCCGGGGGAAGCACCACCCGCATCTGACCGCCGACGACCCCCGGGTGCCCCATCGCCCCGGGGGTCGTCTGCTGTCCGGCCCGGGCGCCCGCGCGCCCGAGCCCCGGGGAGCCGATCCGTCCCCGCCGGTCTGCCACCGGTGAGGGAGGGTGTGACCGGTGCGACCCCCGTCGTTGCTAACCTCATCCGACCGAGCAGGGGAGGGCACGTGCTGCAGGCGTTCGCCGCGGCGTTCCGGACGCCAGACCTCCGGCGCAAGTTGCTGTTCTCCCTGGCGATCATCGCCGTGTACCGGCTGGGCGCCTCGGTGCCCGGCCCGGGGGTCTCCGTCGAGGCGATCAACAGCTGTCTCGAGCAGGCGCAGGCGGGCAGCCAGCGCGACGTCTACTCGCTGGTGAACCTGTTCTCCGGCGGGGCGCTGCTCCGGCTGTCGGTCTTCGCGCTGGGGATCATGCCGTACATCACCGCCAGCATCATCGTGCAGTTGCTGGTCGTGGTGATCCCGCGGTTCGAGCAGCTGAAGAAGGAAGGGCAGTCGGGCCAGCAGAAGCTGACCCAGTACACCCGCTACCTGACGATCGCCCTGGCGATCCTGCAGAGCACCGGCATCATCGCCCTGGCCCGCAGCGGCCAGCTGTTCCCCGGCTGCCAGCAGGACATCATCCCGTCGGACAGCATCTGGACGACGATCGTCCTCGTGGTCGCGCTGACCGCCGGCACCGCGGTGATCATGTGGCTCGGCGAGCTGCTCACCGAGAAGGGGATCGGCAACGGCATGTCCGTGCTGATCTTCACCTCGATCGCGGCCCGCATCCCGGCCGAGGGCGGCTCGATCCTGCAGACCCGCGGCGGTGTCGTCTTCGCCGTCGTCTGCGCCTTCGCCCTGCTGATCATCGGGGCCGTCGTCTACGTCGAGCAGGCGCAGCGACGCATCCCGGTCCAGTACGCCAAGCGCATGGTCGGCCGCCGCATGTACGGCGGCACCTCGACCTACCTCCCGCTCAAGGTGAACCAGGCCGGCGTCATCCCGGTCATCTTCGCCTCGTCGCTGCTGTACCTCCCGCAGCTGATCACCCAGCTCCAGGGTGACGAGACCGGCCCGGTCCGGCAGTTCTTCGAGAACTACGTCATCGACCAGAGCAGTCCGGTGCACGTCGCGCTGTACTTCGGCCTGATCGTGTTCTTCACGTACTTCTACGTGTCGATCACCTTCAACCCGGAGGAGCGGGCCGACGACATGAAGCGCTACGGCGGCTTCATCCCCGGCATCCGCCCGGGCCGGCCGACGGCGGAGTACCTCCAGTACGTGCTGTCCCGGATCACCCTCCCCGGGTCGATCTACCTGGGGATCGTCGCGGTGCTCCCGAACTTCTTCCTGTCGATCACGCAGCAGGGGGCGAACCAGAACTTCCCGTTCGGCGGGACCGCAGTGCTGATCATGGTGGGAGTGGGCTTGGAGACCGTGAAGCAGATCGAGACGCAGCTCAACCAGCGCAACTACGAAGGGTTCCTGAAGTAGTGCGCATCGTGCTGCTGGGTCCGCCGGGAGCCGGCAAGGGGACCCAGGCCCAGATCATCGCCGGCCAGCTGGGCGTGCCCGCCATCTCGACCGGCGACATCTTCCGCGCCAACGTCAGTGGCCAGACCGAGCTCGGCCGCAAGGCCAAGGTCTACATGGACGCCGGCGACCTCGTCCCCGACGAGATCACCGTCGCGATGGTCAAGGACCGGCTCGCCGAGCCCGACGCCAAGGCCGGCTTCCTGCTGGACGGCTTCCCCCGCACCATCGCCCAGGCCGAGCAGCTGCGCGGCTCCCTGGAGGAGCTCGGGCACGGACTCGACCGCGTCGTCGAGCTCGTCGTCGAGGAGGAGGAGCTGGTGCGCCGGCTCTCCGGGCGCCGGATGCTCGTCGACGGCGAGTGGGTGCAGCGCGACGACGACCGGCCCGAGACGGTGCGGCACCGCCTCGAGGTCTACCGGGAACAGACCGCCCCGCTGTCCGGGTTCTACGACGGCGAGGGGTTGCTGTCGCGCATCGACGCGATCGGCACCATCGAGGAGGTCACCGCCCGGGTGATGACCGCACTGGGCCGGCCCGTGCAGCCCGGGCAGTCGAGCGACAGCTGAGGGGACGGCGCCGCCGATGTCGGCCGGGATCCTGGCCCGCCTCCCGCTGCTGGCGAAGTGGAGTGGACGCATGATCCAGATCAAGACACCGCACGAGATCGAGCTCATGCGCGGTGCCGGCCTCGTCGTCGCGAAGGCGATCGCCGCCGTCCGCGCGGCGGTCCGCCCCGGCGTGACCACCGGGGAGCTCGACGCGATCGCCGAGGACGTCATCCGGTCCTCGGGGGCGATCCCGTCGTTCCTCGGCTACCACGGCTTCACCGGCAGCATCTGCGCGTCGATCAACGACGAGGTCGTGCACGGCATCCCGAACCCGGAGCGCACCCTCGCCGAGGGCGACAACATCTCCATCGACTGCGGCGCGATCCTCGACGGCTGGCACGGCGACTCGGCCGTCACCGTGACCGTGGGTCCGCCGTCGGCCGAGGACGCGGCGCTCATCGACGTCACCGAGCGGTCGATGTGGGCCGGGCTGGCGAGGGCCGTCGCCGGCGGGCGGCTCACCGACATCAGCTCCGCGGTCGAGCAGGCCATCACCGCCGAGTCGCACCCGTACGGGATCGTCGACCACTACGGCGGGCACGGCATCGGCACCGAGATGCACCAGGACCCGCACGTCCTCAACTACGGCCGGCCCGGCCGCGGCCCGCGGCTGGTCCCCGGCCTGGCGCTGGCGATCGAGCCCATGGTCACCGTGGGCGACCCCGCCACCGCCGAGCTCGAGGACGGCTGGACCGTGGTCACCAAGGACGGCTCCCGGGCCGCCCACTTCGAGCACACCGTCGCCATCACCCCCGAGGGGCCCTGGGTCCTGACGGCGGAGGACGGCGGCGTGGCGGGGCTGGCCCCCTTCGGGATCACCCCGCGCACCTGAGCGAGGACCCCCCGCCGCTCGCAGGCTCCTGGCGGGCCCCGCGAGGGGGCCACCCCGGGCGTTCCGTTGTGACGGAGGCCGGGTTGGAGCGCCCCGCTGCAGCGGGGTACAGTGAACGACGGCGTTCGCGCCGTCCTGTCGTCGTGCTGTGGCCGCACGACCCGGGACGCCCTCGCGGGAGCGCCTGCACCACCTGGTCTGCAACCACCGCGTACGACCCGGCCGGCTCCGGCGCGGGCGCATGCGACTCCAGCACCACACCAACCAGCACCACCGAGTCAGGGAGGCCGTGTCGGGCATGGCGAAGAAGGACGGGGCCATCGAGGTCGAGGGTCGCGTCGTCGAGCCGCTGCCCAACGCGATGTTCCGGGTCGAGCTGCAGAACGGGCACCGGGTGCTCGCCCACATCAGCGGCAAGATGCGCCAGCACTACATCCGCATCCTGCCCGAGGACCGCGTCGTCGTGGAGCTCTCGCCCTACGACCTGACTCGCGGTCGCATCGTCTACCGCTACAAGTGACCGCCGCCGGCGCGGGGCACCTCCGGGTGCCGCGCGGGCGGCCATCGATCGACAGGAATGAGGGGCGGCACCGGTGAAGGTCCAGCCGTCGGTGAAGAAGATCTGCGACAAGTGCAAGGTGATCCGCCGGCACGGCCGGGTCATGGTCATCTGCGACAACGCCCGCCACAAGCAGCGGCAGGGCTGAGGGAGTACCTGAGACATGGCACGACTGGCCGGCGTCGACCTGCCCCGCGAGAAGCGGATGGAGATCGCGCTCACCTACATCTACGGGATCGGCAAGACCCACGCCAAGGAGACCCTCGCGGCGACCGGCGTGAGCCCCGACCTGCGGGCCAAGGACCTCTCCGACGAGGACCTGCTCAAGCTGCGCGACTACATCGACGAGCACTTCCGCGTCGAGGGTGACCTCCGCCGCGAGGTGGCCGCCGACATCCGCCGCAAGGTGGAGATCGGCTGCTACCAGGGCCTGCGCCACCGTCGTGGCCTGCCCGTGCACGGCCAGCGCACCCGCACCAACGCGCGCTCCAGCAAGGGCCCGCGCAAGACCATCGCCGGCAAGAAGAAGGCCGGCAAGAAGTAAGCCGTGAGGCGCGCTGTCGCACGACCCGTGAGGGCGGGAGCGACGGTGCGCCCCTCGTGCTCATCTGGCCACTGAACGCTCAGAAGGAAACCGGAGAGACATGCCTCCCAGGGCTCGCGCCGCGGCTGGTGCCAAGAAGGTCCGCCGCAAGGAGAAGAAGAACGTCGCCCACGGCGCCGCGCACATCAAGAGCACGTTCAACAACACGATCGTGTCGATCACCGACCCGACCGGCAACGTGATCAGCTGGGCCTCCGCCGGCCACGTCGGCTTCAAGGGCTCGCGCAAGTCGACGCCGTTCGCCGCCCAGATGGCCGCCGAGAACGCCGCGCGCAAGGCCCAGGAGCACGGCATGCGCAAGGTCGACGTCTTCGTCAAGGGCCCGGGCTCGGGCCGCGAGACCGCGATCCGCTCGCTGCAGGCCACCGGCCTCGAGGTGGGGCAGATCCAGGACGTGACGCCGCAGCCGCACAACGGCTGCCGCCCCAAGAAGCGCCGCCGGGTCTGACCGGCCACTGACGAGAAGAACGAGGAGTACCTGACGTGGCCCGTTACGCCGGAGCCGACTGCCGCCTCTGCCGGCGCGAGAAGATGAAGCTGTTCCTCAAGGGCAGCAAGTGCGAGTCCCCGAAGTGCCCGATCGAGATCCGGCCCTACCCGCCGGGCGAGCACGGCCGGGGCCGCAGCAAGGACAGCGAGTACCTCCTGCAGCTGCGCGAGAAGCAGAAGGCCCGCCGCATCTACGGCGTCCTCGAGAAGCAGTTCCGCGGCTACTACGAGGAGGCCAACCGCAAGACCGGCAAGACCGGTGAGGTCCTGCTGCAGATCCTCGAGTCCCGCCTGGACAACGTCGTGTACCGGGCCGGCTGGGGCGAGAGCCGCGACATGGCCCGCCAGCTGGTCAAGCACGGCCACATCCGGGTGAACGGCCGCAAGGTCGACATCCCGTCCTACCGGGTCAGCGCGAACGACATCATCGAGGTCGCCGAGAAGTCGCGGCGGATGGTGCCCTTCGAGATCGCCCAGGCCCGCGCCGGCGAGCGCCCCGTGCCGCCGTGGCTGGAGGTCATCAGCGGCCAGCTGCGCGCCGTCGTGCACAGCGTCCCGGCCCGCCAGGTGATCGACACCCCGGTGCAGGAGCAGCTGATCGTCGAGCTCTACTCCAAGTAAGGGCTCGCAGCACCACACAGCACCACCGGCCCCGGCGGGCGGACCGATGTCCGCCGGGGCCCGCACCACCCCCTCACGGCGTCATATGGCGGGCGCCGGAGGAACCGGAGGAGAACACCATGCTCATCGCACAGCGTCCGACGCTGACCGAGGAGACCCTCACCGAGCAGCGCTCGCGGTTCGTCATCGAGCCGCTCGAGCCCGGCTTCGGCTACACCCTCGGCAACTCGCTGCGCCGCACCCTCCTGTCCTCGATCCCCGGAGCTGCCGTCACCAGCATCCGGATCGAGGGCACCCTGCACGAGTTCACGACCGTGCCCGGGGTCAAGGAGGACGTCACCGAGATCATCCTCAACCTCAAGGGCCTGGTCGTCAGCTCCGACTCCGACGAGCCGGTGACGATGTACCTGCGCAAGCAGGGCCCCGGTGAGGTCACCGCCGCCGACATCGCGCCCCCGGCCGGTGTCGAGGTGCACAACCCCGACCTGCACATCGCCACCCTCAACGGCAAGGGCCGGCTGGAGATCGAGCTGGTCGTCGAGCGGGGCCGCGGGTACGTCCCGGCGCCGCAGAACAAGCAGCCCGGCCAGGAGATCGGCCGCATCCCGGTCGATTCCATCTACTCGCCGGTCCTCAAGGTCACCTACGCCGTCGAGGCCACCCGCGTCGAGCAGCGCACCGACTTCGACCGCCTCGTGGTCGACGTCGAGACCAAGCCCTCGATCGCCCCGCGGGACGCCATCGCCTCCGCCGGCTCCACGCTGGTCGAGCTGTTCGGCCTGCTGCGCGAGCTGAACGTCGACGCCGAGGGCATCGAGGTCGGGCCCAGCCCGGCCGAGGCCGCCGACATCGCGAACTTCTCGATGCCGATCGAGGACATGGACCTCACCGTCCGGTCCTACAACTGCCTCAAGCGCGAGGGCGTGCACACCGTCGGCGAGCTGGTCACCCGCTCGGAGGCCGACCTGCTCGACATCCGCAACTTCGGGGCCAAGTCGATCGACGAGGTCAAGATGAAGCTGGCGGCCATGGGCCTGGCGCTCAAGGACAGCCCGCCCGGGTTCATCCCGACCTCGGTCGAGAGCTACGACGAGGGCTACGAGACCGACGCCTACCAGGGCCACGGCGAGTACGGCACCGAGTACGGGCAGGTCCAGTACGACGACGGCTCCTACCAGGAGACCGAGCAGCTCTGACGCTGCACCGGCCGGGCGGCGGGACGACCGCCGCCCGGCCGGACCGCGTGGGCCCGGTCGAGGCGGGTCCGCCACACTGACACAGCGACGACAGCACCACCTGGATGCAGCCGGCACACGCCCGCCCGGCCGCCTGAGGAAGGACCGACATGCCCACCCCCACCAAGGGCCCCCGTCTCGGCGGGTCCGCCTCCCACGAGCGGCTGATGCTGGCGAACCTGGCCACGTCGCTGTTCGAGCACGGGCGGATCACCACCACCGAGGCGAAGGCGAAGCGGCTGCGCCCGTTCGCCGAGAAGCTGGTCACCTTCGCCAAGCGCGGTGACCTGCATGCGCGCCGCCAGGTGATGACGGTCATCCGGGACAAGGACGTCGTCCACCACCTGTTCGCGGAGATCGGCCCGCGCTTCGAGAACCGGCCCGGCGGCTACACCCGCATCACCAAGGTCGGCCCGCGCAAGGGCGACAACGCCCCCATGGCCGTCATCGAGCTGGTCGAGGCGCTGACCGTGGCCCAGCAGGCCGTCGGTGAGGCCGAGCGCGCCCGCGGCACCCGCTTCGCCGCCGGCGCCGGCGCGGCCGCCGCCTCCGGTGAGGTCACCGCGGACGCCGTCGAGACCGCCGCGGCCGACGAGGACACCACCGCGGCCGACGAGACCTCCGAGGCCACGGACGCCGACGTCACCGAGGGCGAGGTCACCGAGGCCGAGGCCACGGACGCCGACGTCACCGAGGCCGAGGTCACCGAGGCGACCGACGCCGACGACACCGCCGTGGCCGCTGACGCCGAGGCCCCGGCCGAGGACGCGGACGGCTCCAAGTGACCGAGCAGCCGGGCCAGCGCGGCGACGCCGGCGCGGCCGGGGTCTCCGCCGGCGGCGGCGACCAGGGCGCGACGTTCGAGGGCGAGACCACCGGTCCCGGTGGCGACACCTCGCCGGCCGTGACCTCCGGTGAGGTCGACGCCGAGGCCCAGGAGGTCGTGACCGACCTCTACAACCCGGACGGCGAGCGCCAGGACGACGGCGACGTGACGCCCGAGCCCAAGGCCGAGAACCTGGCCGTGGTCGAGGACCCGGCGCTGTCCCCGGACGTGGCCGCCGCGGCGGCCGCCGAGGTCGAGGCCGCCGAGATCGGCGACGCCGCCACCGCGGGCACCCACGCCCCCGGCGGCGAGTCCGCGCCCGACCCGAAGTGACCCGCCGCTGACCACCGAGCACCACCGCGACGAGCCCGCTCCCGATCCCGGGGGCGGGCTCGTCCGTCTCCGGCTGTCCGTCGCCTACGACGGGACGGACTTCTCCGGCTGGGCCCGCCAGCCCGGGCGGCGCACCGTGCAGGGCGAGCTGGAGTCCGCGCTGGCCACCGTGCTGCGCGCGCCGGTCGAGCTGACCGTGGCCGGCCGCACCGACGCCGGCGTGCACGCCACCGGGCAGGTCGCGCACGCCGACGTCCCGCGCGTCGCCTGGGAGGAGCAGCGCGAGCGCCTCGTCCGCCGGCTGCGCGGCCTGCTGCCGCCGGACGTGGCGGTGCCCGCCGTCGCCGAGGCGCCCCCGGGCTTCGACGCCCGCTTCGGCGCCCTGGCGCGGCACTACGTCTACCGGCTCACCGACAGCGACGCCGGGCCACCGCCGCTGCGCCGGGCGGACACCGTCGGCTGGCCCCGCCGGCTCGACGCCGCCGCCATGGACGCCGCCGCCCGCCTCATGACGGGCGCGCACGACTTCGCCGCCTTCTGCCGCCGCCGCGAGGGCGCCACGACCGTCCGCACCCTGCTGGAGCTGGCGGTGGCCCGCGACGGCGACCTGGTGACCGTCACGGCCTCCGCGGACGCCTTCTGCCACTCGATGGTGCGCAGCCTCGTGGGCTCGCTGGTGGCGGTCGGGGAGGGGCGCCGGGCGCCGGAGTGGCCGGCCGGGCTGCTCGACCGCCGGGAGCGGGCGGGCGAGGTCGTCGTCGCCCCACCCGGGGGGCTCACGCTGGTGCGGGTCGACTACCCGGCCGACCCCGAGCTCGCCGCCCGCGCGCTGGTCACCCGCGCCCGCCGCGACTAGGGGAGCGCGGCGACCGCCTCGGCGACCGGTGTCTCGCCGGACACCAGCTCCACGACCTCGTTCGTCTTGCCCGAGTCGAGGAAGGCCAGCAGGACCGCGGCGACGTCGTCGCGGGGGACCTCGCCGTACCCGACGCCGTGGGCGAGAGTCACCCGGCCGGTGCCGGGCTCGTCGGTCAGCCGCCCGGGCCGCACGATCACGGTGTCCAGCGCGGTGCGCGGCAGGATGACGTCCTCGGCACGCAGCTTGGCCTGCAGGTAGACGGCGAACACCGGGTCCATGCCCTTCGGCGTCCCCTGCCGGGCCTGCTCGACGCCCATCGAGGACACCAGCAGGTAGGGGCGGACGCCGGCCCGCTCGGCGGCGTCGGCCAGCAGGACCGCGGCGCGGTGGTCGACGGTGTGCTTGCGCTCCGCCCCGCTGCCCGGGCCGGCGCCCGCGGCGAACACGACGGCGTCGGCGCCGCGGACGACCTCCGCGACGTCGTCGACCGAGGCGGACTCCAGGTCCAGCACCGCGGGCGTGACGCCGTCGGCCTCGAGGTCGGCGGTGTGCTCGGGGTTGCGGACTATGCCGACGACGGTGTCCCCGCGTCCGGAGAGCAGCCGGCCGAGGCGGCGGGCGACCTGACCGTGGGCACCGGCGATGACGACGCGCATGCCGCCGTCCTACCACCCGGCGGCCGGGGCGGTCACCCGCCGGCGTCCCTGCGGGCCCGGGCGAGGTCGGCGGGGGTGTCGCAGTCGGTCCACGGCGGCGGGGTGCCCGGCTCCCGCGCGGGGGACCACCGGGTGACCGCCAGCCGGCCGACCACCCGGCGGACCGGCACCGGGCCGTCCACCTCGGACACGGCCGCCCGCAGGGCCGCGGTCCGCCAGACGCCGAGCAGGTACTGGTCGCGGCCGGCGTCGTCGACGACCAGGACGCCGTCGGCGGTCAGCCGCGCCCGCAGGTCGCGGAGCAGCGCGGGGGTCACGAACGGCAGGTCGCCGGCGAGGACGGCGACCACCGCGGTGTCGACGGCGGCGAGGCCCGCCCGGATCGCCGCGACCGGCCCGCCGCCGGCCGGCCGCTCCCGGACGACGCGGACGCCGCCGGGCACCGGCTGGGGCGGCCCGACGACGACCCGCGGGTCCGCGTCGCGGACGGCGGCGAGGACGGCCTCGAGCATCGTGCGGCCGCCCACCTCGAGCTGCGGCTTGGCCTGCCCGCCCAGCCGGGCCGCGCGGCCGCCGGCCAGGACCACCGCCGCGTACGGCGGGAGCGGGTCCGGCGCGGTCACGGTCCGACCGTAGGGGCCCGGCGTGGGTACCGTCCCCGTCCGTGGGACGAGTCACCAGCCGCACCCCCGTGCTGCGCATCCGGGGCCCCGTGCGCACCACCCGGCCCGACACGGTGGCCGCCGAGGAGCCCCTGGAGATCCGGCTGGCCGGGTCGCCGCTGGCGGTCACCATGCGCACGCCCGGCGCGGACTTCGACCTGGTGCACGGCTTCCTGGCCACCGAAGGCGTCATCGGCGGCGTCGAGGACGTCGCCGGGCTGCGCTACTGCGACTCGGTGGACGCCGAGGGCCGCAACACCTACAACGTCGTCGACGTCGACCTGGCGCCCGGCGTCGACCCGCCGGACACCGCGCTGGACCGCAACTTCCTCACGTCGAGCTCGTGCGGCGTCTGCGGCAAGGCGAGCATCGACGCGATCCGCACCCGCACGCGGTACGACGTCGCCGGCGACGGCACCCGGCTGGAGCTGGCCACGCTGCTGGCGCTGCCCGACCGGCTGCGCGCGGCGCAGGAGGTGTTCACCAAGACCGGCGGCCTGCACGCGGCGGGCCTGTTCACCGCCGACGGTGAGCTGGTGGTGCTGCGCGAGGACGTCGGCCGGCACAACGCGGTGGACAAGGTGGTCGGCGACGCGCTGCGCGCCGGCCGGATGCCGCTGGCCGGGCACGTGCTCATGGTGAGCGGGCGGGCGAGCTTCGAGCTCACGCAGAAGGCGGCGATGGCCGGCATCCCGGTGCTCGCCGCGGTGTCGGCGCCGTCGTCGCTGGCGGTGGAGCTGGCCGCCGACGTCGGCATCACGCTGGTCGGCTTCCTCCGCGGCGACGGCTGCAACGTCTACACCCGGCAGGAGCGCATCGTCCTGCCCGACGACTAGCGGGGAGTGGACTCGAGACGGAGTCCGACGAGGACGCCGCTCTCCCGCACCGAAACCGCGGGCATCTCCCCGTCCCGGTCGGTGTCGAACCACCGCGGGCTGCGGTCGACCGGCCGCAGGGTGAACCCGCCGTCCACCGGGACGTACGTCCGCGGGGGCACCAGGCGCCAGGTCTGGACGACGACGTGGACGCGGACGACGCGGCCGGTGACCGGCGGCACCCGATCCGGGACCTGCCCGTGCGCGTCGGCCACGAGGGCGCCGCGGGCCGGGACGTCCCCGCGCGGCTGTGGCCACCACGCAGCGAGGAGGCCGTGGTGGAGGACGAGCCCGTCGTCGGCCGGCGCCCGCACCTGCCAGCGGAGGTCCCGCGCACCGGGACCGACGGGGTCGTCGACCCACTGCAGCCGCCAGCTCACCCGGTCGCCCTCCCCGGGCGGCGGCCGGCAGCACTCGATCTCCCAGTCGGCGAGGAACACGTCGACGTGGGGGTGCTCGCTCAGTGGTCGCCGCCGCGGAGCTGGCTGACCACGTGGGGGAGGAGCGGGCCGAGGACGGCGAGCGCGTCGCGCACGCCGCCGGTGGAGCCGGGCAGGTTCACGACCAGCGTCCGCCCCGCGGTGCCGGCGATCCCGCGGGACAGCACCGACGTCGGCACCTTCCCCTCGCCGTACCGGCGCACCGCCTCGGCCAGCCCGGGCGCCTCCCGTTCGACGACCGCGCGGGTCGCCTCGGGCGTGACGTCGGTGGGGGAGAGCCCGGTGCCGCCGGTGGTGAGGACGACGTCGGCGCCGGAGGCCACCGCCTCGCGGAGGACGGCGGCCAGCGCGTCGACGTCGTCGGGGCGCACGTGCGGCCCCTCGACCGCGAACCCCAGCGACCGCAGCCCCTCGGCCAAGGCCTGCCCGCTGCGGTCCTCGTAGACCCCGGCCGAGGCCCGGTTGGAGGCGGTGACGACGACGGCGCGGGCGCCCTCCGGCAGGGTCACCGCCGCCACTCGCCGCTCTTGCCGCCGGACTTGGCGAGCAGCCGCACGTCGGTGATCGAGGCCCGCGGGTCCACGGCCTTGACCATGTCGATCACCGTGAGCCCGGCGACGGCGACCGAGGTCAGTGCCTCCATCTCCACGCCGGTGCGGTCGGCGGTGCGCGCGGTGGCGGTGATCTCCACGGCGTCGTCGGTGACCTCGACGTCGACGGTCACGCCGTGCAGCGCGATCGGGTGGCACAGCGGCACCAGGTCCGGCGTCCGCTTGGCCCCGGCGATGCCGGCGATCCGCGCGACGGCGACCGCGTCGCCCTTGGGCACGCCCTCGCCGCGCAGCAGCGCGACCACCTCGGGGCTGACCAGCACCCGGCCGGCGGCGGTGGCCTCGCGGGCGGTCACCGGCTTGGCGGAGACGTCGACCATCCGGGCGGCGCCCTTCTCGTCGACGTGCGTCAGCTCGCTCACTGCAGCGCTCCCTCGATCAGGACGACGTCGACCTCGGCGCCCGCGGGCAGCTCGGTGACGTCCTCGGGCACGACGACCAGGCAGTTGGCCCGGGCCAGGTGGGCGACCAGGTGCGAGCCGGGCCCGCCGACCTGGGAGACGCGGCCGGCGTCGTAGCGGCCGCGGAGGAACTGGCGCCGCCCGGCGGGGGAGCGCAGCGGCGCGGTGAGCACCGCCGGCGCGCGCAGCCGGCCGGGCGCGGCGTGCCCGAGCGCCTGCCGCAGGGCCGGGCGGACGAACACCTCGAAGGACACGAACGAGCTCACCGGGTTGCCCGGCAGGGTGACCACGGGGACGCCGTCGACGGTGCCGGCGCCCTGCGGCCCGCCCGGCTGCATGGCCACCTTGACGAACTCGACGGTGCCGAGCGTGCCGAAGGCGTCCTTGACCACCTCGTAGGCGCCGGCGCTCACGCCACCGCTGGTGACCAGCAGGTCGGCGTCGGCCAGCTCGGCGCGCACGGTGGCGAGGAACTGCCCGACGTCGTCGGGCACGAAGTGCAGCCGCCGCGCGGTGCCGCCGGCGTCCTCGACGGCAGCGCACAGCAGCAGCGAGTTCGACTCGTACACCTGCCCGGGCAGCAGCGGCTCGCCCGGCTCGACCAGCTCGCTGCCGGTGGACAGCACCAGCACCCGCGGGCGGCGGCGCACCCACAGCGTCCGGGCGCCCACCGCGGCGGCCAGGCCGAGCTGGGCGGCGCCGAGCGGGCTGCCGGCCTCCAGCGCGACGGTGCCGGCGGTGATGTCCTCACCGGCGCGGCGCAGGTGGGTGCCGGCGGCCGGGGCGTCGCGGACCTCCACGACGTCGGTGGCGGCGTCGGTGAGCTCGACGGGGACGACGACGTCGGCGCCCGGCGGCAGCAGCGCGCCGGTCATGATCCGCTGCACGGTGCCCGGCGCGAGGGGGACGACGTCGGTGCGGCCGGCCGGGACGTCGTCGGCCACCGGCAGCCGGGCGGGCAGCGCGCCGAGCTCGGCGGAGCGGGCGGCGTAGCCGTCCATCGCCGAGTTGTCGAAGCCGGGCAGCGGCACCCCCGCGACGACGTCGCGGGCCAGGACCCGGCCGTGCGCCGCGGCCAGCGGCACCTCCTCCGCGCCGAGCGGGGCGAGCAGGGCGGCGACCACCGCCTGGTGTTCCTCGACCGTGCGCACCCGGTCATCCTGGCGGATGGGCCCCGGCCCGGCTGGCGGGTGCCCGGGGCCCGGGGCAGCGTGGGCGGCGTGACCGACGTCGTCGTGCTCGGGCAGGTGGGGCGGGACCTGGTGCTGCGGGTCGGGCGGCTGCCCGCCGCGGGCGGCTCGGTGGACGTGGACCGCCGGGTCGAGGTGCTCGGCGGCAAGGGCGCCGACCAGGCGGTGGCGCTGGCGCAGATGGGCGTCCCCGTCGCGCTGGTCGGGGTCGTCGGCGACGACGGCGACGCGCTGCTCGCCGCGGCCGCCGACCTCGTCGCCGGGTGCCAGGCGCTGTCCCTGCAGCTTCAGCAGCCGGGCGAGGCGGTGCGCGCGGCGCTGGACCTGGTCCGCCCGGACGCGCTCGTCGTCGCCGACGGCGCCCCCGCCGACGCCGCCACCCGCGACGCGGTGCTCGCCCGCGCGGCCGTGCTGCGCGCCGACGCCGTGGAGGCCGCCCTGCTGGTGGGGCGGGAGCTCGACGGCGTCGACGACGTCCGGGAGGCCGCGCTCGAGCTGCGGGCGGTCGGACCGCGGCTGGTGGTCCTGTCCGCGGGCGCCGACGGGGAGGTGGTCGCCTGGCGCGCCGGCCGGTCGCGGGCCACGGGTGGCGCCGACCGGCCGGCCGCCGGCGTGGCCCGCGTGCCGCTGTCGGACACGGCCCCCGTCGACCCGGCCGGCGGCGGGGACGCCTACGTCGCCGGGCTGGTGGCCGCGCTGCTCGGCGGCGCCGGCCCGGCCGAGGCCGCCCGGACCGCCTCGGCGGTGGCCACGCTGGCCGTCCGGCGCCTCGGCGGCCGCCCGGACCTCTCGCCGGCGGCGCTCGCCGGCCAGGTCGCCCGCGAGCGCGTGGTACGGGCATAGGAAGCTGTCCCCACGTCCGCGCGCCCGAGACGTGCGGAGAGCTTCCTTTGCCCCACCACACGAGAGGAGCGCCCGCGTGGCCGAGTACGAGCGGATGCTGGCCGCCAACGAGGACTGGGCCCGCGACTTCACGGGCGGGCTGCCGGTGGCCCCGGCCCGGAAGGTCGCCGTCGTCGCCTGCATGGACTCCCGCATGCCGCTGTTCCCGCTGCTCGGCCTGGCCGTGGGCGACGCGCACGTCATCCGCAACGCCGGCGGCGTGGTCACCGAGGACACCATCCGCTCGCTGACCATCTCCCAGCACGTGCTGGGCACCCGCGAGATCGTGCTGGTGCACCACACCGACTGCGGCCTGCAGAAGACCGACGACGCCTCGTTCGCCGACCTGGTCGAGCAGGCCACCGGCGTCCGGCCGCCGTGGCCCGCGCGCACGTTCACCGACGTCGACGAGGACGTCCGCGAGTCGATCCGGCTGCTGCGGGAGAGCCCGTTCCTGCTCTCCAAGGAGATCTGCGGCACCGTCTACGACGTCGAGACCGGGCTGCTGCGCCGCGTCGGCTGACCGCTCCACCGGCCCGGGGGCGATCCGGAACCCCTCCGTTCGCGGGTGACCGCCATCACGGTTACCGTGCGCACTGCCGTCTTCACGGCACGTGTCCCCTCGGAACGGAGAGAGCATGCAGAGGTCCGGCAGGCGACTGGGTCGCCTCCTCGTCGGTGCCGCGGTGATCGCCGCGACCGGCGTCCTCGTCCCCACCGCGGCCACCGCCGCACCGGCCGGGACGACCGGTGCGACGGAGAACCACCTCGTCGTCTTCAAGGGGTCGCGCAGCCCCGCCGACGCCGCCCGGATCGTGACCGCCGCCGGCGGCACCGTCGTCGCCGACTACGCGGCCATCGGCGTGCTGGTCGCCCGCGGCGACAGCGGCTTCGACGAGCGCGTGCGGGCCGACGGGAAGGTGGAGGGGGCGACGGCGACCGGCGCCTACGCCACCCGCCTGGACGGCGGCGCGGCCGTCGACGCCGAGGCCGGCCCGCCCCCGGGCGACCTGCCGAACGCGCCCGCCACGGACGGCGACTCCCTCTCCTGGATGCAGTGGGACATGCGCCAGATCCAGGCGCCCGAGGCCCACGCGGTCACCGGCGGCAGCCGCGAGGTGGTCGTCGGGACGATCGACACCGGCGTCGACTTCCGCCACCCGGACCTGCGGGCCAACATCTCCGACGCCGACAGCGCCAACTGCGTCACCGGCGCCCCGGTGCCCGGCGCGGCCGCCGCGGACGACGACAACGGCCACGGCACCCACACCGCCGGCACCATCGCCGCGGCGGCCAACGGCCAGGGCGTCGTCGGCGTCGCGCCGAACGTGCGCATCGCCGGCATCAAGGCGGCGACCGCCGAGGGCTACTTCTTCCCCGAGGCCGTCGTCTGCGCGTTCGTGTGGGCCGGTGACCGCGGCATCGACGTGACCAACAACAGCTACTTCGTCGACCCCTGGCTGTTCAACTGCCGGAACGAGGAGGAGCAGCGGGCCATCTGGAAGGCCGTGCAGCGCGCCGTCCGGTACGCCATGAACCAGGGGACGACGGTCGTGGCCTCCGAGGGCAACAACAGCGAGGACCTCTCCCACCCGACCGCCGACGCCACCAGCCCCGACCACCCGGCGGGGTCGGAGCAGGAGCGCGAGGTCACCAACGCCTGCGTCGTCGTCCCGGTGGAGATCCCCGGCGTCATCGGCGTGACCTCGACCGGCAGCCTCGCGCAGGGGACGCAGGCCGGCGCGTACCCCGACCACCTCAAGGCCTACTACTCGTCCTACGGCGTGAGCACCGCCGACGTGGCGGCGCCCGGTGGCGACTTCTACTTCCGCGGCAGCGACCCGGGGGCGCAGGCGATCCAGGGGCAGGTCCTGTCCACCTGGCCGGCCGACATCCCGTGCAGCCGCAAGCGGCAGGAGGCGACCGGGGACCCGGCCTACCCGACGGCGGTCTACTGCGGCATCCAGGGCACCTCGATGGCCGGCCCGCACGTGGCCGGCGTCGCCGCCCTGGTGATCAGCCGGTACGGCGACGCGCGGACCCCGCAGAACGGGGCGATGCGGCCCACGCAGGTGGAGGCGCTGATCAGCCGGACCGCGGACGGGCAGCCGTGCCCGGAGGCGCTGCCGGCCGCGAACAGCGGCACCCACACCGGCCGCCCGTACGCGGCGTTCACCGGGTCGGAGAGCGGCGCGGTGCAGCAGTGCCAGGGCGGCTCCGGCCACACCTCCTGGTACGGCACCGGTGAGGTCGACGCGCTCGCCGCGGTGACCGCCGCCCGCTGACCGGACGGCACGACGGAGGGGCCGGGTGCGCGCCGCACCCGGCCCCTCCTGCGTGACCTGCACGGATGCCGTCCCTAGGCTCACGGCCCGTGACGGGGACACGGGGACGACGGCTGGGCGCTGCGGGCGCCGCGGTGGCCGCGGCGGCGCTGCTGACGGGGTGCACGAGCACGGTGAGCGGGACGGCGACCCCGCCGGCGAGCGCCACGCCGACGATGAGCGAGCCGCCGGCCACGGCGACGCCGTCCGGGCCGCCGGTCGACGTCACGCCGGCCCCCGAGCCGACCGTGGGCGCCCTGCTGGAGGCCCACCGCATCGCGTCGGTGACCTCGCTGGTGCAGGCCACCTTCCCGGGGCGGACCGACACCTGCTTCCCCTCCGGGCCGTGGAGCGACTCCGGCGCCCTCGACGCGGCCTACTTCGGCACCGGGACGGCGGGTCCGATCCTCGACCGCTGGGGCTTCGTCACCGCCTGGGGCCAGTGCAACAGCGACCCCGCCGACGGTGCGGGCACCCTGACCATGGTCGCCGAGCTGTCCGACCCCGAGTCCGCGCGGCGGGCGGCCGCGGAGCTCGCCGCCGACCAGGCCAGCGGCTACCGGCAGGCCGAGATCCCGGGCGTCGACGGCGAGGTGCTGCTGCAGGAGGGCGGCGGGGAGGACGTCGTCCAGGCGTTCGTGCCGGTCGGCCGGATGCTGGCCTACGCGTACCACAGCACCGGCCCCGGCCAGGGCCTCGACGACGTCGGCCGGCTGATGACCGACCAGGTGGGCCTGCTGCGGGGCTTCACGCCCACCCCGCAGGACCAGGTGCCCTCGCTGCCCACCGACCCGGCCGGGCTGCAGTCGCTCACCCTCGACCCGCCGGGTGAGTTCACCGAGTTCTCCGGCCCCTACGACCTCGAGGGCTACCTGCGGCTGGCCATCGACCCGGCCCGCGAGCGCGACCTGCTCACCGCCAACGGGTTCACCGGCTTCTACTCCAAGCAGTCCGACGAGGCCGACCTCAGCTACGCCGTCGCGCTGTACGCCTTCCCGACCTCGATGCAGACCAACGCCGTCTACACGGCCTTCGCCGAGCTCGAGGACGCCGAGTTCGGCGGCACCCGGTTCCAGCTGCCGTCGATCCCCGACGCGCCCTGCTTCTGGTTCGAGTCGGGGGAGAGCTACTACCAGCGCTGCTACGTCGGCTACGGCAGCCACCTCGCCAGCGTCGACGTCCTCGGCCTGGACGCCGCCGACGACGTCGCGGCGATGGACCGGCTGCTGCCCGCCCAGCGGGACCTGATCACCGGCTGACGGAGGACCCCGTCGCCCCCCACCCCTCGCTCCGCTCGCGTCGGGCCCCGCGACGGGGCCGTTCCAGCACGTCACCTCGGCCCTCCGGGCCGGCTGGTATCGTCGTCGGCTGGTGCGCGGCCGCCGGCTGGTGCGCGCGCGCCGTCGGCGTCTCCCGTCCTCGGTGAGGCGATCCCACCAGCCATCCCGACGACGACGGAGGACACGAGCGCCGTGCGCACGTACTCACCCAAGCCCGGCGAGGTCACCCGCGCCTGGCACGTCATCGACGCCACCGACGTGGTGCTCGGTCGACTCGCCAGCCAGGTCGCGACCCTGCTGCGCGGCAAGCACAAGCCCCAGTTCGCCCCTCACGTCGACGTCGGTGACTTCGTCGTCGTCGTGAACGCGAACAAGATCGCCCTCACCGGCTCCAAGCGCGACCAGAAGACCGCCTACCGGCACTCCGGCTACCCGGGCGGCCTGCGCGCCATCAACGTCGGCGAGCAGCTGCGCAGCCACCCCGACCGCGTCGTCGAGCGCGCGGTCAAGGGCATGCTGCCGCACAACAGCCTCGGCCGGCAGATGATCAAGAAGCTGAAGGTGTACGCGGGCCCCGAGCACCCGCACGCCGCCCAGCAGCCCCAGACCTTCGAGATCAAGCAGGTGGCCCAGTGACCTCCGCCCTGACCGTGACCGACGCCGAGGGGCGTCCCGTCCAGACCGTCGGCCGGCGCAAGGAGGCCGTCGTCCGCGTGCGGCTCGTGCCCGGCACCGGCCAGTTCCGCCTCAACGGCCGCAGCCTCGAGCAGTACTTCCCGAACAAGGTGCACCAGCAGCTCATCCGCGAGCCGTTCGTGACCCTCGAGAAGGCCGAGCAGTACGACGTCGTCGGCATCCTCAAGGGCGGCGGCGTCACCGGCCAGGCCGGCGCGCTGCGCCTGGCCATCGCCCGCGCCCTCATCGAGGTCGAGGCCGAGGACCGCCCGGCCCTCAAGAAGGCCGGCTTCCTCACCCGCGACGCGCGGGTCAAGGAGCGCAAGAAGTACGGCCTCAAGAAGGCCCGCAAGGCGCCTCAGTACTCGAAGCGCTGACCGGCACCGCCGTGGGTCGCCTCTTCGGGACCGACGGCGTCCGGGGTCGGGCCAACGCCGACCTCACGCCGGAGTTGGCCCTGTCGGTGGCCCGTGCGGCCGCCGGTGTGCTCGCCGACCGCGACGGGACCTCGCGTCCCGTCGCGGTCGTCGGCCGTGACCCCCGCGCCAGCGGGGAGATGCTCGAGGCCGCCGTGGTGGCGGGCCTCGCCAGCGCGGGCGCCGAGGTGCTGCGCGTGGGCGTGCTGCCCACCCCGGCCGTCGCCTTCCTCACCGCCGAGACCGGCGCCGACCTCGGCGTCATGATCTCGGCCAGTCACAACCCGATGCCCGACAACGGCATCAAGCTGTTCAGCCGCGGCGGCCACAAGCTGCCCGACGCGGTCGAGGCGGCGATCGAGCACACCCTCGCCGCCTCCCACGGCACGACCGGCGACCACCGCCCGACTGGCGCCGGCATCGGCCGGGTCCGCGACGTGCCCGGCGCCGTCGAGGACTACGCGAAGCACCTGCTGTCGACGCTCCCGTCGCCGGTGTCCGGCCTGCGCCTGGTCGTGGACTGCGCGCACGGCTCGGCCGCCACCGTCGCCCCGGACGTCTACCGCCGCGCGGGCGCGGAGGTCACCGTCATCGGCGGGGAGCCCGACGGCTGGAACATCAACGACGGCATCGGCTCCACCCACCTGGGCCCGCTGACCGACGCCGTCCGCGGGACCGGCGCGGACCTGGGCATCGCTCACGACGGCGACGCCGACCGCTGCCTCGCCGTCACCGCCGACGGCCGGGTGGTCGACGGCGACGCGATCCTCGCCGTGTGCGCGCTCGCGCTCAAGGAGCGAGGGGAGCTCGCCCGGGACACCGTCGTCGCCACGGTGATGAGCAACCTCGGCTTCCACCACACGATGCGCGACGCCGGCATCGCGGTGCACACCACCGCCGTCGGCGACCGCTACGTCCTCGAGGCGCTGCGCGAGCAGGGGCTCAGCCTCGGCGGGGAGCAGAGCGGCCACCTGGTCTTCCTGGACCACGCGACCACCGGCGACGGCCTGCTCACCGGGCTGTCGCTGCTGTCCCGCATGGCCGCCACCGGCGCCTCGCTCGCCGAGCTGGCCTCGGTGGTGCGCCGGCTCCCGCAGACCCTGGTCAACGTCCCGGTCCGCGACCGCATCGCCGTCGTCGAGAGCGAGGAGGTGGCGGGCGCGGTCAACGCCGCCGAGGCCGAGCTCGGGGACGACGGCCGGGTGCTGCTGCGGCCCTCCGGCACCGAGCAGCTCGTGCGGGTGATGGTCGAGGCGCCCACCCAGGAGCTCGCCGACGGGATCGCCTCCCGGCTGGCCGCGGTCGTCGCCGCCGTCGACTGACCGCGGGGGCTGGACCGGGGCGGTGCCCCGGGACGAGCATGGCGCCCACCGGCCCGGCGGGAGGACGACCGTGACCGTTCGGATGCGCGACCTGGTCGGCGGGGCCGTCGACCAGCTCCGGTACGAGCCCACCGCCAAGCGGGTGCGGGCCGAGGTCGACGGCGTCGTCGTCGCCCTCACCGACCGGGCGCTGCTGGTCTGGGAGCCCCGGCGGGTCGTGCCCGCCTACGCCGTCCCCCGCGAGGACCTCCGCGGGACCCTCACCGCCGCCCCGGCGCCGGTCCCGGCACCGGACGTCCCGGCGGGCACCGGCTTCGCCATCCCGGACGTCACCCGGCTGCGGGTCCTCGACCCCCGGGTCCCGTTCTCCGTGCGCAGCACGCCGGGGGAGCCGGTGGCGCTGCGGGTGCCGGGCAGCGACCGCGTCGTCGAGGGGTTCTGCCCCGCCGACCCGGCGCTGGCCGGGTACGTCGTCCTGGACTTCGGCGGCTGCGACGCCTGGTACGAGGAGGACGAGCCGCTGCACGGGCACCCGCGCGACCCGTTCCACCGGGTCGACGTCCGGGCCGGCTCCCGGTCGGTGCGGGTGTCGGCCGGCGGGCAGCTCCTGGCGGCCTCCTCCCGGCCGCGGCTGGTGTTCGAGACCCTGCTGCCGGTGCGCTGGTACCTGCCGGCCGAGGACGTCGTCGCGGACCTGGTGCCCAGCCCGACGCGCACCTGGTGCGCCTACAAGGGCCAGGCCGAGTACTGGTCGGTGCGGACCGGCGACGGGCTGCTCCCGGACGCGGTGTGGAGCTACCGGGACCCGCTGCCCGACGCGGCCCAGCTCCGGGGGCTGCTGTGCTTCTTCGACGAGCGCCTCGACGTCGCCGTCGACGGGGTGCCCCGCCCGCGCCCGGTGACGCCCTGGTCCTGACCGGGACGGTGGGGCGGGTGGGACGGGTCCCGCGTCTCACACCGCGGGAGGACGGATCGGTCCGCCCGCCCCGGTAGCCTCGGTGCACATGTGCGGCATCGTGGGTTACGTCGGCCCCCAGAACGCCCTGGACGTCGTCGTGGAGGGCCTGCGCCGGCTCGAGTACCGCGGGTACGACTCCGCGGGCGTCGCCGTCCGGGTGGACGGCGGGGGCTCCGGGGAGCTGGCGTCCGCCAAGAAGGCGGGCAAGCTGGCCAACCTGGAGAAGGTCCTGGCCGACGCCCCGCTGCCGGAGTCGACGCTGGGCATCGGGCACACCCGCTGGGCCACGCACGGCGGCCCGACCGACCGCAACGCCCACCCGCACCTGTCGGCCGACGGCCGGGTCGCGGTCATCCACAACGGGATCATCGAGAACTTCGCGCACCTGCGCGCCGAGTGCGAGGCCGCCGGCGTCGAGATGCGCTCGGAGACCGACACCGAGGTCGTGGCGCACCTGCTGGCCGCCGCCTACGCGGAGCTGCCCGCGGGCCCGGGCCGGTTCGCCGAGGCGATGCGCGTGGTCAGCCGGCGGCTGGAGGGCGCGTTCACCCTCGTCGCCGCGCACGCCGACGAGCCTGACACCCTGGTCGCCTCCCGCCGCAACAGCCCGCTGGTGGTCGGCGTCGGCGACGGCGAGTACTTCCTCGGTTCCGACGTCGCGGCGTTCATCGCGCACACCCGCGAGGCGCGCGAGCTCGGCCAGGACCAGGTCGTCGAGATCGACCGCGCCCGCGGCCTGACCGTCACCGGCTTCGACGGCGCGCCCGCCGAGCCCACCGCCTACACCGTCGACTGGGACGCCGCGGCCGCCGAGAAGGGCGGTCACGACTGGTTCATGCTCAAGGAGATCGCCGAGCAGCCGCAGGCGGTCGCCGACACCCTGCGCGGGCGCCTGGGCGACGACGGCGAGCTCGTCCTCGACGAGGTGCGGCTGTCCGACCAGGACCTGCGCGACGTCGACAAGGTCTTCGTCGTCTCCTGCGGCACCAGCTACCACGCCGGGCTGATCGCCAAGTACGCCATCGAGCACTGGACCCGCATCCCGGTCGAGGTCGAGGTGGCCAGCGAGTTCCGCTACCGCGACCCGGTGCTCGACCGCTCCACGCTGGTCGTCGTCATCAGCCAGTCCGGCGAGACGATGGACACCCTCATGGCGCTGCGGCACGCCAAGGAGCAGAAGGCCCGCGTGCTGGCCATCTGCAACGTCAACGGCTCGACCATCCCGCGCGAGTCCGACGCCGTCCTCTACACCCACGCCGGCCCGGAGATCGCCGTCGCCTCGACCAAGGCGTTCCTGGCGCAGATCGTCGCCTGCTACCTGGTCGGGCTGTTCCTCGCCCAGGTGCGCGGCATCAAGTACGCCGACGAGGTCGGGTCGATCGTGCAGCAGCTGCAGCGGCTGCCCGAGGCGGTGGAGCAGGTGCTCACCCAGATGGAGCCGGTGCGGGAGCTCGGCCGGTCGCTGGCCGACGCGGACACGGTGCTGTTCCTCGGCCGCCACGTGGGCTTCCCGGTGGCGCTGGAGGGCGCGCTCAAGCTCAAGGAGCTGGCCTACATCCACGCCGAGGGGTTCGCGGCCGGCGAGCTCAAGCACGGCCCGATCGCGGTCGTCGACGAGGGCACGCCGGTGGTGGTCATCGCGCCGTCGCCGGCCGGGCGCAGCCTGCTGCACGGCAAGGTCGTCTCCAACATCCAGGAGATCCGGGCCCGCGGGGCGCGCACCATCGTCATCGCCGAGGAGGGTGACGAGGACGTCGTCCCCTACGCCGACCACCTCATCCGGGTGCCGCGCACGCCGACCCTGCTCGCCCCGGTGGTGACCACGGTGCCGCTGCAGATCCTCGCCTGCGAGATCGCCGACACCCGCGGGTTCGACGTGGACCAGCCCCGCAACCTGGCCAAGAGCGTCACCGTCGAGTGAGCCGCGCCGTCCTCGCGGCGTGGTGCCCGTCCTCACCCCGCGGCGCGGGGTCGGGCACCGCACGGTGAGGCCGGCCGGTCGGCGGCGGGCGCGGGCGCACGGCAGACTGGCCCGGTGATCGTCGGGGTCGGGATCGACGTGGTCCCCGTGACCCGTTTCGCCGAGTCGCTGGAGCGCACCCCCGGGCTGCGGGACCGGCTGTTCACCGCGGAGGAGCAGACGACGCCGTCCGGCAGCCCCCGCACCGCGGAGTCGCTGGCCGCGCGGTTCGCCGCCAAGGAGGCGGTCGCCAAGTCCCTGGGCGCGCCGGGCTCGCTGCGCTGGCACGACGTCGAGGTGATGGTCGGCGACCGCGGTCGGCCGCACCTGGAGGTGCGCGGCACCGTCGCGCAGCGGGCCGCCGAGCTCGGCATCACCTCCTGGCACCTGTCGCTGAGCCACGACGGCGGCATCGCCTCGGCGGTGGTGGTCGCCGAGGGCGGCGTCGCGCAGGGGAGGGCCCGGTGATCGGGCTGTCCACCGTCGCGGAGGTCCGCGCCGCGGAGGACGTGCTGCTGGCCCGCACCCGCGAGGGCGCGCTCATGCAGCGGGCGGCGACCGGCCTGGCCACCGTCTGCCTGCGGCTGCTCGGCCGGGCGCACGGTGCCCGGGTCACCGTCCTCGCCGGCGGTGGCGACAACGGCGGTGACGCGCTGTTCGCCGGCGCCCGGCTGGCCGCCCGCGGCGCCCGGGTCACCGCCGTGCTGCTCTCCCCGGACCGCGTGCACCCCGCCGGGCTGGCGGCGCTGCGCCGCGCCGGCGGGCGGGTCACCGGCCCGGACGGGCCCGACGGGCTGGACCGCGCCGACCTCGTCCTCGACGGCGTCGTCGGCATCGGCGGCCGCGGCGGGCTGCGGCCGGACGCCGCCCGCCTGGCCGAGCGCGCGGCCACCGGCCCCGGGATCACGGTCGCCGTCGACGTGCCGAGCGGGGTGGACGCCGACACCGGCGCCGTCGAGGGCGCCGCGTTCGCCGCCGTCCACACGGTCACCTTCGGCGCGGTCAAGCCCGGCCTCGTCGTCGGCGAGGGGCGCGGGCACGCCGGCACGGTGCACCTGGTCGACATCGGCCTGGGCCCGCACCTGGCCCCGGCGCGGGCCCACCAGCTCACCGACGACGACGTCGCCGCGCACCTGCAGCCGCCCGGCGACGTCGACGACAAGTACTCCCGCGGCGTCGTCGGGATCGTGGCCGGCTCCGCCACCTACCCTGGCGCCGGGGTGCTGTGCACCGGGGCGGCGCTGCGCACCCGGCCGGGACTGGTCCGCTACGCGGGCACCGCGGCCGAGGGCGTGCGCGCCGCCTGGCCCGAGGCGATCGTCACCGCGGGCCGCCCCGGCGACGCCGGCCGCGTGCAGGCCTGGGTGGTCGGCCCCGGCGCGGGCACCGACGACGACGCCCGCAGCGTGCTCGCCGAGGTGCTGGACACCGACCTGCCGGTGGTGGTCGACGCCGACGCGCTGACGATGGCCGCCCGCGAGCCGGACCTCGTCCGCCGCCGGAGCGCCCCCACCGTGCTCACCCCCCACGATCGCGAGTTCGAGCGCTTCGGCGTCGCGGTCGGCGCCGACCGGATCGGCAGCGCCCGCCGGCTCGCCGCCGACCTGGGCGCGGTCGTGCTGCTCAAGGGCAGTGCCACCGTCGTCGCGGACCCGGACGGGACGGCGTACGTCAACGGCACCGGCACCCCGGAGATGGCCACCGCCGGTACGGGGGACGTGCTGTCGGGGATCCTCGGCGCCCTGCTGGCCGCCGGCACCCCGGCCGCGGAGACCGCCGCGGCGGCCGCGCACCTGCACGGCCGCGCCGGTCAGGTCGCCGCCGAGACCGGGCCGGTGGTCGCCGGCGACCTGGTGCGACGGCTCCCCGGGACGGTGGGCCGGGTGCGCGGCAGCGGCCTGCGAGACTCGGGGGTGTGAGCGAACCCCGGGCCGAGGTGGTCGTCGACCTCGACGCGATCGCGGCGAACACCGCCGTGCTGCGCGAGCGGGTCGGCCGGCCGCTCATGGCGGTGGTCAAGGCCGACGGATACGGGCACGGGCTGGTGCCCGCCGCCCGGGCGGTGCTGGCCGGCGGTGCCGACGCGCTCGGCGTCGCCGTGCTGGAGGAGGCGCTGGCGCTGCGCGCCGCGGGGGTGACCGCGCCGCTGCTCGCCTGGCTGCACGCCCCCGGCACCGACTTCGCCCCGGCGCTGGAGGCCGACGTCGAGGTGTCGGTGAACGCGGAGTGGGGGCTGGCCGAGGTGGTCGCCGCCGCCCGCGCCACCGGCCGGACCGCGCGGCTGCACCTGTCCGTCGACACCGGCCTGTCCCGCGAGGGCGCCACGACCGCCGACTGGCCGGGCCTGGTCGCCGCGGCCGCCCGCGCGCAGGCCGACGGCGACGTCGAGGTGGTCGGCCTGTGGAGCCACATGGCCTACGCCGACGCGCCCACCCACCCGACGATCGGCGCCCAGGTGCGGGTGTTCGACGAGGCCGTGGAGGTCGCCCGCGGCGCCGGGCTGGACGGGCGGCGGCACCTGGCCAACTCCGCGGCCACCGTGGCGCTGCCGGAGACCTGGTACGACATGGTCCGCCCCGGCATCGCCCTCTACGGCCTGGACCCGCTCGGCGGCGACCCGGCGGTCCACGGCCTGCGGCCGGCGATGACCGTGCGCGCGCGGGTGGCCCTCACCCGGCGGGTGCCCGCGGGCGTCGGCGTCTCCTACGGCCACACCTACTCGCCCGTGACCGAGACCACGCTCGCGCTGGTGCCGGTGGGGTACGCCGACGGGGTGCCGCGGGCGGCGGGCAACCGGGCGCCGGTGCTCGCCGGCGGCACCCAGCGCACCATCGCCGGGCGGGTGTGCATGGACCAGTTCGTGCTCGACGTGGGCGACGCCGCCGTGGCGCCGGGCGACGAGGTGGTCCTCTGGGGTCCCGGCGACCGCGGCGAGCCCACCGCGCAGCAGTGGGCCGACGCGGTCGACACCATCCACTACGAGCTGGTCACCCGGGTCGGCGGGCGGTTCACCCGCCGGCACGTCGGGTCTGCAGGGGCGGTCTGATGGCACGCAGCAGGGGACCGGTGCGGCGCGCGGCCGCCCCGGCGCGGTCCGGTGTCGCCGGGGCGCTGGAGCGCCACCCGGCCGCCGGGGTCGCCGGGGCCGTCGTCGGCCTGGCGGCGGCGACCACCGCCGTCGGCGTCGCCGTCGCCCGGATCGCCACCCGGCGGGTGCGCGCGGAGCGGCTGAGCCCCGCCGGGGCGCTGCCCGAGGGCGCCACCGCCGCCGAGCTGCGCGAGGACGACCCGCTCGGCCCGGCCTCCCGCCGGGCCGACCGCACCGCCCTGGTCCGCGCCGACGACGGCGCGCTGCTGGCGGTGGAGGAGGTCGGCCCGCTCGACGCGCCGCTGACGGTCGTCTTCGTGCACGGCTACACGCTGTCGATGGCGTCGTGGACGTTCCAGCGGCGGTCGCTGGGCGCGCAGCTGGCCACGGCCAACGGGCACCGCCCCGCGGCGCGGCTCGTGTTCTACGACCAGCGCGGCCACGGGGGCTCCACCCGCGGCCCGGCCGAGAACTCGACGATCGAGCAGCTCGCCCGCGACCTCGCGACCGTGATCGAGACCCGGGTGCCCGAGGGGCCGGTCGTCCTCGTCGGGCACTCGATGGGCGGCATGACCGTCATGGGCCTGGCCGACCTGCACCCGGGGCTGTTCGGCACGAAGGTCGTCGGCGCGGCCCTGGTGTCGACGTCGAGCGGCAACCTGGCCGAGCTGGACTTCGGCATGCCCGAGTTCCTCACCCGCGTGCGCGTCGCGGTGCTGCCGGTCGCGGCCTGGACGATGCGCCGCCGGCCGGCGTTCGCCGAGCGCACCCGCCGGCTGGCCGCCGACGTCGTCTCCGCGGCCACCTGGTCGCTGTCGTTCTCCTCCACCGACGTCGACCCGCGGCTGGGCCGCTACGTGGACGCGATGATCGGCGGCACCCCGGTCGACGTGATCGCCGAGTTCTACCCGGCGCTGGCCGGCCTCGACGAGACCGGTGCGCTCGAGCCCCTGCGCGCCGTGCCGACGCTGGTGCTCACCGGCGCCGAGGACAAGATGATCCCGATGGCGCACAGCGACACCCTCGTGGAGCTGCTCGGCGGCGAGGGGCCGGTGGTCGAGTACGTCGTCGTGCCGGACGCCGGGCACCTGGTCCCGCTGGAGCGGCCCGAGGAGGTCACCCGCGCGCTGTCCGGCCTGCTGCGCCGCGTCGCCGCCGGGACGCCCGTCCGGGACTGACCCCTCAGCCGCGGACCTCGTACGCCCGGGCCATCAGCTCCTCGCGGGTCCGGCGGGCGACCTCGCAGCCGTCGGCGAAGGTGAGCTCCCACGGCGTCCCGGCGCCGGGCACGACCGGCCGGCGCGGCGGGTCCACGACCGCGGCCCGCAGCGCCGGGTCGGTCAGCCGCGCGACGCCGTCCAGCGCGACCCGGCGCACCGGGTCGCCGTCGCCGGCCCGCGCCTCCCGCAGCAGCCGGCGGCCCGCGGCGGTCGGGCCGAGCAGCCGGCCGAGCAGCCCCTCGTGGCGCAGCCGCCGGACGACGGCGGCCACCCGGTCGTCGCCCGCGGCGCGCCAGCGCACGGTCTCGACCGAGCGGCGGCCCCGCGCCCCGACGGCGTCGAGGACCGCGGCCTCGACCGGGTGCCGGCGCCGGGGGTGGACCACCTGCAGCTCGCCCGGGGCGACGGCGCGGACCCGGCCGGTGACCACCAGGGCGACCAGTGCGGTGTCCACCACCCGCTGCGTCCCGCCGGCGAGGCAGGCGACGTCGTACACGTCCGGCTGCGGCGTCATGGCGGCTCCTCCCGACGCGGGGTCCCGTGCACAGGGTGGGCCTCCGCGGCCGTGCAGGGAAGCCCGCGGGCCGCTGGACCGCGGTCCCCGTAGGGTCGGCGCGTGGCCGCCCCCCGTCCGCCCCGGTTCGACGCCGCGGCCGAGGAGGTCGCCCGCACCGCCGCGGCGGCCGCCGGCTGGCCGGAGCTCGCCGCGGCCGCCACGCCCTGCGTCGCCTGTCCCGAGCTGGCCACGGCCCGGCAGCACGTCGTCGTCGGGGACCCGCCGGTGCGCGGCCGGGCCCGGTTCGCGCTGGTCGGGGAGGCGCCCGGCGCGAACGAGGACGAGACCGGCCGGCCCTTCGTCGGGAAGTCGGGGCAGCTGCTGGACCAGCTGCTCGCCGAGGCCGGGCTGGACCGCGCCGAGGCCGCGGTGCTCAACATCGTGAAGTGCCGGCCGCCGGGCAACCGGACGCCGAAGACCCCCGAGGTGGCCCGCTGCAGCGGCTGGCTGCGCCGCCAGCTCGAGCTCCTCGACCCGCCCGTCGTCGTGGCGCTCGGGCTGTCGTCGGCCAAGTGGTTCCTCGGGCCGAGGACCGTGCTCGCCGAGGCCCGCGGCCGCCCGCACGACGTCGGCGGCCGCGCGGTCTGGGCGACCTACCACCCGTCGGCGGCGATCCGCTTCGGCCCGCGCGGAGCGCCGCGGGCCGGGCTGCTCGAGGACCTCACCTCGGTGGCGCGGAGCCTGGTCCCGTGAGGCGCGAGCACGAGCTGCCCACGCCGGAGGACACCCGGGCGCTGGGCGCGGAGCTCGCCGCCGTGGTGCGGCCGGGCGACCTCGTCGTCCTCACCGGGCCGCTGGGGGCGGGCAAGACCGCGCTCACCCAGGGCCTCGGCGCCGCGCTCGGGGTGACCGAGCCGGTCACCTCGCCCACGTTCGTCATCGCCCGCGTGCACCGCGGCGGGCGGCTGCCGCTGGTGCACGTGGACGCCTACCGGCTCGGCAGCGTGGCCGACGTCGACGACCTCGACCTCGACGCCTCCACCGAGGAGTCGGTGACCGTGGTCGAGTGGGGCGCCGGACTGGTCGAGCGGCTGGCCGACGAGCACCTCGAGGTCCGGCTGGACCGCCGCGACGACGACGTCCGCACCGCCGTGCTCGTCCCGTACGGCGCCGGCTGGGAGCAGCGGCTGGACGGGTGACGCCACAGGCCGAGGTGCCGGCGCTGACCGGCCCGGTGCTCGCGGCCCTGGCCGACGGCGACCTCTCTCCCGCGCCGACCCGTCGGCCGCCGCGTGGGTCACCGGCGTCGTCCGGGACCCCGACCGGCGGCTGGCCGTCGGCCGCGCCGGCTTCCACGGCCCGCCCGACGCCCGCGGCACGGTCGAGATCGGCTACGCCGTGCTGGCGGGGCACCGGCGCCGCGGCCACGCGCGGGCGGCCCTGGCCGTGCTGCTGGACCGGGCCCGGCGCGCGCCGGGCGTCGCGGTGGCCCGGGTGTGCATCGCGCCGGGCAACGCGGCGTCGCGGGCGGTCGCGCTGCCGTTCGGCTTCGCCGAGGTGGGGGAGCAGGTCGACGAGGTCGACGGCCCCGAGCTCGTGTACGAGCTGTCGGTCTAACCTGGCGAGTCGTGCTCGTCCTCGCCCTCGACACCGCGACCCCCACCCTCGTCGCCGGGGTCGCCCGCCGCACGGCCGGCGACGTCGAGGTGCTCGCCGAGCGGGCGGTGCCCTCGGGCAACCGGCACGCCGAGCTGCTCGTCCCCGCCGTCCGCGAGGCGCTGGGCGCGGCCGGGCTGGCCCTCGCCGACGTCGACGCCGTCGTCGCGGGCCTCGGCCCCGGGCCGTTCACCGGCCTGCGGGTGGGCGTGGTCACCGCCGCGGCGCTCGCCGACGCGCGCGGCGTCCCCGCGGTCGGGGTCTGCTCCCTGGACGCGGTCGGCTCCGGGCGCCGCACCGTGGTCACCGACGCCCGCCGCAAGGAGGTCTACTGGGCCGCCTACGACGACGCCGGCGCGCGGGTGGACGGGCCCGGCGTCGTCCGGCCGGAGGAGGCCGGCCTGACCGGGCCGCTGGTCGGCGACCCGCGCTTCGCCGACCGGCTGGGCGCGCCGGTCGAGCCCGCCGAGGTGACCACCGCCGGGCTGCTGCGCGCGGCGGCGTCCCTGCTCGAGGACCCGTCGTCCGCGGGGCCGCTGGTGCCGCTCTACCTGCGCCGGCCCGACGCCGTCCCGCCGACGTCGTTCAAGCCGGTGACGACCTCGTGAGCGAGCTCGCGAGCTCCCGCGGGGACAGAGCACGGTCCGGCACCGGACCGACGAGCGCCGGCGAGGAGGGGAGGTGACGGTGCGGCTGCGGCCGATGCGACTGGCCGACCTCGACGCGGTCCTCGCGCTGGAGGAGGAGCTCTTCGCGCCCGACACCTGGACCCGCGCGATGTACCGCGACGAGCTCGCCCGCACCGACACCCGCCACTACCTGGTCGCCGACGACGAGGGGGCCGTGGTCGGCTACGCCGGGCTCATCGCCTACGAGGACGAGGCGCACGTGGCGACCATCGGCGTCGCGCGGGACCGGCAGGGCGAGGGGATCGGGGCGCGGCTGCTCGACGCGCTGCTCACCGAGGCCGACCGGCGCAGCCCGGTGGTGCTGCTCGAGGTGCGGGCGGACAACGACCTGGCGCAGGGCCTCTACCGGCGGCGCGGGTTCACCGAGATCGGCCGGCGGCGCGGCTACTACCAGCCGAGCAACACCGACGCGGTCGTGATGAGGAGGGAGAGGCTCCGTGGCTGACGAGCCGCTGGTCATCGGGTTCGAGACCTCCTGCGACGAGACCGGCGTCGGCGTCGTCCGCGGGCACACCCTGCTCGCCGACGCGCTGGCCACCTCGATGGCCGAGCACGAGCGCTTCGGCGGGGTGGTGCCCGAGATCGCCTCGCGGGCGCACCTGGAGGCGATGGTCCCGACCGTCCACCGCGCGCTGGCCGACGCCGGGGTGTCCGCGGCCGACGTCGACGCCGTCGCCGTCACCGCCGGTCCCGGGCTCACCGGTGCGCTGCTGGTCGGGCTGGCCGCCGCCAAGGCGTACGCGCTCGCGCTGGACAAGCCGCTGTACGGGGTCAACCACCTGGCCGCGCACGTCGCCGTCGACGAGCTGCAGCACGGTCGCCTGGCCGAGCCGTCCCTGGCGCTGCTGGTCTCCGGCGGGCACAGCTCGCTGCTGCTGGTGCCCGACCTCGCCCAGGAGGTGCAGTCGCTGGGCCGCACGATCGACGACGCCGCCGGCGAGGCCTTCGACAAGGTCGCCCGCGTGCTGGGCCTGCCCTTCCCCGGCGGCCCGCCGATCGACCGGGCCGCGCGCGAGGGCGACCCGGCGGCGATCGACTTCCCGCGCGGGCTCACCGGCCCCCGCGACGCGCCCTACGACTTCAGCTTCTCCGGGCTCAAGACCGCCGTCGCGCGCTGGGTCGAGGCGCGGCGGACGGCGGGGGAGCCGGTGCCGGTGGCCGACGTCGCGGCGTCGTTCCAGGAGGCGGTCGCCGACGTGCTGACCGCCAAGGCGGTGCGGGCCTGCCGCGAGCACGGCGTCGACCACCTGGTGCTGGGCGGGGGAGTGGCGGCCAACTCGCGGCTGCGCGCGCTGGCCGAGGAGCGCTGCGCCGCGGCCGGGATCGTGCTGCGGGTGCCCAGCCCGCGGCTGTGCACCGACAACGGCGCCATGGTCGCCGCGCTCGGCTCGCGGCTGGTCGCCGCCGGCGTCGAGCCGTCGGCGCCGGAGCTGGGCGCCGACAGCTCGCTGCCGATCGACGTCGTCAGCCGCTGACGGCGGCAGGAACGGCCGTTCCTGCCGCCTAACCGACGGCGCGGGCCGCGTCCCGCAGCCGGGCGCGGTCGACGCCGAGGTCGGCCAGCGCACGGACGACGGTGCCGCGCTCGAGGTCGCACGCCGCGGCGACGACGTGCGCGCCGCGCAGCGGGGAGCGCGCCGCCTTCGCCGCCGCGACCGCCGCCCGGAAGACCTGCTGCGCCTGCGGGGTCGAGCGCATCGGGCCGGTGGCGGGCCCGCGCAGCGCCGGCTCCCCGGCGGCGGCGCCGACCCCGACCGACGCGAGCGCCGCGGCGTGCGCGGCCTCGACGGCCGCGCGCAGGCGGCCGGCGTCGGTCCCGACCCGGGCGAGCGCGGCGGCGGCCGTGCCGTCGGGGAGCGCGGTGGCCGCCAGCAGGAGGTGCTCCGGCCCGGGGACCGCCTCCCCGCTGCCGCGTGCCTCCGCCTCGGCGCCGGTGAGCAGCGCCTTCACCGTCCGCAGGTCCCGCACCGCGGTGACGATCCCCATCAGCTCTCTCCTCCTGGTCGGTGCCCGCGCCGCGCGCGGACCTCGGGGGCGAACCTCTTGTGGGCGGCCTGCGCGCTGATGCCGAGCGCCTCGCCGACCTGGGCCCACGTCCAGCCCCGGCCGACCGCCTCGACCACCGCCTCGACCTCCAGCCGGCTCGCCAGCCGGCGCAGGGCGACGACGGCGGCCAGGGCCGCCTCGGGGTCCTCGGGCCCCGGCACGGACACCGGTTCGACCGCCACACCATCAACCTAGGTTGATGGCAGAGGTGTCGTCAACCTCGGTTGATGACGTCGCACACCAGGACCGTCGGGGCACCCGCCACCCGGGTGACGACGACGGTCGCGCTGCCGGTCCCCGGGCCGCGCAGCTGCCGGGCGAGCGTCTCCGGCTCGATCGCCGACCCGCGCTTCTTCACCACCACCCGGCCGACGCCGCGCGCCCGCAGCAGCGCACGGAGCCTCTTGAGGTGGAACGGCAGCACCTCGTCGACCCGGTGGGAGTGCACCCAGGGGGAGCCGGCCGGGGCGTCGGAGGTCAGGTAGGCGATCGTCGGGTCGACCAGCGTGGCGCCGAGGTCCGCGGCCGCCAGGGACACCAGCCCGGAGCGGATCACGGCGGGGTCGGGCTCGTGCAGCCACCCGCGGACCGGACCGGCGTCGGCGGGGCCGGGGTCGGCGTCCGCGGTCAGCTCGTGCACGGCGCCGTCGCGGACGACGGTCGCCCGCCGCCACACCTCTGACACCGCACGGCCCCACAGCAGCGCCTCGACGATCGACCCGCGCACCGAGACCCACTCGGCCTCGACGCCGTCGGGCACCCGGTCGTGGTCGAGGCCGGGCGCCACCTTGACCACCGAGCGCGGCACCCGGTCGAGCAGCGCGGCCACCGTCGGCCAGGGCGGCGACCAGCGCTCGGGGTCCAGCTGCCGCCGCCCGCCGGCCCGCCGGGCGGGGTCGAGGACGGCGGCCCCGCAGCCGGCCACCTCCCCGCCGCGCGCGGCGTCCACCAGCTCGACGACGTCACCGGCGACCACCCACACGTCGTCGTCCACCCCGAGCGCGGCGGCGTTGGCGGCGGTCAGCTCCCGGGCCACCGGGTCGCGGTCGACGGCGAGCACCCGCGCGCCCGCCCGGGCCAGCGCGATCGTGTCGGTCCCGGCGGCGCAGCCGAGGTCGGCGGCGGAGTCGGTGCCGTCGGCCAGCAGCCGGGCGGCGCGGCGGGCGGCGAGCTCGGGGCGGCCGGCCTGCTCCAGGGTGTCGGCGGTGAGGAACAGCCGGTCGGCGTCGGCGCCGAACACCGGGCGGGCCCGCGCGCGCAGCCGGGCCAGCTCCCAGGCGGGGCCGGCCAGCTCCGGGCCGACCTCGGCCCGGAGCCGGGCCACGCCGGTGAGCACGTCGGCGCCCTCGGCCAGCAGCGACACCGCCCGCGCGGTGGCCGCGGCCCCCTCCGGCGTGCGCAGGAGGGCGACCGGTCCGGCGTCGTCGGGCACGGCGACCAGCCTCCCGCAGGGCGGCGTCGCCCGACCCGGCGACCCGGTTGAGGGGCTGGCACTCTCATGGGTAGAGTGCCAATCGACACGGGCAGGCGCCTGACCCCCGCGACGGCAGGCCCGGCCCCCGTGCCACAGCATGAGAGACCACCCGCCGTCCGATCCCGAAGGGGGCGTCACCTCGTGACGACCGCTACCAAGGTCAACATCAAGCCGCTCGAGGACCGCGTCGTCGTCCAGGCCAACGAGGCCGAGACCACCACCGCCTCCGGCCTGGTCATCCCGGACACCGCCAAGGAGAAGCCGCAGGAGGGCACGGTCATCGCCGTGGGCCCCGGCCGCATCGACGACAACGGCAACCGCGTGCCGCTCGACGTGAACGTCGGCGACGTCGTCATCTACTCGAAGTACGGCGGCACCGAGGTCAAGTACGCCGGCGAGGAGTACCTGGTGCTCTCCGCCCGCGACCTGCTCGCCGTCGTGGAGAAGTAGAAGGACCCCCTGCCCCCCACGGCTCGCCCGCTCGCCGCGGGCCCCTGCAGGGGGCCGCACGACAGCTCGACGCGACCGCCCCGGCGACCCGACTGACCGGGTCCCGGGGCGGTCGCCGTCTCACCCCGTAGCGATCTGATCGGAAGGGCCCCATGGCCAAGATCATCAAGTTCAACGAGGACGCCCGCCGCGCGCTCGAGCGCGGCGTGGACAAGCTCGCCGACGCCGTCAAGGTGACCCTCGGCCCGCGCGGGCGCAACGTCGTCCTCGACAAGAAGTTCGGCGCGCCGACCATCACCAACGACGGCGTCACCATCGCCCGCGAGGTCGAGCTCGAGGACCCGTACGAGAACCTCGGCGCCCAGCTGGCCAAGAACGTCGCCACCAAGACCAACGACGTCGCCGGTGACGGCACCACCACCGCGACCGTGCTGGCGCAGGCCCTGGTCAAGGAGGGCATGCGCAACGTCGCCGCCGGTGCCAACCCGATGGGGCTCGGCCGCGGCATGCGCGCCGCCGTCGACGCCGTGTGGGCCGCCCTCGACGAGGTCGCCACCCCGGTCGAGGAGCAGGACGCCATCGCCGGCGTCGCCACCATCTCGGCGCAGGACGCCGAGGTCGGCCGCCTGATCGGCGAGGCGATGGAGAAGGTCGGCAAGGACGGCGTCATCACCGTCGAGGAGAGCAACACCCTCTCCACCGACCTCGACGTCACCGAGGGCGTGCAGTTCGACAAGGGCTACCTCTCGCCCTACTTCGTCACCGACCAGGAGGCGATGGAGGCCGTCCTCGACGACGCCCTCGTGCTGCTGGTGCAGGGCAAGGTCGGCGCGCTGGCCGACCTGCTGCCGCTGCTGGAGAAGGTGCTCGGCAACGGCGCCCGCCCGCTGCTGATCGTCGCCGAGGACGTCGAGGGCGAGGCGCTGTCCACCCTCGTCGTCAACTCGATCCGCAGGACGATCCGCGTCGTCGCGGTGAAGTCGCCCTACTTCGGCGACCGCCGCAAGGCGTTCATGACCGACCTCGCCGTCGTCACCGGCGGTCAGGTGGTCAGCGAGGACGTCGGCCTCAAGCTCGACCAGGTCGGCCTCGAGGTGCTCGGCACCGCCCGCCGCGTGACCGTCACCAAGGACACGACGACGATCGTCGACGGCGGCGGCACGGCCGGCGCGATCTCCGACCGGGTCGCCCAGGTCCGCCGCGAGATCGAGGCCACCGACTCCGACTGGGACCGCGAGAAGCTGCAGGAGCGGCTGGCCAAGCTGGCCGGCGGCATCGGCGTCATCCGGGTCGGCGCGGCCACCGAGGTCGAGCTCAAGGAGCGCAAGCACCGCATCGAGGACGCCATCGCCGCCACCAAGGCCGCGGTCGAGGAGGGCGTCGTCCCCGGTGGCGGCTCGGCACTCGTCCACGCCACCGCCGCGATCGACGCGCTGGACCTCTCCGGTGACGAGCTGACCGGCGCCCGCGCCGTGAAGCGCGCCCTGGAGGCCCCGCTGGCCCGCATCGCCGACAACGCCGGCTTCGAGGGCCGCGTCGTCGTCAGCAGGGTCCGCGACCTCGGCGTGGGCCAGGGCTTCAACGCCGCCACCGGCGAGTACGGCGACCTGGCCGCCCAGGGCGTCATCGACCCGGTCAAGGTCACCAAGGCCGCGCTGGGCAACGCCGCGTCGATCGCCGCGATGGTGCTCACCACCGACTCCGCCGTCGTCGAGGCGCCGGAGGAGGAGGACGAGCACGCGGGGGCCGGGCACCACACCCACGGCCACTCGCACGGTCACGGCCACAGCCACTGAGTGATGCGGGCCCCGGGACGACGTCCCGGGGCCCGCACGGCACGAGAGGGCCGGTCCGGCGTCTGCCGGGCCGGCCCTCCCGCCGTCCGCCCCCTGGACGTCGGACGCGCCGACCGGGCACGGTCACGCCGACGACCGACCGGCGGAGGAGGAACGGATGCTCCCGGACGCCCTGCACGACTCCTCGTCAGAGGAGCTCGTCGACCTCGGGTTCTTCGGCCGGCTGGAGGGCGCCTGGCGGCTGCACTGGCGGGGCCTCGAGCCGGACGGCACCTGGTCGACGGCGGTCGGGGAGCTGCACGTCGGGCGCGTGCTCGGCGGCCGCGCGGTGCAGGACGTGTGGATCGTCCCCGGCCGGGGGCAGCCGGGCGCCGGCGTCCCACCGCGGGCGTTCCACGGGACGACGGTCCGCTTCCCCGACCCGCACGCGCCGGGCACGTGGCGCTCGACCTGGATGGAACCCGTCAACGGCCGGGTGCGGCGCTTCGTGGGCCGGCCCACCGGGGACGGCGGGATGGTCCTGCTCGCCGACGAGGAGGACCCGTGGCTGCGCTGGCGGTTCACCGACGTCCGCCCCGACTCCTTCACCTGGTCGGCCGAGACCTCGCACGACCGGGGGAGCACCTGGGTGCACGACGAGCTGATGGCCGCCGAGCGCACGGCCTGAGCGCAGACGACGAGAGGGCCGGTCCAGCGTGACGCTGGACCGGCCCTCTCGTTCGCGAGTGCCGGGTGCGGCCCCCTCTGGGGTCCCGCCGCGAGCCTGCGAGTGGTGGGGAGGAGCGGCCTTCCTCAGACCCCGGCGGCGACGGCGGCGGGCTCCGCGGCGATGAGCCGGGCCCGCTCCTCCTCGCTCATGCCGCCCCAGACGCCGTAGGGCTCACGGACGCTCAGGGCGTGCTTCAGGCAGGCCTCGACGACGGGGCACTTCGCGCACACGGCCTTGGCCGCGGCCTGGCGACGGGCCCGGGCGGGACCGCGTTCGCCGTCGGGGTGGAAGAACAGCGCGGTGCTCTCACCACGGCAGGCGCCGTGCAGCTGCCAGTCCCACACCTCGGCAACGGGCGTCGGGAGACGGCGGATGTCGGCCATGACGGTCCTCCTCGGCTCGGTGCGAGCCGGAGGGGGCGGTCCGGTCGCACGGGAGCCGGTGCCCGAGGGGTCCCGCGGTCAAACACACGGCGATCGGACATTTTCCCGGTCCGCGTCTCCCCCCGCAGGGTGATCACGGGTGTTGTGCCCCGTCACCGCCGGTCATGGTCGTTCCAGGCCGTAGCCGTTCCGGGTCGTGGGGACCCGGGGACCCTCCACGGCCGGGGGAGACGAGGAGCACAGCGTGATCGACGACAGGATGCGCGGCCCGGGCCACGGGGCCACGACCGTCTGGGTGTACGACGAGCGCCGTCGTGTCCGCGACGACGTCGCCGCCCGCCTGGTGGCCCTGCCGTTCGTGGGCCGCGTCGAGGTCGTCGGCGACGCCGCCGCCCTCGTGCAGCGCCTGGCCACCCGCCAGCCCGACGTGCTGCTGGTCGGCACGCAGCGCGCGGTGGACACCGGCCTGACCGTCGCCACCCAGGTCATCCGGACCCACCCCACCGTCCCGGTGCTCGTGCTCGGCGCACCCGACGACGCCGAGACGGTCCGCGCCGCGGTCGCCGTCGGGGCCCGCGGGTACCTCCGCTGGGACGCCAGCGCCCTGGAGATGGGCCTCGGCCTGTCCCGCGTGGGCCTGCGCGCCGACGGCCGCCCGCCGCAGCCGGCGCCCGCCCCGGTGCCGCTGAACTCGGTCGGCGCCCCGGTGCCGGCCTGGGCGACGCCGCTCAACGGCGCCGGCCCGCGCGTGGTGAGCACCCCGGTCCGCGAGGCCGCGCCGGCGGTCACGCTGTCGATGCGCGAGATGCAGGTGCTCACCGGGATGAGCCAGGGCAAGAGCAACGCCCAGATCGGCCGGGAGCTCTACCTCTCCGAGGACACCATCAAGACCCACGCCCGCCGGCTGTTCCGCAAGCTCGGCGCCAAGGACCGCGCCGAGGCCGTGGCCACCGGCTTCCGCCGCGGCATGATGAGCTGACCGGGACGGTCCCCCCGGCCGCGGCGGAGCCCCTCCGGCCGTGGTCGACCTCCAGATCGTCGGCGGGGCCGCTCACCACCCGGTGGTGAGCGGCCCCGCCGCCGTCTCCGGACGGAGTACCGACCGGGGCGCGGGCCGGCACGGTCGAGTGCGACGGTCAGCGCCCCGACCGAGGCGCAGGGTGACGGCGTGCAGGTGGTGGGGAGAGGCCCCGGCTCCCCGGGCGCAGCAACGGTCGGGCAACGGTTGACGGTCGCCGGACCGGGCGGGACTCTCCGCGGCATCTCGGCCCTGGGGGACACGGGGGGCTGAACGGGCAGGGAGGCTCCGTCATGGCCGGTCGCCGTCATGACACGTGCAGGAAGTGCGCCGCCGTCCTCCTCCTGGCGCTGGTGCCGTCGGCCGCCGGCGGTCCCGCCGGGGCCGCGGAGGACCCGGTCCACTCCGCCGACGGCGACCTGGTCAGCGGCGTCGAGGGGTCGAAGGCGGCGCTGGTCCGGATCGAGGTCTCCGCGCTGGCCGAGATCGCCCACGTCGACCACACGACCGGCGAGGTCGCGGTGGCGCGGGGGAGGTACACCGTGCCGATCCGGACGGCGACCGGGGTCCTCGTCTCCTCCGAGGGTGTCATCGCGACGGCCGCACCCGTCCTCACCGTCACCGACGACCAGGTCGTCGTCCACGCGGCGAACACGCTGTTCCAGGAGCAGATCGGGACCGCCCTGGTGGGCAACGACGGTGATCCCTCGCGCCCGGCGCAGGCGGTCGACCCCTACTGGGCTCCGCACCTCCAGCACTGCTACGAGCAGCAGGAGCACTGCATCCTGTTCTTCGAACCCCACTTCCAGGTCGTCCCCTACACCCAGGACGGCGTCGGCACGCCGGCGAACCCGGTCTCGACCTCGGGCGGGCCGGCCGACGTCGGGCTGCTGCGGATCAGCGGCGGTGGCGGGACCCCCACGGCGGAGGTCGCGGACCCCGGCCAGGAGGTCGCCGAGCACGGTCTGCTCCTGGGCTTCACCGAACCCCCCGCGCCCGGCGTGCCGGCCGCGGAGGTGGGCGTCCACACCGACGCCGCGACGGGGGCGCTGTCGGTCGAGGGCGACCTGAGCACGACGGAGGCCGCGTTGACCGGGGGGCCGGTGGTCGACCCGGCCACCGGTGCGGTCGTCGGGCTGGCCACCACCGTGGACGGGACGGCGACCCTGGTCCCGGCGCAGGCGCTGCACGACGCGTTCGCGGCGGCCGGCGTGGAGCCCAGCGGCTCGGAGTTCGACGCGGTGTTCCGCCGGGGCGTCGACCACCTCGTCAGCGGACACGGGCAGGGGCCGGCCGCGAGCGCGTTCCAGGAGGCGCTCAGCTACTACGACTCCGCGCTCGCCGCCCGGTACCTCGAGGAGGCGCGGGCGGCCGGCGGGACCGGTGCGGACACCGCCTCCGCGGCGGACGACGACGGGAGCCCGTTCGGCAGCGCGGTCACCTGGGTGGCGCTGGGCGTGCTCGTCCTGCTCGCGCTGCTCGCGGCGGCGCTGTTCCTCCGGCGCCGGCGGGCGCGCGGTGACCGTCCGGGCGCCGCCGTCCCGCCGTCCCCACCCCCGCCCTCCCCGCGCGCGCCGTCCCCACCTCCGCCGGCGCCGACGACCGCCGCCCCGCGGCCGGAACAGGTGCCCGTCCCGGCGTCCACCGGAAGGCCCGCGGCCTGGGGGCAGCTCCCGGCGACCGCCCCCGCCGAGGCACCGGCCGGGGACGACGAGCCGGCCGAGCGGGACGGGGTCCGCGTGCGGGAGGCGCCGGCCGGGGTGGGGGACCCGCAGCCGCCGTCGCGGCGGTCCGTGGCCTTCTGCTCGGACTGTGGCGGGACGGTGCGGGAGAACGCCCGCTTCTGCGCCTGGTGCGGGTCGCCGGTCACCTGAGATGCGCTCCCACCAGCCGTTCCTGGAGCCGGGGACGACGTTCGCCGACTACGAGGTGCTGTCGGTCGTGGGCCGCGGTGGCATGGGCGTCGTCTACCGGGCCCGGGACCTCCGTCTGGAACGGACGGTGGCCCTGAAGCTGCTGGCGCCCGAGTTCACCGCGCACCAGAACTTCCGGACCCGGTTCCTGCGCGAGTCGCGGCTGGCGGCCGCGGTGGACCACCCGAACATCATCCCGATCTACGAGGCGGGGGACGCCGGCGGTCAGCTGTTCATCGCCATGCGCTACGTCCCCGGCGTCGACCTGCGCGCCGAGCTCGACCGGAGGACCCGGCTGCCGCTGCCCGAGGCCCTGCCGGTGCTGCAGCAGCTGGCCGACGCGCTGGACGCCGCGCACGCCGCCGGGCTGGTCCACCGCGACGTCAAGCCGGGCAACGTCCTGCTCGCCGACCCGAACCGCAAGGGCCACCGGCACGCCTACCTCACCGACTTCGGGTTGACCCGTCGCTCGACGTCGATCTCCGGGCTGACGACGACCGGCCACTTCCTCGGCACGCTCGACTACGTCGCCCCCGAGCAGATCCGCGGCGACCCGGTCGACGGGCGCGCGGACGTCTACTCCTTCGCGTGCGTCGCCTACGCCGTGCTCGTGGGGCGGCCTCCGTTCGACGAGGAGGACGACGTCGCGCTGATGTGGGCGCACCTGTCGCGCATGCCCCCACGGGCCGGCGCGCTGCAGCCCGGGCTCACGCCCTCCGTGGACGAGGCGCTGACCGCCGGGATGGCCAAGTCGCGGGAGGAGCGGCCGGAGACCTGCGGGGCGCTGGTGGCCCTCATGGAGGACCGGTCGTCGACGAGGCCGCACCACGGCCCTCCGCCGGCGGAGCCGGGGACGACCGGAGCGCCCCGCCCGGGTCCGCCGCCGCACCGGTCGCCGCCTCCCGCGGGCCCGCCCCCGCCCGCGCGACCGCCGGTGAGTGGTGAGGACGGTCCCCGCCCCGCACCCGCCGTCCCCGGTCGCGGTCGCGGTCGCGGTCGACGGTGGCCGGTCGGCCGGCTGGTGGCGGCGGCGGTGGCCCTGGTGGCGGTCGCCGTGGCGGGCGGGCTGGTCCTGCTCCTCGGTGGTGACCAGGAGCTCACGACGTTCGCCGACCCCGACGTGCCCTACACCCTCGACGTGCCGCAGGACTGGTCCGCGCACACGCACGAGGCGGGCGACAGCACGGTCACCGTGCTGTCGCCGACGGACCTCACCGCGCTCTTCGCCGACGACCCGGCGGGTGTGCAGGCCGCTGCGGACGCGGTCGCGTCGGATCCCGAGGCCGTCGTCGGGCTGGCGATCTACCACCGGCCGCGGCTGGACGGCGGGACCCCCGGGGACCAGTTGCCGGCGGCGCAGGCGCTGCTGCCCGGCCGGGCGGCCGAGCTCCGCCCGGGGGAGAGCGTGACCGTCGGCGACCTCGGGGCGGCCGACCTGCGGGGCACGCTCGGGCTCGAGGGCGACGCCTCGCTGCAGCTGCGGGTGCTGGCCCTGGACTCCTCGCCGCGCCAGCTCCTGGTCTTCTTCGCGCCGCCGTCGGTGTTCGCCGGGCAGACGGAGACCTTCGACCGGGTGGCCGCCTCCCTGGACTCCGGCGGCTGAGGCGGGGCCGGTCGATGACCCGCGGATCCCGGACCCGCGCCGAGTCCACCCTGCGGGTGCGCGCGGGGGACCGCGTGTGGACCTTCGACCGGTCGCTGTCCGTGGTGGCGGGCCGGGACCCCCGGTGCGACGTCCCGCTCGACCACGAGCAGGTCTCCCGGACGCACGTGGGGCTGCGGCACGAGGACCGGGGCTGGGTGCTGCGGGACCTCGGCAGCCGCAACGGCACCTGGGTCGACGGCGCGGAGCTCGCGGCCGGACCGGACGCGGCGGGGACGGTCCTCGCCCCGGGCGCCGAGCACCGCGTCCGGCTCGGGGGCCGCGGCGGTCCGGAGCTGACGGTCCGCGTCGTGACGGCTCCCGACGGGCACGCTGCTGCGGAGCGCGGCCGGACCGTGGTCATCGGCCGCGACCCCGCGTGCGACGTCGTGCTCGCCGACGACCCGCTGGTGTCCCGCCGCCATGCCGCGATCGACGTACCGGCGGGGTCCGGGGCCGCCGTGCTCCGCGACCTGGGCAGCTCCAACGGCACGCACCTCGACGGGGTCCGCCTGCGCGGGCCCGCCGTCCTGACGGCGGGCGACGGCATCGGCGTCGGCGGGACGACGCTGACGTGGGACGGCCGCGCCGCGACCGTCCCCGGTCGTCCCGGCGCCGCCCTCAGCGCCCGGCACCTCGGTGTGACGACGCGGAGCGGCCGGCGCCTGCTGGACGACGTCTCGCTGACCGTCCGGGCCGGCCAGCTGGTCGCGGTCATCGGCCCCTCCGGTGCGGGCAAGTCGACGCTGCTCGGGGCGCTGACCGGCCTCCGGCCGGCCGGCGAGGGCCGGGTGACCTGGGACGGACGCGACCTGTCCGAGGAGTACGACCACCTGCGCCACCTGATCGGCCTGGTGCCCCAGGAGGACGTCCTGCACCGCCAGCTCACGGTCCGCCGCGCCCTCGACCTCGCCGCCCGCCTCCGGCTGCCCCCCGACACCACCGCCGCCGAGCGCGACCAGCGGGTGCGCCGGGTCCTCGAGGAGGTACGGCTGTCGGCGCAGGTCGACCAGCGGATCGACTCGCTCTCGGGTGGCCAGCGCAAGCGGACGTCCATCGCGCTCGAACTGCTCACCGCCCCCCAGCTGCTCTTCCTCGACGAGCCCACGTCGGGCCTGGACGCCGGGCTGGACCGGCAGGTGATGGACGGGCTGCGGGACCTGGCCGACGCGGGCCGCGTGGTGGTGGTGGTGACGCACAGCGTGCTGGCCCTCGACCGGTGCGACCGCGTGCTGCTGCTCGCGCCGGGTGGACGGGTGGCGTTCTTCGGCCCACCCGAGCGGCTGCTGCCCTTCTTCGGGGTGCCCGACCACCCGGCGGTGTTCGCGGCGCTGGAGGACCCCGGCTGGGTGAGCCGGTTCGCCGAGTCGTCGGTCCGCCGGGCCTACGTCGAGCCGACGTCGTCGGGCCGGGCACCGGCTCCCGCCCGGCGGGCTCCGACGCCGCCGCGGCCGGCGCCGGTGCGGCAGCTGGGCACCCTGGTCCGGCGCAACCTCGCCGTCGTCGCCGCCGACCGGCTCTTCCTGGCCCTGCTGGTCGGGATGCCGCTCGTCCTCGGGGTCATGGCCCACGCCTTCCCCGGGGACGCCGGGCTGTCGACGGCCGCGGCGGAGGGAGACCCCGCCGAGGCGCGGCAACGGATCATCGTGCTGGTCGTGGGGGCGGCGCTGATGGGCGCCGCCCTGGGGGTCCGGGAGTTCGTCGGGGAGCGGCCGATCTACCGGCGCGAGCACGCGGTGGGCCTCTCGCCGACTGCCTACCTCGCCGCCAAGGTCGTGGTCGTGGGCGGCGCGGTCGCCGTCCAGTGCGTGCTCTTCACCCTGATCGCGCTGGCCGGTCTCCCCGGCCCCGACGACCCGCGGCTGGTGCCGTGGGGCCGGTGCGAGATCGCGGTGGCGGCCGCCGCCGTGGGGGTGACGATGAGCATCGCCGCGCTGGCCGTCTCGGCGCTGGCCCGTTCCACGGAGCAGACGATGCCGGCCCTGGTCGCCCTGGTCATGGGCCAGTTGGTGTTCTGCGGTGGGCTGTTCCCGCTGGCCGGCCGGACGGGGCTGGAGCAGTTCTCGCTGGTGCTCCCCGCGCGCGCGGGCTACGCCGCGATGGCCTCGACGGCCGAGCTGCAGCCGCGGTCCGGTCCGCAGCCGGATCCGCTGTTCACCCCGACGACGGGGCGGTGGGCGCTCGACCTCGGCCTGCTCGGCGTGCAGTCGGTGGTCCTGCTCGCGCTGACGGCGTGGGCACTGGCGCGGTCGGTGTCGCGTTCAGGGGTCCGCTGAGCTCTCCCCGCCCGGCCTCCCGGGAGCTCACAGGTCGCGCTCGCGGACGACTCCGCTCTGGAGTGCGCGCTCGACCAGGCGCAGCCGCTTCTGGTTGTGCGGCAGGTCCTCGACGTCGAACTTGGCGAACAGGGCGCGGAGGTGGGTCTTCACCGCGTCCTGGCTGAGGACGAGCTCGGCCGCGATCTGCTGGTTGGGCGTGGGCACCGCGTAGGCGCCGCCGTGCTTGAACGGCCGGCAGAGCGCGACGAGGACCCCCCGCTGCGACTCCGTCAACGAGCCCAGCGTCGGCACGTCGGCGGCCACCCGCGTCGACTCGTCCCGCCGGGGCACGTACTCGCGGTAGGCGAGCAGGGTGCCGCCGACCCGCACGGCGTCGCCGGCGTGCAGCCGCCGCCGGCCGGCGATGCGGGTCCCGTTCACGTAGGTCCCGTTCCGCGACAGCCCGTCGTCGGTGATGGTCCAGGCGCCGCCGATCCACTCGAGGGTGGCGTGCAGGCGGGAGACCTCCGCGTCCCAGGTGAGGGCGAGGTCGTTCTCCGGCGACCGGCCCACCGTCACCCGCGGGGCCGCGCCGGTGAGGAGGAACTCGGCGGACTCCCCGTTCGCGTCGGTGTAGCGGAGCAACGGGCAGCTCGCCGTGCCGCCGGACACCCGCACATGGTCCTGCCCGTCCCTCCCCGCGGCAACGGTGTCGCGCACGGCCGCCGGGGGTGCCGAGGGTGGGTGGACACCCACCCCAGGGGTCCTGGAGGGGCCGTCGCGGGCGCTCGACGCTGATCTGCGTCAGGGGCACCCGCCCCACCCCGCTGAAGGGAGACCTCCGATGACCCCCACCGCCCGGCCGCTGCCCCGCTCCGCGGCCCGCACGCACCACACCGCCGTCCGGACGTCCCCGGCCCGGCGCACCCTCACCTCCGTGGTCGTCGGGACGGCGGCCGGTCTGACCCTGCTGGTCGCCGCACCGGCCACCGCCTCCGCCGCACCGGCGACGCCGGGGACGGCGCCGGCCGAGGCCGGGCCGGGGGACGCCGAGAAGTCCCTCGTCTACGTCGGCATCGACTGGACCGGGTACGTGGAGTACCCGACGGATGACGGCGGCTGGACCTGGTCGGACCCCGTCGCGGTGTACAGCGGCTGCACCGGCTGGTTCGCCAGCGACGAGGGGCACATCGTGACCGCCGGCCACTGCCTGGACCCGGCGGAGATCGAGGGTGCCGTCCTGCGCGAGTTCCTGGCGCAGAACGACGCTCTCCACCTGGAGGAGGAGGCCCAGACCTGGCGGGTCGAGGGCTACGAGGAGGGCGCCCCTCCCGACCGGACCGACGTCTGGGTGGTCCAGCCGTCGGCGGTCGAGGGCGCGGTGATCGAGGACCCGCTGACCGTCCAGGTGATCGAGCACCAGCCGTTCGAGGACGGCGACCTGGCCCTGCTCAAGGCCAACGGCCTCCAGGAGCCGACCCCGCCGCTGTCCATCGCGACCGACGCCCCGCAGATCGGTGACCCGCTCACCGCCATCGGTTACCCGGACTCGGTCGCCAGCGTCTCGGACGTCCACCGGCTCCGGGCGTCGTTCAAGACCGGCACGGTCAGCTCCGTGCAGGTGAGCGAGAGCGGTGTCTCGAACACCGAGATCAACGCCGAGGTCTCCGCCGGCATGTCCGGCGGCCCCACCATCGACGCCGACGGCCGCGTCCTCGGGGTCAACAGCTTCGGCATCCTGGGGGAGGAGCAGAGCTTCAACTTCATCACCGACGGTGCGGCGCTGCGCGGCTTCCTCGAGCGGCAGGGCGTCGAGCCGCAGACCGGCACCGGCGGCCCGGAGACCGTGCCCGCCGGGGAGGCCCGGCCGGTCGACCCGACCGCGGCCCCGGTGTCCGCCGGTCCCGGCACGCCCGGCTGGGCGTACGGCGCCGGAGGGGCGGTCCTCCTGCTCGCGCTGGTCGCCGGGGGAGCGTTCGTCACGACCCGCGGTCGGGGACGGCGGACGGCGCCGGCGCCCGCCTCCGCCGGTCCGGTGCCCCCCGCCCCCGTGGCCACCCCCGCGGCGCCGGCCCCGCCGGCCCGGTCCGCCGGGGCGGAACGGACCCGGCTGATCGAGCGGACCGCCCCCCGGCCTCCGGTCGCGACGGCCTGCCGGCACGAGCGCAACGCCACCGGCGCCCGGTTCTGCGGCGACTGCGGGAGCCCGCTCACCCGGTGACGTGCCGGCAGTGGGGGACGCCGTGGCGGCCCTCCGGGACGGGACGAGAACGCGCCGAGGGCCCTCTCCGACGATCGGAGAGGGCCCTCGGCGCGTTCTCGGCTACTCGTCGCGGGCGTGCCGGCCCGTGCGGCCGGAGCCGGGCTCCTCGCGCTCGGCCATCGCGGCCACCCCGTCGGCGTAGCCGCTGGCGTAGTCCCAGCTGACGTAGTCGTCGGGATCGGGGTCGAACGGCGGCTCGTGCCGGCCGGTCTGCCCCTCCTCGAGCAACTGGCGCAGGTTGGCCTGCATCAGCGCCCAGTCGACGTGGTGCTCCTCGTCGCAGTCCGGGCAGTCGACGACGATGCCCTTGATGCCCGTGGGCTCGAGCAGGGTGCGGAACACCTCGAGCTCGGCCAGGTCGTCGAGGACGCCGGCCCGTTCCTCCATCGACAGCGGTGGCGGGTCCGACGGCGAATCGAAGTCGGGCCCCGGGGCGTCGTCGAAGGGACTCACGGGTGCCTCCTCCCTCGTGCTGGCGGCGCGGGCGTCCCGGCCCGGACGCGCGGGCTCGCCCGTCCGGGGGACCACGGTAGCCGCCCGCGCCGACGGTTCCCACGCCTGCGCCCGGCGGCGTCCCGGGCGCCGGAGCGCCCGGCCTACGATCGTGGGCGGTTCCCGCGCGCCCGGCCGGGGGCGAAGCCGACGGAGAGGGTGGCGGCACCATGCAGCCCGACGACCACGCACCTGACGGGCACCGCCCCGAGCTGCCGGCGAAGTTCGCCCCGCTCGGCCTGACCTACGACGACGTCCTGCTCATCCCCGGCGAGTCCGACGTCGTCCCCGCCGAGGTCGACACCAGCAGCCGCCTCACCCGGGGCGTCCGGCTGGCGGTGCCGCTGGTCTCCAGCGCGATGGACACCGTCACCGAGGCCCGCATGGCGATCGCCATGGCGCGGGTCGGCGGCGTGGGCGTGCTGCACCGCAACCTCGCCGCCGAGGAGCAGGCCGGCCAGGTCGACCTGGTCAAGCGCTCCGAGGCCGGCATGGTCACCAACCCGGTCACCTGCTCGCCGGACAACACCCTCGCCGAGGTCGACGCCCTGTCGGCCCGCTACCGCATCTCCGGTGCGCCCGTCGTCGACGACGAGGGCGTGCTGGTCGGCATCGTCACCAACCGCGACATGCGCTTCGAGACCGACCAGAACCGGCTCGTGCGCGACGTCATGACGAAGATGCCGCTGGTCACCGCCCCGGTCGGCGTCGACCCCGACACCGCGCTGCGGCTGCTGTCCCAGCACAAGATCGAGAAGCTGCCGATCGTCGACGACTCCGGCCGGCTGCGCGGCCTGATCACCGTCAAGGACTTCGTCAAGCGCGACCAGTACCCGAACGCCACCAAGGACGCCGACGGCCGGCTCGTCGTCGCCGCGGCGGTGGGCGTGGGCGAGGACGCCTACGAGCGGGCCGGCCTGCTGGTCGACGCCGGGGTCGACGTGGTCGTCGTCGACACCGCGCACGGCCACCAGCGCGCCGTCCTCGACATGGTCGCCCGGGTCCGGAAGGACTTCGGCGGCGACGGCGGCGTGCAGGTGGTCGGCGGGAACGTCGCCACCCGCGCCGGCGCGCAGGCGCTGGTCGACGCCGGCGCGGACGCGGTCAAGGTCGGCGTCGGTCCGGGCTCGATCTGCACCACCCGCGTGGTCGCCGGTGTCGGCGTCCCGCAGATCACCGCCATCTACGAGGCGAGCCTCGCGTGCAAGCCGGCCGGCGTCCCGGTCATCGCCGACGGCGGCCTGCAGTACTCCGGCGACATCGCCAAGGCGCTGGTCGCCGGCGCCGACACGGTCATGATCGGCGGACTGTTCGCCGGGGTCGAGGAGGCCCCGGGCGAGCTGGTGTTCATGAACGGCAAGCAGTTCAAGACCTACCGCGGCATGGGGTCGCTCGGCGCCATGCAGAAGCGCGGCAACCAGTCCTACAGCCGCGACCGCTACTTCGCCGACGACGTCCTCTCCGACGACAAGCTCGTCCCCGAGGGCATCGAGGGCCAGGTGCCCTACCGCGGCCTGCTGGCCACCGTGGCGCACCAGCTCGTCGGCGGCCTGCGCGCGTCGATGGGCTACGCCGGCGCGGGCACCGTCGCCGACCTGCAGGACCGCGGGCAGCTGACCCGCATCACCTCGGCCGGTCTCGTGGAGAGCCACCCCCACGACATCCAGATGACCGTCGAGGCGCCGAACTACCGGGGGCGGTGACGATGCCCGCCCGCGACACCGTCGAGATCGGCCTCAACCGCTTCGCCCGCCGCGGCTACGACCTGGACGAGGTCTCGATCGTCCCGTCCCGCCGCACCCGCGACGTCGACGACGTCTCCACGGCCTGGCAGATCGACGCCTTCCGGTTCGACATCCCGCTGGTCACCAGCCCCAGCGACGCCGTCGTCAGCCCGGCGACGGCGATCGCCGTCGGCCGGAACGGCGGCCTCGGCGTGCTCAACGCCGAGGGGTTGTGGACCCGGTACGACGACCCGCTGCCGGTCTACCGGCAGCTGCGCGACGCCGCCGCCGAGGCGCCGCCGCCGGTGTCGATCCTGCAGCAGGTCTACGCCGAGCCGGTCAAGCCGGACCTGATCACCGCCCGCATCAAGGAGATGCGCGACGCCGGCGTGACGACGGCGGTGCGCGTCTCGCCGCAGCACACCGAGCAGCTCGCGCCCGCGGTGCTCGCCGCCGGGGTCGACCTGCTGGTCATCCAGGGCACGATCGTCTCCGCCGAGCACGTGACCACCCAGGGCGCGGCGCTGAACCTCAAGTCGTTCATCGCCGACCTCGACGTGCCGGTGATCGTCGGCGGTGCGGCGAACTACACGACGGCGCTGCACCTCATGCGCACCGGCGCGGCGGGGGTGATCGTCGGCGTCGGCGCCGACAGCTTCTCCACCGGCGACGCCGTGATGGGCATCCGGGTGCCGCTGGCCAGCGCGATCGCCGACGCCGCGGCCGCCCGCCGCGACTACCTCGACGAGACCGGCGGCCGGTACGTGCACGTCATCGCCAACGGCCGGATCGAGACCAGCGGCGCGATCGCGCGGGCGCTGGCCTGCGGCGCCGACGCCGTCCAGGTCGGCGAGCCGCTGCGCGCGGCGAAGGAGGCCCCCGGTGGCGGGGTCTGGTGGGACTCGGTGGCCGCCCACCCGCGGCTGCCCCGCGGCGGCACCTCGGCGCCGGTCCCGGCGGCCGGCTCGCTCGAGCAGCTGCTGCTCGGGCCGGCCGAGACCGCCGACGGTCGCACCAACCTGTTCGGCGCGCTGCGCCGCACGATGGCCAAGACCGGCTACCGCGACCTCAAGGAGTTCCAGCGCGTGGACCTGGTGATCGGCGGTCGACCCGACTGATGGACTTCCCCACCGTCCTGGTCGTCGACTTCGGCGCGCAGTACGCCCAGCTCATCGCCCGGCGCATCCGCGAGGCCGGCGTCTACTCCGAGATCGTCCCGTCCTCGGTGCCCGCGGCGGAGATCCTCGCGCGGGAGCCGGCGGCGGTGGTGCTGTCCGGCGGTCCCTCCAGCGTCTACGCGCAGGACGCGCCGCAGGTCGACCCGGCGCTGTTCGGGGGCGGCGTGCCCGCCTTCGGGATCTGCTATGGCTTCCAGGCGATGGCGCAGACGCTCGGCGGCACGGTCGCGCACACCGGCGACCGCGAGTACGGCGGCACCCCGCTGACGGTCACCACGCAGGGCCGGCTGTTCGGCGACCTGCCGGTGGAGCAGTCGGTGTGGATGAGCCACGGCGACGCCGTCAGCGTCCCGCCGCCCGGGTTCACCGTCACCGCCACGTCCACCGGCGCGCCGGTGGCGGCGTTCGAGGACGTCGACCGGCGGCTGGCCGGGGTGCAGTTCCACCCCGAGGTGCGGCACACCGCGCACGGGCAGACGGTGCTCGAGCACTTCCTGTTCGACATCGCCGGGCTCGAGCGCAGCTGGACGATGAGCAACGTCGTCGACGAGCAGGTCGCCGCCATCCGCAAGCAGATCGGTGACCGGCGGGCGCTGTGCGCGCTGTCGGGCGGCGTCGACTCCGCCGTGGCCGCCGCGCTCGTGCAGCGGGCCATCGGCGACCGGCTCACCTGCGTGTACGTCGACCACGGGCTCATGCGGCAGGGCGAGACCGAGCAGATCGAGCGCGACTTCGCCGAGGTCACCGGCGCCGACCTGCGGGTGGTCGACGCGAGCGAGCAGTTCCTCTCCGCGCTGGCCGGGGTCAGCGACCCGGAGCAGAAGCGGAAGATCATCGGCCGCGAGTTCATCCGGGTGTTCGAGCAGGCGGCCACCGACGTCGTCGCCGACGCGCAGGCGCACGGCGAGACCGTCGACTTCCTCGTGCAGGGCACGCTCTACCCCGACGTCGTGGAGTCCGGCGGCGGCACCGGCACGGCCAACATCAAGAGCCACCACAACGTCGGCGGGCTGCCCGAGGACCTGCAGTTCACCCTCGTCGAGCCGCTGCGCACGCTGTTCAAGGACGAGGTGCGCGAGGTGGGCCGGCAGCTCGGCCTGCCCGACCGGCTCGTGCAGCGCCAGCCGTTCCCCGGCCCGGGGTTGGGCATCCGCATCGTCGGCGAGGTGACCCGCGACCGGCTCGACGTCCTGCGGCGGGCCGACGCGATCGCCCGCGAGGAGCTCGGCGCGGCGAAGCTCGACTCCGAGATCTGGCAGTGCCCGGTGGTGCTGCTGGCCGACGTCCGCTCGGTCGGCGTCCAGGGCGACGGGCGCACCTACGGCCACCCGGTGGTGCTGCGGCCGGTGTCCAGCGAGGACGCCATGACCGCCGACTGGACCCGGCTGCCCTACGACGTGCTCGCCCGGATCTCCACGCGCATCACCAACGAGGTGCCCGAGGTCAACCGCGTCGTCCTCGACGTGACGAGCAAGCCGCCGGGCACCATCGAGTGGGAATGAGGGTCACCTGACCGCGCGGGCGTCCGGCGGCGGGGTGCCGTAGGCGGCGGGGTCGCGCTCGGGTGCGGGCTCGGTGGTGAGGGCGGCGGCCTCGATGCGGTCCCAGCGGAACCAGCGCGGCGCGTCGCGCTCCCGGCACCAGCCCACGAGGTACCAGCGGTCCCCGGTGCGGGCCACCAGGTGCGGCTCCACCCGCCGCCGGGACGCCGCCCCCGCCCGGTCCCGGTAGGTGATCGCCACGACGCGGCGCCGGGCCAGCGCCTGCTCCACCACCGGCGCCGGGTCCGGGCGCCGGGTGGGCCGGGCCCGCACCCACACCCGCCCGCCGAGCCGCTCCACCTCCGCCCGGGCCTGCGGGCCGAGGACGTCGAGCACCTTCTCCAGCGCCGCGCGGCCGTCGGCGGCGAACGGCGCGTCCGCCGCGCCGGCCAGGGCGACGGCGACCGCGACCGCCTGCGCCGGGGTCAGGTTCACCGGCGGCAGCGTGGCCGCGGCGTCGAGCACGTAGCCGCCGCCCGGGCCCGAGGTCGCCCAGATCGGGACACCGGCCTGCTGGAGCGCGCTGACGTCCCGCTTGACCGTGCGGGTGGACACCTCCAGCCACGCCGCCAGCCGCTGCGCCGTCCGCCCACGCGACCCGGCGCGGCGCAGCTCCTCGGTGAGCGCGTGCAGCCGGTCGGTGCGGTTCACGGCGCGGATCGTCGCAGGAGACGGTGACAGGACGGTGTCACCGGACCTCCGCCACCGTGGGTCCATGACGACCATCGCGCTCTTCCACTCCGTCCTCGGCGTCCGGCCGGGGATCACCGATGCCGCGGACCGGCTGAGAGCGGCCGGTCACGAGGTCCGCGTCGTCGACCAGTACGACGGGCGGGTCTTCGACGGCTACGCCGAGGCGGGGGCGTTCGTGGACGAGGTGGGCTTCCCGGCACTCATGGCCCGCGCGGTCGACGCCGTCCGGGACCTGCCCGACGGCTTCGTGGCCGCCGGCTTCTCCAACGGCGCGGGGATGGCCGAGCACGTGGCCACGCAGCGCCGGTGCAGCGGCGTCCTGCTGGTCTCCGGTGCGCTGCCGGTGGCGGTCCTCGGGGTGCCGGGCTGGCCGGCCGGGCTGCCCGCGCAGCTGCACCGGACCACGGACGACCCGAAGCGCTCCGCGGAGTGGGACGAGGCGTTCGCCGCCGACGTGGCCGCGGCGGGCGCGGTGCTCGAGGTCTTCCGCTATCCCGGGGAGGGGCACCTGTTCACCGACCCGTCCCTGCCCGCGGAGTACGACGCGGAGGCCACCGGGCTGTTCTGGACCCGGGCGCTCGCGTTCGTCGACCGGGTCGCCGGCTGACACGGCGAGGGCCCGGGGAGCTGCTCGCTCCCCGGGCCCTCGCACCGGCCGCCCCGTGTCGTCAGCCGCGCCTGCGGCGCGCCCTCCGCAGCTCGCTCACCATCAGCGCGACACCCACGCCGACCAGCAGCAGCCACAGGAGCCCGCCGTCGGCGAGGAAGCCCAGCGGCACGGTCACCCCGGCGAGGAAGACCAGCGCCAGGACGACGAACGCGACGCCCGGGACCAGCGCGACCAGGTCCACCCGCCGCTTCGGGGCGGGGGCCTCGACCGGGAGGGCGCTGGTGTGCTGCCAGTCGGCGGCCAGCGCCCGCTCCTGCCAGCCGGTGGGGGTGGTGGGGAACTCGCTGTAGTCAGGCACGGGACACCTCCAGGTCGCCGACCCCGTGGTCGATGGTCAGGACGAACTCGGGCCGGCTGTCGCCGCCCGCTGCGCGGAAGTAGCCGTCCTCGCCGTCCTGGCCGAACAGCTCCGCGTTGCCGATGCCGTTCCGGACGTCGACCCGCACGTCGGCGTCGTCGGGGACGGTGACGTCGAGGTCGCCGACGCCGTGGTCGATGCGCACCTCGACCGGCTCGTCGATGTCGTCGACGTCGATCCGGGAGAGGTCGACGTCCATGTCGCCGGCGCCCAGGCGGTAGACGGGGCGCACGTCCTCGACGGTCGCCGGGAGGTAGTCGCGGTCGCCCACGCCGCCGCCGGGTCCGAAGCGGTCGTCGGCGTCCCAGGCGGGGACGGACGAGGTGAACAGCAGCGCCAGGGTGAGCACCGAGCCCAGCGCGATCAGCCCGCCGCGCGGTGTGCGGCCGCGGGTCAGCGCCGAGACGACCAGCCCCAGGCCGACGACGAGCAGCGCGCCGGCGAGGAACCCGCGGGGGCCGAGGTCGAGGTCGGTGTAGCGGGTCACCAGGACCATCAGGCCGACGACGATGAGCAGCCCCGCGATCGTCATCCCGGCGACGGGGGAGCGGGGCGCCGGCGGCTCGGCGGGCGTGCCGTCGGCGGCCCGGCGCGGGCCGCGCGGCATGAGCAGCCAGAGCAGCCCGTAGACGACGACGCCGGTGCCCCCGGCGAGGGTGAGGGCGACGAAGCCGACCCGCCACAGCAGCGCGTCGACGCCGCTGTACTCGGCGAGGCCGCCCGCGACGCCGCCGAGCACCTTGTCGGTGCGGCTGCGCCGGAGCGTGGGGCGTGGTGCGGGCGGGGGGTCGAAGGGTGGGGCGGGAGGAGGGGAGGCGGCGGTCATGGCACAGAGCGTGCCGAGCGGGCGCCCGCCGCGGCATCGGGGAAGGCCCCCATCCGACCCTGGTCCTGCTCGTCCGGGGGTTTCCCGGTACCGGGGGAGGTGCGCGCGGTGCGACGATCGGTGCCGTGACGAGGACGGCGCCCAGCACGGGCGGGCCGCCGGCCGGCGCCCCGCCGGCCGGGCCCGTCGGCGTGCCCACCGAGACCCCGCTGCCCACCGGGACCCTGCTGCCCACCGGGACCCCGCCGGTTCCCGCGGGCGCGACCGCCGTGGCGACCCGCCCGGCCGACACCCGCCCGCCGCTCGTGCGCCCGCGGCAGGGCCGGATGCTCGCCGGCGTCGCGGCGGGGACGGCGGCGCACCTGCGCACCGACCCGCTGGTCGTCCGCGCGGCGTTCGTCGCGCTGGCCGTGACGGGCATCGGCGTCATCGCCTATGCGCTGCTGTGGTTCTTCGTGCCGCTGGGCGAGGTCGCCCCCGACGCGGCGGCCCGGCCCAGCCGGCGGCAGACCGTCGGCCTGGTCTTCTTCGGCCTCGGCGCGATGGTGCTGGTCACCAACCTGGCGACGTGGGGGAACAACGACCTCATCGCCCCGCTGCTGCTGGTCGGCGGCGGGCTCGCCGTCATCTGGCGGCAGCTGGACACCGACCGCACGCTGACCCGGCCCGGCGTCCGCTGGGTGCTCGCCGGCGGCGCGACGCTCGCCGCCATCGGCCTGGTCCTGCTGCTCGCGACGACGGGTCAGCTGGCCGCGGCGCGCAACGGCTTCGTCGCCACCCTGGTCATCATGGTGGGCGTCGTGCTGGCCACCGCGCCGTTCTGGCGGCGGCTGCTGGACTCCCGCGAGTCCGAGCGCACCGCCCGCATCCGCTCCGAGGAGCGGGCCGCCGTCGCCGCGCACCTGCACGACTCGGTGCTGCAGACCCTCGCGCTCATCCAGCGCAACTCCGCCGACCAGCAGGCCGTCGCGCGGCTGGCCCGCAGCCAGGAGCGGGAGCTGCGCAGCTGGCTCTACGAGCCGGCGTCGTCCGTCGGCGGCGGTACCTGGGCGGCACTGGTCTCGGAGATGGTCGCCGAGGTGGAGGGCGACCACGCGCTCACCGTGGACCCGGTCGTCGTCGGCGACGCCCCCGTCGACGACGCGCTCGCGGCGCTGGGCGCGGCCACCCGCGAGGCGCTGCTCAACGCCGCCAAGCACGCCGGCGTGACCTCGGCCGACCTCTACACCGAGGTGGGCGCGCAGTCGGTGTCGGTGTTCGTCCGCGACCGCGGCGCCGGCTTCGACCCGTCCGCCGTCCCGGCCGACCGCCGCGGGCTGCGCGACTCGGTGTCCGGCCGGCTCACCCGCCTGGGCGGGACGGCGACGGTGCGCTCGGCGCCGGGCGAGGGCACCGAGGTCGAGCTCGTGCTGCCCCGCGAGGCCGCCGCGTGAGCGTCCCCCGCGTCTTCGTCGTCGACGACCACGCCATGGTCCGCGCGGGCGTGCGTGCCGAGCTCGGCGGCGCCGTCACCGTGGTCGGCGAGGCGGCCGACGTCGACTCCGCCGTCGCCGGCATCCGGGCCACCGTCCCCGACGTCGTGCTGCTCGACGTCCACATGCCCGGTGGCGGGGGCCGGTCCGTGCTCGAGACGCTGCGCGCCGAGCTGCCCGACGTGCGCTGGCTGGCGCTGTCGGTGTCCGACGCCGCCGAGGACGTCATCGCGGTCATCCGCGCCGGCGCCCGCGGCTACGTCACCAAGACCATCTCCGGGCCCGAGCTGGTGTCGGCGGTGCAGCGGGTGGCCGACGGCGACGTCGTCTTCAGCCCCCGGCTGGCCGGCTTTGTGCTCGACGCCTTCGCCGCGAGCGCACCGTCGGCCGCGCCCGCCGAGGACCCGGCGACCGACCCCGGCCTGGACCTGCTCAGCGCCCGCGAGCGCGAGGTCATGCAGCTGCTGGCGCGCGGCTACACCTACCGGGAGATCGGCTCGCGGCTGTTCATCTCGGTGAAGACCGTGGAGTCCCACGCGTCGAACGTGCTGCGCAAGCTGCAGCTGTCCAACCGCAACGAGCTGACCCGCTGGGCGGCGACCAATCGCCTGCTCTGACCGCCTCCCGCGTGCGGAAGGCGGAACGGATCACGCCGTGTGGACGACGTGGAAGGCCTCGGCGAGGCGGCCGTCGGGCAGGCCGAAGCGGCGGGCGGTCTGCGCCATCCAGCCCGTGACGAAGGACTCCAGGTCGTCGAGGTGGCTGACCTGCGTCACGTGGCTCTTCAGCGCGGCGAACTTGAGCTCGACGACGTCGGTCACGTCGACGGCGTGGTCGGCCCGCGGGCTGGCGCCCAGCCACACCTCCTCCACCGTCCACGCCGCCAGGCCCTCGTCGGCCAGCAGCTCCGGGAAGGCGAACGGGTTGCGGGCGTCGGGGTAGACCGCGCGCAGCGTCGACTCGCCCACGGTCATGTGGTCGGGGTGGCTGGCGCCGACCCGCTCGTACCAGCGCTCCGGGGAGCTGGTGAGCACCCGCTGCGGGCGCACCTGCCGGATGACCCGGCTGATGTCCCGGCGCAGGTCGAGGGTCAGCTCCAGCCGGCCGTCCGGGTAGCCGAGGAAGCGCACGTCGGTGACCCCGACGGCGGCGGCCGCGGCGCGCTGCTCCTCCCGCCGCAGCGGGCCCATCCGGTCGCGCGGGGTCTCGTCGAAGCCGCCCGCGTCGCCGTCGGTGACGATGCAGTAGACGACCTCGGTGCCCGCCGCGGTCCAGGTCGCCACGGTGCCCGCACTGCCGAAGTCGACGTCGTCGGGGTGGGCGAGCACGCACAGGACGCGCTCGACGTGCTCGGCGGGCCTGCGGGGCGGGACGGCGGTCACCGACGGAGCCTATGCAGGGGGTGCGCCCGCCCGCAGACCCGCCAGCTTGTCCGGGTTGAGCACCACGAGGACCTGCTGGACCAGGCCGTCGGTGACCACCAGGGAGACCGCGACGAGGGGCTCCCCGTCGGTCCACGCCGCCACCCCGGGCCGGCCGTTGACCTCGGTCAGCACCATCCGCAGCCCCGGCGCCGACACCCCTCCGGGGATGACGGCGGCGAGGAAACGGGCCACCTTCTCCGCGCCGGTGATCGGCCGCAGCGCCGCCTTCGCCCGGCCGCCGGCGTCGGTCAGCAGCACCGCGCCCGGGGCGAGCGCGGCCAGCAGCGCGTCGACGTCGCCGCCCACGCACGCGGCCAGGAACCGCTCGGTGACCTCGCGGTGGGCCGCCCGGTCGGCGTCGAACCGCGGACGGCGGGCGGCCACGTGCTCCCGCGCGCGGTGCCCGATCTGCCGGACCGCCGCCTCCGAGCGGCCGAGGGCGGCGGCCACCTCCGCGGCCGGCAGCCCGAACACCTCCCGCAGGACGAACACCGCCCGCTCGGCGGGGGACAGGGTCTCCAGGACGACGAGCAGCGCCAACGACACCTCCTCGCCGAGCACCGCCTCGTCGGCCGGGTCGCCGGACCCGTCGGTGAGCAGCGGCTCGGGCAGCCAGGGGCCGACGTAGGTCTCCCGGCGCGCGCGGGCGGAGTCCAGCCGGTCCAGCGCCAGCCGGGTGGTGACCCGGACCAGGTAGGCGCGCGGGTCGGCGACGTCGCCGCGGTCGGCGGCCGACCAGCGCAGCCAGGCGTCCTGGACCACGTCCTCGGCGTCGGCGACGCTGCCGAGCATCTGGTAGGCGACGGTGAACAGCAGCCGCCGGTGCGCGTCGAACGCCGGCAGCGGGCCGGTCACGCGCGGGCCGGTCACGCGCGGGCCGGGAGCTCGCAGCGGTCCCGGAAGCCCTGGCTGGTCAGGCCCAGGGCGCTGTTGGCCCGCGCCCGGCTGTTCTCCACGGCGACCATCATCGTGAGCTCAACCAGGGCGGCGTCGTCGAGGTCGCGCCGCAGGGCGGCGACCATCTCGTCGGTGACGCCCGTCGGCGTGGTGCTCATGGCCTCGGCGTACTCGACGACGCGCCGCTCGAGGTCGGTGAGCGCGTCGCTGTCCCGCCAGGCGGGGACGGCGCGCAGCTTGGCCGGGTCCACGCCCTCGTGCGCGGTCCCGATCCAGTAGCCGAAGTCGACGCACCACGAGCAGCCGACGGTCACCGCCGCCGACATGACCGCGAGCGACTTGAGCGTCGGGTCGAGCCGGTCCCACTTGGCGAGGGACTGCTCGTGGCGCAGGTGGGTGAACAGCAGGCGGGGGTGGTGGCCGAACGCCGCGGCGGGTTCGAGCGTCGCGCCGAACCGGCGGCGGGAGTACCGGTCCACGATGCGCATGAGCAGCGTGCGCGGCGGGTCGAGCGGGATGCGGGCGGTGCGGGTCCCGGTCACGGCGGCGTCCTCTCGGGTGGGGTGTCCTCTCGGGTGGGGTGTCCTCATGGAGACGACGCAGCCGCCCGCGGTGTGACACGCGGTCCGGGGTTCCACGGGGGACGCGGGCAGGCGGATCCTGACGGTCACCAGGAGGCGTACGACGGGCTGCGCCGGCCCGTCGGGGGAGGAGCAGAGGTGGACCCTGCACTGTCCCGGGCGATGGACCGGGTCGCGGAGGGCCTCGCCGCCATGGGCGCCGGCAACCCCGGTCCCTACGCGGCCTGCTGGGCGGACTCGCCCGACGTCACGCTGTTCGGCGCGTGGGGGCCGATCGAGAAGGGCCACCACGCCGTCACGAAGACCTTCGACTGGGTGGGTGGCCGCTTCAGCGACGGCCGGCTCGTCCCACGCTACGACGTGGTCGAGGTCAGCGGGGACCTCGCCTACACGGTCGGCTTCGAGCAGGGCACCGTCCGCGTCGACGGCGGGGAGCCGCGGGACATGACGATCCGGGTGACGCACGTGTACCGGCGGGTCGAGGGCGACTGGTGGCTGGTCCACCGGCACGCCGACTTCCCGCCGGCCGACCAGCGACGCTGAGCCGGCCCGGCGGGGTCCTCGTCACAGGCGCCCGCGGCCCTGGCGCAGCAGCAGCATCCCGAGCGCGGCGCCGTCCGGGCCGAGGGCGGCGCGGAAGCGGTCGATCACCTGCTGCTCCCGCGCCAGCGACAGCCGGGTGCCGCCGGTGGAGCGGCGCAGCTCGCCGATCTGCTGCGAGACGGCGAGGCGCCGCTGCACCAGCGCGATCAGCTCGGCGTCGCAGGCGTCGATCTCGCCGCGCAGCTCGGCGATGCGGGTGTCGGCGTCGGTGGGCGGCAGGGTGGCGGTCATCGGGTTCCTCCGGGGCGGGGAGTGGCCGTCGGACCCCGGGGAACGAGAAACGCCCCGGGCTCCTCGGGCCCGGGGCGTTCGTTGCGGCGGCTGCTCAGCCGGCGGCGACGGACACCGGAACCCGGTGCCCGTAGTAAAAGCTCATGGTGGCGAGCAGCACGTCGCCGAGTGTGCCACAGCACGCCCGGCGGCCACGAGGGGCGGTCCGGCGCGGGCGGGTCCGTCGCCGGTCCGAACTACAGTGGTGTGGCTATGAGCAGCGTGCAGCAGGCCCTTCCCGGAACCGCCGCGCTCCAGCGTTCCGCTCCCGGCTCGGCCGGCCGGGACCTGGACCGCATGCTGGCCGGACTCAACGGTCCCCAGCGTCAGGCCGTCGTCCACGAGGGCGGCCCGCTGCTCATCGTGGCGGGCGCCGGGTCGGGCAAGACCCGGGTGCTCACCCACCGCATCGCCTACCTGCTCGGCGCCCGCGGGGTGCAGCCGGGCGAGGTCCTCGCGATCACCTTCACCAACAAGGCCGCCGGCGAGATGAAGGAGCGGGTGGCCCAGCTGGTCGGGCCGCGTGCCCGGGCGATGTGGGTGTCCACGTTCCACTCGATGTGCGTGCGGATCCTGCGCGCCGAGTCGGCGAAGCTGGGCCTGAAGTCGTCGTTCACGATCTACGACCAGGGCGACTCGGTGCGCCTGATGACGATGGTCGCCCGCGACCTGGACCTCGACGCCAAGCGCCACCCCGGCCGCAGCCTGGCCGCGCAGGTGTCGAACCTGAAGAACGAGCTGGTCGACGAGGAGGCGTTCAGCCCGCAGACGGCGCCGGAGAAGGTGCTCAAGGAGGCCTACACGCTCTACCAGCGGCGGCTGCGCGAGGCGCACGCGCTGGACTTCGACGACCTGATCATGACGACGGTCAACCTGCTGCAGGCCTTCCCCGACGTCGCCGAGCACTACCGGCGCCGCTTCCGGCACGTGCTGGTCGACGAGTACCAGGACACCAACCACGCGCAGTACGTGCTGGTCCGCGAGCTGGTCGGCACGGGCGAGGGGCCGGTCCCGCCGGCCGAGCTGTGCGTCGTCGGCGACGCCGACCAGTCGATCTACGCCTTCCGCGGCGCGACGATCCGCAACATCGACGAGTTCGAGCGCGACTACCCCGACGCGACGACGATCCTGCTCGAGCAGAACTACCGCTCCACGCAGCGGATCCTCAAGGCGGCCAACACCGTCATCGCCAAGAACACCGGCCGCCGTCCCAAGAGCCTGTGGACCGACGCCGGCGACGGCGAGCTGATCGAGGGCTACGTCGCCGAGAACGAGCACGACGAGGCCGCCTGGGTGGCCGAGCAGATCGACGCGCTGGTCGACGCCGGCACGGTCCGGCCCGCGGACATCGCCGTCTTCTACCGGACCAACAACGCCTCCCGTGTGTTCGAGGAGGTGTTCATCCGCGTCGGCATGCCCTACAAGGTCGTCGGCGGGGTGCGCTTCTACGAGCGCAAGGAGGTCCGCGACGCGCTGGCCTACCTCCGGGTGGTCGCCAACCCGGCCGACGTCGTCAGCCTGCGCCGGGTGATCAACACGCCCAAGCGCGGCATCGGCGACAAGGCCGAGTCCTGCATCGAGCAGTTCGCCGACCGGGAGCGGATCGCGTTCCCGTCGGCGCTGCGCCGCTGCCCGGAGATCACCACGCTGGCGCCGCGCTCGCTCAAGGCGATCCAGGAGTTCGTCGCGTTGCTCGAGGAGTTCGAGCAGCTGGTCGAGACCGGCTCGGGCCCGGCCGCGCTGCTGGAGAGCATCCTCGACCGCACCGGCTACCTCGCCGAGCTCGAGGCCAGCACCGACCCGCAGGACGAGGGCCGCGTCGACAACCTCAACGAGCTCATCTCGGTGGCCGCGGAGTTCGAGGCGGCCAACCCCGGCGGCACCGTCACCGACTTCCTCGAGCAGGTCTCGCTGGTGGCCGACGCCGACCAGATCCCCGTCTCCGGCGACGAGGCCGGCGTCGTCACGCTGATGACGCTGCACACGGCCAAGGGCCTGGAGTTCCCGGTCGTGTTCCTCACCGGCCTCGAGGACGGCGTGTTCCCGCACCTGCGGGCGCTGGGCGACCCGCGGGAGCTGGAGGAGGAGCGGCGGCTGGCCTACGTCGGCATCACCCGCGCGCGGCAGCGGCTGTTCCTGTCCCGCGCCACGGTGCGCACCAGCTGGGGGCAGCCGGCCTACAACCCGCCGTCGCGGTTCCTCGACGAGCTCCCCCCGGACACCGTGCACTGGGCGCGCACCGACCCGACGCCGGCGCCGAGCACCGGCTCGTCGGCGCAGCAGCGGGTGGCCGCGACCGGCCTGTCGACGGGCGGGCTGCGCGGCGGCCGCGGCAACCGGCCGGTGATCTCCGTCGAGGTCGGCGACCGGGTCAGCCACGACGCGTTCGGGCTGGGCACGGTGGTCGAGGTCAACGGCGCCGGCGACAAGGCGCAGGCCACGGTCGACTTCGGCTCCGGCGGCACCAAGCGCCTGGTCCTGCGCTACGCCCCCCTCGTCAAGCTCTGATCACCGGTCGCGTGCCCTGAGCACCGGCCCCGGGCGGGTCACGCCACCGCCAGGGCCGTGACACCCGCGGCGAGCCCCACCAGGCCGAGGGCGGCCGGGATGCTGCGGGGGACGGTCCGGGGCGTGCCGATGCGCTCGTACAGGGCGCCCAGGCGCCGGCGGACCCGCTCGCCGTGGAAGGCGCCCAGGACGAGCAGGACCAGGCACGGCGCGCAGTACACGAGGGCGTAGCCGGCCAGGACCGCGACCCCCTGCCCCGCGGCGACGTCGGCGGTGACGAGCCGCTCGATCGCGATGAGGTACGGGAAGGCGTTGGGCAGGTCCGCGCCGGTGACCAGGACGCCGACGGGCGCGGCGGTCCACGGGCCGAACCAGGCCGGCAGGGTGACCGCACCGCGACGCCGGCTGCGCAACCGGCGGACGGCGGCGACCAGCAGCAGCAGGGCGGCGATCCCGAGCGCGATCCGCCGGACCCAGGTGATCCCGCCGGTGACGGCGTCCGCGGCGGCCTCGGCCCCGGACCAGACCGCCAGACCCAGGGCCAGGACGGTGAGGTACGCCCCGCCGACGAAGGCCGCCGCGCAGGCGACCGGGTGCCGCAGCGGGGCCAGCAGGACCAGGGCGACCCCGCCGATCGTGGCCGGGTTGAGCGCGTCGAGGAGAGCCAGGCCCAGGATGCCGGCGAGCAGGGTGGAGGTCATGACGGGCAGAGGGACGACGTCATGCCATCATCGTCTCATCTGAGACGCCGAAGTCTCAAGCGCGTACGCTGTCGCCCGTGCTCGACGACGAGGCGCTGCTGGCCGGGGCGGCCGCGCTCCTGGCCGCCCGCCCGGCCGCGTCCATGGAGGACGTGGCCCGCGCGGTCGGGATCAGCCGGGCCACGCTGTTCCGCCGGTTCCCCAGCCGGTCGGCGCTCGTCGGCGCCCTGTGCCGCCAGGCGGTCGAGGCCTTCGCCGTCGCCACCGAGCCGATCGACGACGACGGGGCCGACGCCGCGTCCGCCCTGTGCGGACTGGTCGCCCGGCTGGTCCCGCTGGGTGCCCGCTACGGCCTGGTGGCCTCCCAGCCCCTGGACGAGCTGGTCGAGCGGGAGCTGCTCGCCCGTGCCGCCGCCGCCGAGGACCGGGTGCGCGCCCTGGTGCGGCGCGGGCAGGAGGAGGGCTCGTTCCGGGTCGACGTCGACCCCGAGTGGGTGCTGACGGTGCTCACCTGGCTGATCGCGGGCGCGGCGGACGGGGTCCGGCTGGGCCGGCTGGCGCCGGCCCGGGTCGAGGCCCAGGTGACCGACGCCGTGCTCCGGCTGGTCCTCCGCGGCGGGTGAGCGGAGCGGCGGACGTCAGAGGGTGACGCCGTGGTCGGCGAGCCACTCCTCGGGGTCGATCGGCCGCCCGGTCATGCCGCCGCGGTGGATCTCGTAGTGCAGGTGCGGGCCGGTGGACTGGCCCTCGTTGCCGATCCTGGCGATCTCGTCGCCGGCGTGCACGATCTGGCCCGCCTCGACGTCGTAGTAGCGCATGTGCCCGTAGATGTGCACGTTGCCGTCGGCGTCCTGGACGTAGACGGCGTTGCCGTACCCGGAGGCGCGGCCGGCGCGCAGCACGACCCCGTCGGTGACCGAGTGGATCGGCGTGCCGAGCGAGTTGGCCAGGTCGATGCCCCAGTGCATGGAACCCCAGCGCTGGCAGAAGCAGGTGGTCATCCGGCCGGTTGTCGGCGCGACGACCTGCGGCTCGCGGGCGGCGCGGGAGGCGGCCAGCTCGGACAGCCGGACGGCGGCCTCGGCCTGGGTGATGCCCTGCCGGACGCCGGCGTCCTCCATGTCCCCGGTCAGCCCGATGTCGGCGGCGCCGAGGCCGTAGTCGGCGGCACTCACCGAGGCGGCGGGCGCCTCGGCCCCGCCGGTCAGCGTGGGGACGGCGACGACGAGCGCCCCGGCGACGAGCGCGCCCAACCACAGCGGGCCGCGGCGGCCGGGCGGGCGGCGGACGGTGCGCCGGGCGGCGGGCTCGGTGGCGGCCGGCTCGGGAGCGGCCTCGGCGGGGACCGGCGCGGCGGCGTCCACGGCCTCGGGGGCGACGGGGGTGGCGACCGCGGGGACGGCGCCCGGCACCGCGGGCCGCCGGACCGGCGGCACGGCCGGGGTCCCCAGCGGGCCGGACGAGATGCGGCCGGTCGTGTCGGGCCCGGTCGCCCGGCGGCCGGTCGCCGCGGGCTCGAGGAGCGCGGTCACGGGACACCCTTCGTCCACGCTCCCGGGGCCGCTGCGCGGGGCAGTCCGTCGGGGGAGCGACGGCGGTGGAGGCGTCCGGGAGGACGCCCGCCGGTGGGTACCGGCGCCGTGATCGGACCGTAACGTTCCGTCAGGACTGACCGGGGGAAGCGACGCTGCGTGTCGCCATGTCTCCCCGAGGTGAGGTGGCGCTCAGGCGGCGTCGGCGAGCGGCGCCGGGGCGGCCGGCCGCAGCCCGGCGAGCGTCGCGGCCACCTCGTCGACGACGCCGCGGTGGAACGGCAGCGACATGTGCCCCACACCGCGGACGAGGACGTTGCGCGCGCGCAGGTCCGGGTGGTCGCACCGACCGGCCACGGTGGGGACGACGACCTGGTCGAGGTTGCTGTAGACGGCGGTCATCGGGGTCGACCAGTCCGGCGCCGGCTCGGCGAGCTCCTGGAGCACCGGCGACCCGGGCCGCAGCTGGCGCACCATCGGCGTCGGCAGCAGGTGGGCCAGCACCGAGCCGGCGTGCGGCGTGCCGAGGGTCACCAGCGACTCCACCCGACGGCCCCCGCCCTGGCGCTGCACGTAGTGCCGGGCGATGAGGCCGCCGAGGCTGTGTCCCACCAGGTGCACGCGGTCGTGGCCGGTCCGGGCGCAGATCCGCTCGACGTGCTCCCCCAGGTCGCGCGCGCCCTCGGCGACGTCGCCCAGCAGCGGGCTGTAGTTCCAGGTGCAGACCTGGGTGAACCCGCGCCGCCGCAGTCGGCGGCGCATGACGGTGAAGATCGACCGGTTGTCGATGAGCCCGTGGACCAGCAGCACCGGGACGCGCGCGGCGAGCGGGTCGGCGGCGAACAGCGCGCGGACGGCGGCCGGCTGGACACCCGGGCGGCGGCGCGGGTCCAGCAGCAGGGCCTCGGTCCGCGCGCCGAGCGGGTAGAGCAGCGCGTGCGCCCCGACCCAGGCCAGTTCGGTGAGCCCGCCGGCGACGGTGGTGGGGGAGACCAGCGCGCGCAGGGCGTCCCGTGGCGTACCCGGGGAGGGCTGTCCCGTGTGCGACTCTGGACGGCACCCGGGGTCGCCGGTCGCGCGCATGGACGTCCTCCCCGTTCGGCGGCCGCCGGCGGTGTCCAGGGGACCCGGGTCCGTCGACGGCGGAGCACCGTTGTGGTGCTCGGTTCACACGAAGGTAATGCCCTGGTGTGGTGACGGTCACACGGACGATGCGGGGATCTCGACGAGATCGAGACCGGAACGCGACACATCTCGACGAAGGGGGACCCGTGGCCGGCCGTGAGAGTGCTGCCCGCGACGACCGGACCCGGGACGGCGCCCGGCGGCCCGGGGGCGCGGGTGCCCGCCGCACCGGGGCCGCGGCCGCCGGGGCGCGGCGCACGGGTACCCGCCCGGCCGCGGACCGCCGCCCGGCCCGCCCGCCGGCCCCCGCTCCCGTCGCCGACGACGGGCTCGTCGTCGGCGACCGGCCCGGCAGCGCCCGCGCCGCGGGGGTCCTGCTGGTGCTCGCCGGCCTGGCCGGCGCAGCCGCGCTGTTCCCGACCTACCTGGTCGTCGGCGGCCGGGAGCTGTCGCTGGCCGGCGGGCTCGGCGGCGCGCTGGTCGGCCTGGTCGTCCCCCTGACCGCCGTCGCGGTGGGGGCCGGGCTGGCCGCGGGCCGGGTGCCGCGGTTCGGGCTGGCCTACGCCGGCGTCGGCGGCGTGCTGGCGCTGGGCTCCCTGCTCATCGAGGTCTACCGCGGCAGTGCCTCCACCGTCCGCCCCGGCGTCGAGGTGCTGGCCGGCGAGCGGGTGCTCACCAGCTCGGTGCAGACCGGGGCCGGCTGGTGGCTGGAGGTCGCCGGGCTCGCGCTGACCGTCCTGGCCGGCGGGTGCGCCGCGGCGGCGTGGAGCCGCACGGTCATGGAGGACCGCGGCGCACTCGACCCCGCCCGCACGGGGCTGGCCGGCGCGGCGGTGCTGCTCGGCGTCCTCACCGTGCTGTGCCTGGCGCTGCCGGCCGCCGACGTCCCCGACCGGCTGGTCGACGACCCCTCCACCGGCCTGGAGGTCGTCGTGGAGCAGCAGGGCCCGCAGGCGCTGCTCGAGCGGCCCGGGCTGGCGCTGCTCGGCGGGCTGCTGCTGGCCGGCGCCGTCCTGCTCGCCTCGGTGCTGGCGCCCTCGCTGCGGCCGCGGCTGGCCGCCGTCGGCGGCTTCCTCGCCGTCGCGGTGACCGTGCTCGCCGCCGGCCTCGGCGGGCTGCGCGACGCCGTCGCCTCCGACGAGCTGGAGTGGACCATCCCCGGCGCCGGGCTGCTCACCGCCGGGCTCGGCTACGCGCTGCTCACCGTGCTCGCCTGGCGGCTGCGCCGCACGACCGCCCGGTGACGACGGGCGAGCGGCTGCGCGTCGTCGTCGCCGGCCCCGACGGCCGGGACGACCCGCGCGCGGTCGCCCTCGCCCGCGCGCTGCGCGACACCGGTGCCGAGGTGGTGCTGACCGGCGAGGTGACCTCGGCCGGGCGGCTGGCCGCGGCCGTCCTCCAGGAGGACGCCGACGCCGTCGGCGTGGCCGGCGCGCCCCCGCGGCTGCTCCGGGAGGTGCTCGACCGGCTGGCCGCCGCCGGCGTCGACGACGTCACCGCCTTCGTCCTCGGGGGCGACGACCCCGGGAGCGACGACGGCGACCTGCCGGACGGGGTGCGCCGGTTCCCCGACGGCACCCCGCCCGGCGACGTCGTCGCCGCGCTGGCTGGGACGTGACCGGCAGGGTCAGCTGCTGCACCCGGCCCGGCCCGGTGGCCAGCGCGACCTGCTGGGGGAGCGTGGAGCCCCGGTAGGCCGTGTCCCCACCGGCCAGCACGACCGCCAGCCGGTGGCCGGGCTCGAACCGGTGCACGATGCCCGGCAGCTCGATGGTCACCGGCCGGGTCACGTCGGCCACCCGCACCGGCGAGACCAGCCGCGAGGGCAGGTCCACCGCGCCGTCGGGGCCGACGTCGTAGAGCTCGGCGAACAGCACCAGCTGCGCGGCCGGCCGCGGCGAGCCGACGACGTCGACCGGCGCGGTCAGCGGCGGCGTCGAGAACCGCACCGCGGTGCCCGGCGGGTCGGTGACGGGCAGCGTCTGGTCGAGGTACGACGTCTCGGTGTGGTTCGGCCCGACCGGCGCGACGCCGGTCCAGCCGGCCGCCCCGGGACGACCGCCAGCGGGCTGTCGACCAGCGCGCCGCCGGCGGAAAGGCGCAGCGTCCGCTGTCGGCCCACCGGGGAGGACGGCGCCGTGGCGTAGGCGGCGGCGATGTCGCCGGTCTGCTCGTGCACCCAGTCGCGGTGGTAGGAGAAGGTCTGCGCCGGGCGGCACGTGGAGGTCGGCGTCGTACGGTGCAGGTGCGGCCGGCGGCCCCAGACCGGTGACGGTGACGGTCAGGTCGCGGGGGACGACGCCACCGGAGGTGGCCGCCGGAGGGCCGGTGCGGTGGTCACCCCCGCCGTCAGCAGGGCGGTCAGCAGGACGGGTGGCAGACGGCGCACGGGCGGGGCTCCTCGTCGTCGAGTGGGGCCGGGGGCTGCCGCGTGTGATGCGGCGCACCCCCTCCAACGCCGGTGCGGCGGGGCGGTCACGCGAGGGCTACGGTGCCTGTCCGTGGATCTCTTCGAGTACCAGGCGCGTGACCTGCTGGCCTCGCACGGCGTGCCCGTGCTGCCCGGCGGCGTGGCCGAGACACCCGACCAGGCCGAGGCGATCGCCCGCGAGATCGGGCAGACCGTCGTCGTCAAGGCGCAGGTCAAGACCGGCGGCCGTGGCAAGGCCGGCGGCGTCAAGCTGGCCGAGGACGCCGACGAGGCCAGGGCCCGCGCCCAGGACATCCTCGGGCTGGACATCAAGGGCCACATCACCCACCGCGTGATGGTGGCCCAGGCCAGCGACATCGCCGAGGAGTACTACTTCTCCTACCTGCTCGACCGCGCCAACCGCACCTTCCTGGCCATGGCCAGCGTCGAGGGCGGCATGGAGATCGAGCAGCTCGCCGTCGAGCGGCCCGAGGCCCTCGCCCGCGTCCCCGTCGACGCCACGACCGGCGTCGACGCGCAGAAGGCCGCCGAGATCGTCGACGCCGCCGGGTTCGCCCCCGAGGTGCGCGACCAGGTGATCGCCATCGCCGTCCAGCTGTGGGAGACCTTCGCCCAGGAGGACGCCACCCTCGTCGAGGTCAACCCGCTGGCCAAGGCGCCCGACGGCACCGTCCTCGCGCTCGACGCGAAGGTCACCCTCGACGAGAACGCCGCCTTCCGGCACCCGCAGCACGCCGAGCTCGCGGACTCCGCCTCGGCCGACCCGCTGGAGGCCGCGGCCAAGGAGAAGGACCTCAACTACGTCAAGCTCGACGGCGAGGTCGGGATCATCGGCAACGGCGCCGGGCTCGTGATGAGCACCCTCGACGTCGTCGCCTACGCCGGTGAGGAGTTCGGCGGGGTCAAGCCGGCCAACTTCCTCGACATCGGCGGTGGCGCCTCGGCCGAGGTCATGGCCAACGGGCTGCACATCATCCTGTCCGACCCGGCCGTGAAGAGCGTGTTCGTCAACGTCTTCGGCGGCATCACCGCCTGCGACGCCGTCGCCAACGGCATCGTGCACGCGCTGGGCATCCTCGGCGACGAGGCGACCAAGCCGCTGGTCGTCCGGCTCGACGGCAACAACGTCGAGGAGGGCCGGCGGATCCTCGCCGAGGCGAACCACCCGCTGGTGACCCTGGTGGACACGATGGACGGCGCCGCGCGCCGGGCCGCCGAGCTCGCCGCCTGAGGAAGGACCCCTCTCCTCCCCACCCCTCGCAGGCTCGGGGCGGGCCCCTGGACAGGGGCCGTTCCATCACTTCCAGACAGGACCTGAAGAGATGTCGATCTTCCTCAACGAGAACAGCAAGGTCATCGTCCAGGGCATGACCGGCTCGGAGGGGCGCAAGCACACCCAGCGCATGCTCGCCTCCGGCACCGCGATCGTCGGCGGCGTGAACCCGAAGAAGGCCGGCGAGCGCGTCGACTTCGAGGGCGCCAGCGTGCCGGTGTTCGGCAACGTGTCCGAGGCCATGAAGGAGACCGGCGCCGACGTCAGCGTCATCTTCGTGCCGCCGGCCGGCGCCAAGGGCGCGGTCATCGAGGCCGTCGACGCCCAGATCGGGCTCGCCGTCGTCATCACCGAGGGCATCCCGGTGCACGACTCGACCTACTTCTGGGCCCACGCCCAGGGCAGCGCCACCCGGATCATCGGCCCGAACTGCCCCGGCCTGATCAGCCCCGGGCGCTCCAACGCCGGCATCATCCCGGCCAACATCACCAAGCAGGGCAAGATCGGGCTGGTCAGCAAGTCCGGCACGCTGACCTACCAGATGATGTACGAGCTCCGGGACATCGGCTTCTCCACCTGCGTCGGCATCGGCGGCGACCCAGTCATCGGCACCACGCACATCGACTGCCTGCAGGCCTTCCAGGACGACCCGGAGACCGAGGCCATCGTCATGATCGGTGAGATCGGCGGCGACGCCGAGGAGCGCGCGGCCGACTTCATCACGGCCAACGTCACCAAGCCGGTCGTCGGCTACGTCGCCGGGTTCACCGCGCCCGAGGGCAAGACGATGGGCCACGCCGGCGCCATCGTGTCCGGCTCGGCCGGCACCGCGCAGGCCAAGAAGGAGGCCCTCGAGGCCGCCGGGGTCAGGGTCGGCAAGACGCCGTCGGAGACCGCCCGCCTCATGCGGGAGATCGTCGGCGCCTGAGCGCCGCCTCCGTGAACTGCCCCGGCCCCTCCCCAGGAGCCGGGGCAGTTCCGCTTCCCGGGGACGGGTTGCGGGGTGGTCACGATCTCGCCCCTCGTGGTGAGGGGCGAGCGTGGCGAGGTTGCAGCCCGTTCACGGCGGGGGAGAGCATCCGCGACGCCGTACCGATGTGACGAGGGAGAGTCGAACGATGACGTCCAGTCAGCCGCCTCAGCAGCCCGGGATGCCCGGGCAGCCGGGACCGGGCGGCCAGCCGGGGTACGGCCAGCAGGCCCCGTACGGGCAGCCGAGGTACGGCCAGCAGCCACCGCCCCCCTTCGCTCCGCCGGGGCAGCCGACCTACGGCCAGCAGGCCCCGTACGGGCAGCAGCCGCCCTACGGCCAGCAGCCCCACGGTGTACAGCAGCCCTACGGGCAGCCGTACGGCCAGCAGCCGCCTCCCGGCGCCCCGTCGCCGTACGGCCAGGCCCCGCGCCCGGCCGGTGCGGGCTTCGACCTCAAGCGCCTGAAGATGGCCGACTACGTCGTCGCCGCCGGTGCGCTGGTCTACCTGGTCCTCGCGCTGCTGCCGTGGGCGACGTTCTCCAGCAGCGACGACTTCGGCTTCGACGTCCCCGGGTTCGACGTCCCGGAGATCAGCTACAGCTTCTCCGGCTTCGAGGTCAGCGGCCTGGTGACCTTCAGCTTCGTGCTGCTGCTCCTGGCCGCCGTGTGGGCGCTGCTGCCGGCGTTCGTGCAGCTGGACCTGGGCTTCCCGCGCAGCTGGATCACCGTGGGCCTGGCCGGGCTGGCCGCGCTGCTCACCCTCGTCGCCTGGATCCAGACCTTCGACGCCGGCTTCTCGGTCTTCGCGCTGCTCGGTCTCCTGGTCACCGTCGCGGTCGCGGTGTTCGCGTTCCTGCGGCTGCTGCCGGAGATGCGCACCGAGCCGGCGCTGCCCGGCGCGTTCGCCGGTGCCGCGCAGTGGGCCAACCAGCAGGCGCCGGACTTCGGCGTCGGCCAGGGCGCCTCCGCCGGCCCGCCCGCGGCGCCGGGCCAGTACGGCGCCCCGGGCCCGTACGGCCAGCCCGCCCCGTACGGCGGCCGGCCGGCGCAGCCGTGGGGCCAGCCGGGGGCGCAGGTCCAGCCGGGCCACGGGCAGCCGTACACCCCGTCGCCGGCCACCGACCCCGGGCAGCACCCCTCCGGGCAGCACGGCGGCTCCTCCGCCTCGGGTCACGGCCAGCCCTGACCCGACTGCGCCCCGTCAGGGGCGCACCCGTCCCGACGAGGGCCGGCGGCACCTGCCGCCGGCCCTCGTCGGCGTTCCACCCCCGTCCCGGCGCGTGCGGCGGACAGACGGCGGGCACGCTTGCGAGAGTGGGGACGTGGTCTCCCTGCTGGCGCGCCTGCCCCTGCCGGGACAGCGCGGCCCCGGTGCCGGGCGGCCCTGGTACCCGGCCGCGCTGACCGCCGCCGCCACCGCCGCGGTCTCGCTGCTCGGGCTGCTCGGCCTGGGCCTCGCGGTCGTCGTCGTCGAGACCCTCGACCCGGCCGGCGGGCTGTCGGTCCCGAGCGCGGCCCGCGTCGGCGGCCGGCTGTGGCTGCTGGCCAACGGCGGCGGGCTCGACCTGCCGTCCGGGCCGCTGGTCCTCGCGCCGCTGCTGCTCACCCTCGCCGTCGCCTGGGGGCTGGACCGTGCCGGGCGGGGCGTGGTGCGCGTCACCGGACCCGCCGGTGCGCGCGCCGCCGCCGGCGTCGTGGCGACCGCGGTCGCGGTGCACGCGCTGCTGGCGGTCCTGCTCGGGCTCGCCGTCGACGGGCCCGGCGCCCGCACCGACCTGCTGCGCTGCGGCGTCGGCGCCGCCGTCCTCGCCGCGGTCGCCGTCGGCTGGGGCGTGCTGCGCGAGGGCGACCTGCTCGACGGCGTCCTCGACCGCCTGCCCGGGCCGGTGCGGCCGCTGCTGCCCGCCGTCCTCGCCGGGCTGCTCGCCGCGGGCGCGCTGGGCCTCGCCGTCGTCGCCGTCGCGCTGGCCTCGGACGCCGCCGGCTATGCCGCGGTCGCGGGTGCCCTCGGCGGCTCGGGCGCGGGCGCGGTGGGCACGCTGGCGCTCGGCGCGCTGCTGCTGCCCAACGCCGCCGCGGCCGCGCTCGGCGTGGCGGCCGGGCCCGGGTTCGCCGTCGGCGCCGGCACCGTCGTCTCGGTCCACGGCATCAGCCTCGGGCCGGTGCCGGCGTTCCCGCTGCTGGCCGCGCTGCCCGACACCCAGGCCGTGCCGCTGCTGGCGTTCGTCTCGCAGGCGGTCCCGGCGCTGGCCGGCCTGGTCACCGGCGTGGCGCTGGGCCGCCGCATGACCGACGACGACGGCGGCTCGGTGGTCGCCGGCCTGTGGGGCGTGCTGGCCGGCGCCGTCCTGGGGCTGGCCGTGGGCGTCCTCGCGGCGGTGGCCGGCGGCTCGCTGGGCGACGGCGCGCTCGCCGACGTCGGCGCGCCGCCGGTGACCACCGCGCTCGCCGTCGCGCTGCAGGCCGGCGTCGCCGCGGCGGTCGGGGCGGCCACCGCGCGCTGGCGGTCCCTCGGCTGAGGGCCCCGGCGCCGTCGATAGGGTCGCGGACGTGCCCGGCCCCGAGTCCTCCCCGCGGGCGCGGGTCGTCGTGCTGATCTCGGGCACCGGATCGCTGTGCGCCGCGCTGCTCGAGGCCGCCGACGACCCCGGCTACCCGGCCGAGGTGGTCGCCGTCGGCGCCGACCGCGACGCCGCCGGGCTGGAGCACGCCCGCCGCCGCGGCCTGCCGACCTTCGCCGTGGCGCTGCGCGACTTCCCCGACCGGGCCGCCTGGGACCGCGCGCTGGCCGCCGCGATCGCCGCGCACGAGCCCCACCTGGTGGTGTCCGCCGGGTTCATGAAGATCGTCGGCCCCGCCGTCCTGGCCCGCTACGAGGGCCGGCTGGTCAACACCCACCCCGCGCTGCTGCCGGCGTTCCCGGGCGCGCACGCCGTCCGCGACGCGCTGGCCGCCGGCGTGGACGTCACCGGCAGCACGGTGCACCTGGTCGACGCCGGCGTCGACACCGGCCCGGTGCTCGCCCAGCGCGAGGTGCCGGTGCTGCCGGGCGACGACGAGGACCGCCTGCACGAACGGATCAAGGCCGTGGAGCGGACGCTCCTGGTGGAGACGGTGGCGCGACTCGTCACCGGGACGACGGAGGAGAGCGCGCGATGACCGAGAGCCGGACCCCGGTGCGCCGTGCCCTGCTGGGCGTGTACCACAAGACCGGGATCGAGGAGCTCGCCCGCGGCCTGGCCGACGCCGGCGTGGAGCTGGTGAGCACCGGGGCCACCGCGCGGCGGATCGCCGACGCCGGGATCGCGGTCACCCCGGTCGAGCAGGTCACCGGCTTCCCCGAGTGCCTCGACGGGCGGGTCAAGACGCTGCACCCGGCGGTGCACGCCGGCATCCTCGCCGACCGGCGGAAGCCCGAGCACGTCGCGCAGCTCGAGGAGCTCGGCATCGCCGCCTTCGACCTCGTCGTCGTGAACCTCTACCCGTTCACCGAGACGGTGGCGTCGGGCGCGACGCCGGACGAGTGCGTCGAGCAGATCGACATCGGCGGCCCGGCGATGGTGCGTGCGGCCGCGAAGAACCACCCGTCGGTCGCCGTCGTCGTCGACCCCGCCCGGTACGGCGACGTCCTCGCCGCCGTGGCCGCCGGCGGGTTCACCCTCCCGGAGCGGCAGCTGCTGGCCGCGGCCGCCTTCCGGCACACCGCCACCTACGACATCGCCGTCGCCTCGTGGATGGGCAACGTGCTGGCCCCCGACGACGAGTCGGGCTTCCCGTCCTGGGTCGGGGCGTCCTGGGAGCGCGCCGACGTGCTGCGCTACGGCGAGAACCCGCACCAGCGGGCGGCGCTGTACCGCAGCGGCGAGCCGGGCGCCGGGACGGGGGGGATCGCGCACGCCGAGCAGTTGCACGGCAAGCAGATGTCCTACAACAACTACGTCGACACCGACGCCGCGTGGCGGGCCGCGCACGACCACCGCGATCCGTGCGTGGCGATCGTCAAGCACGCCAACCCGTGCGGGATCGCCGTCGGCCCGGACGTCGCCGCCGCCCACCGCAAGGCGCACGCCTGCGACCCGGTCTCGGCGTTCGGCGGCGTCATCGCGGCGAACCGCGAGGTCGACCTGGCGATGGCCGAGCAGGTGGCCGGCGTGTTCACCGAGGTCGTCGTCGCGCCGTCGTTCACCGCGGACGCCGTCGAGGTGCTGACGGCGAAGAAGAACATCCGGTTGCTGCGGCTGCCCGAGGCCGGCCGGCCCCCGGTCGAGCTGCGGCCGGTCGGCGGCGGGCTGCTGCTGCAGAGCGCCGACCGCATCGACGCCGCCGGCGACGACCCGACCACCTGGACGCTGGCCTGCGGGGAGCCGCTGGACGCCGCCGGCCTCGACGACCTCGTGTTCGCGTGGCGCTCGGTCCGCGCGGTGAAGAGCAACGCGATCCTGCTCGCCCACGACAGGGCGACCGTCGGCGTCGGCATGGGCCAGGTGAACCGGGTGGACTCGGCGCGGCTGGCGGTCACGCGGGCGGGGGAGCGGGCCGCGGGGTCGGTGGCCGCCTCCGACGCGTTCTTCCCCTTCGCCGACGGTCTGCAGGTGCTGCTCGACGCCGGGGTGCGCGCGGTGGTGCAGCCGGGCGGGTCGGTGCGGGACGAGGAGGTCGTCGCCGCGGCGCGCGCGGCCGGCGTCCCGCTGTACCTGACCGGCACCCGCCACTTCGCGCATTGAGGGGCCGCCCCCACGTCGGTCCGCCGGAACCGGGGGAGGAGCTCGAGGACGCCGACCTCGCCCGCGTCGACTGGTGGGGCGCCGAGCTCGAGAGCGTCACCTTCACCCGCTGCCGGTTCGACGACGCCGACCTCACCGAGCTGGTGACCCGCCGCTGCGTGTTCGACTCCTGCGTCCTCACCGGCGTGCGGATGAGCGGCTCGCGGCACCGCGGCAGCGCGTTCCTGTCCTGCCGGTTCGACCGCGCCCGGCTGATCGACGCCGTCTGGGAGGGCTGCAAGCTCACCGGCTCGCAGTTCCCCGGCGCCGTCGTCCGGCCGCTGACCAGCACCGACTCCGACTGGAGCTGGACGTCGCTGCGCGGCGTCGACCTGTCCGGCAGCGACCTGTCCGGTCAGCGGTTCCGCGAGGCCGACCTCACCGACGCCGACCTGCGCGAGTGCGACCTCACCGGCGCCGACCTCGGCCGCGCCCGCCTGCAGGGCGCCAGGCTGCGCGGCACCGACCTGCGCGGCGCGGCCACCGAGGCCTGGCCGTGGCGGGGCCTGGACCTCACCGGCGTCCGGGTCGACCTCGTGCAGGCGGTGCAGGTCGCCCGCGCCCACGGCGCCCTCGTCGAGGGCTGAGCCCGCGCACCTCCGCGGAGGTGCCCCGCGCACCTCCGTGGACGTGCACGGCCGGAGTCAGCGGTAGCGGGGGCCGGTGAGCATCGCCTTGAGCGCGCCGAGCAGGCCGAGGACGCCGACGGCGCAGGCGAACCAGAAGCCGATGCCGAAGGCCGACGGGTCCCAGTCCTCCGCGGCGAACGGCACGAGCACCGCGGCGATCGCCAGCGCGCTGACGAACAGCGCGAGGACGCCGAGGGTCCGGTGCGTCCGCGCGGGCAGCCACAGCAGGACGCCGAGCAGGAACAGCACGCCACCGCCCAGGACGACGGCGAGCGGCTGCCAGAAGCCGGAGTCCACCAGGGCGCCGAAGCCGCCGCCGGCCTCGTCGAAGCCGCGGCGGACGAGGCTCCAGCCGGTGTCGTCGCGCCGCGCCAGCCAGCGCAGCGGCAGGCTCACCGCGGCGGCGACGCCGGCCAGGATGAGGAGCAGCCCGCCGAGCGAGTCCGGCCCGCGCACCGGCACCGGCCGGGTGGAGTAGCTGGGCGTCGTGTACGGGTTCGGGCCCGCCTGGCCGTACGCGCCGGGGCCCACCGCGGAGGCGCCGGTCACGGGCGCCAGACCGGGCGTGGTCTGCTCCCGCCAGTCGGCGCCGAGCTGCTGGGTGGACGGGTCGCGCTCGGTCATCGGCTCTCCTCGATCGCGGGGGCTCCCCGCGAGGGTAGGGCCGCGCGGGTCGCCCCGGGGGCGCCTCCGGCACACTGTCGGGGTGCCCGCGACGATCCTCGACGGCAAGGCGACCGCAGCCACCATCCGGCAGGAGCTCACCGCCCGCGTCGCGGCCCTGACGGCGGCCGGTCACCGTCCGGGCCTGGGCACGGTGCTGGTCGGCGACGACCCGGGCAGCCGCTGGTACGTCAACGCCAAGCACTCCGACTGCGCGCAGGTCGGCATCGCCAGCATCCAGCGCGAGCTGCCGGCCACCGCCACGCTCGCCGACGTCCTCGCCGTCGTCGAGGAGCTCAACGCCGACCCCGCGTGCACCGGCTACATCGTCCAGCTGCCGCTGCCCCGCCAGGTCGACGAGTACGCCGTCCTCGAGGCGATGGACCCGGCCAAGGACGCCGACGGGCTGCACCCGGTCAACCTCGGCCGGCTGGTGCTGGGCGTCGACGGGCCGCTGCCGTGCACGCCGGTCGGCATCGTCGAGCTGCTGCGCCGGTACGACGTCCCGGTGGCCGGTGCGGAGGTCGTCGTCGTCGGGCGCGGGATCACCGTCGGCCGCCCGCTCGGGCTGCTGCTCACCCGGCGCACCGAGAACGCCACGGTGACCCTCTGCCACACCGGCACCCGGGACCTGGCCGCCCACCTGCGCGCCGCGGACGTCGTCGTCGCCGCCGCGGGCGTGCCCGGCCTGGTCACGGCCGACGTCGTCAAGCCGGGCGCCGCGGTGCTCGACGTCGGCGTCAGCCGGGTCGACGGGAAGATCGCCGGCGACGTCGCGAAGGACGTCGTCGAGGTGGCCGGGCACGTGGCGCCCAACCCCGGCGGGGTCGGGCCGATGACCCGGGCGATGCTGCTGCAGAACGTGGTGCTGGCCGCCGAGCGGGCCGCCGCGGACGAGGTGCTCACCGCCCGATGACGCGCCCGCCGCTCCACCTGCGCCGGCCGTTCCTGGCCGGGCTGCTGCGCCAGCTGCCGCTGTTCGCGGTGCTGGTCGTGGTCGCGGTGGGGCTCGGGATGGTGGCGCTGGAGCACTGGCGGCGCGGCCTGCTGGTGGTCGGGCTGGCGCTCGTGGGCGCGGCCGTGCTGCGGCTGGTCCTCCCCGTCCGCCGGGTCGGCTTCCTCGCCGTCCGCAGCCGGCCGGTCGACGTCGTCCTGATGGCCGGGACGGGGGTCGCGCTGTCGGCGCTGACCCTCGTCGTCCCGGGCAGTTGAGCGCGGCGGCCCGCGGGCGCGGCGACCGGGGTCCCGGGTCTAGGTTGACGCCCATGGCAGAGCAGCCCAGGAACGGCAAGGTCACCGTCGTCGGTGCCGGCTTCTACGGCTCCACCACCGCCCTCCGGCTCGCGGAGTACGACGTCTTCGAGACCGTCGTCCTCACCGACATCGTCGAGGGCAAGCCCGAGGGCCTGGCCCTCGACATCAACCAGTCACGCCCCATCGAGGGCTTCGAGACGCGGGTCGTCGGCGTCGGCGGGGGCTCGTACGAGGGCACCGAGGGGTCCGACGTCGTCGTGATCACCGCCGGCCTGCCGCGGAAGCCCGGCATGAGCCGGATGGACCTCATCGAGACCAACGCGAAGATCGTCCGCGAGGTGGCCGAGAACGTCGCGCGGACCTCGCCGGACGCCGTCGTCATCGTGGTGTCCAACCCGCTGGACGAGATGACCGCCCTGGCGCAGCTGGCCACCGGCTTCCCGAGGGAGCGGGTCATGGGCCAGGCCGGGATGCTCGACACCGCCCGGTTCACCAACAACGTCGCCGAGGAGCTGGGCGTCCCGGTGTCCTCGGTGCGCACCCTGACCCTCGGCTCGCACGGCGACACGATGGTGCCGGTGCCCTCGCGCTGCACCGTCGACGGCAAGCCGCTGGCCGACGTCCTGGCCGCGGACCGCATCGAGCACCTGGTGCAGCGCACCCGCAACGGCGGCGCCGAGGTGGTCGCGCTGCTGAAGACCGGGTCGGCGTACTACGCGCCGTCGGCTGCCGCGGCCCGCATGGCCCGCGCGGTCATCGAGGACTCGGGTGCCGTCATGCCGGTGTGCGCGTGGGTCGACGGCGAGTACGGCATCTCCGGTGTGTACCTCGGCGTCGAGGCCGAGATCGGGCGCCAGGGTGTGCGCCGGGTGGTCGAGGGGGACCTCACCGAGAGCGAGCTGGCCGGGCTGCGCGAGGCGGCCGAGGCCGTGCGCGCCAAGCAGGCCGACGTCGCGGAGCTGTAGAGCGACTGCACCGCGACCTGACCGACTCCCGGCCCGACGGGCCGGGGCTGCAGAGAGGGAATGTCTGACGTGAGCAAGATCAAGGTCGAGGGCACCGTCGTCGAACTCGACGGCGACGAGATGACCCGGATCATCTGGAAGTTCATCAAGGACCAGCTGATCCTGCCGTACCTCGACGTCAACCTGGAGTACTACGACCTGGGCATCGAGCACCGCGACGCCACCGACGACCAGGTCACCGTCGACTCCGCCAACGCGATCAAGAAGCACGGCGTGGGCGTCAAGTGCGCCACCATCACCCCGGACGAGGCGCGGGTCGAGGAGTTCGGCCTCAAGAAGATGTGGCGGTCCCCGAACGGGACGATCCGCAACATCCTCGGCGGCGTCATCTTCCGCGAGCCGATCGTCATCTCGAACGTGCCGCGGCTGGTGCCCGGCTGGACCAAGCCGATCGTCGTCGGCCGTCACGCCTTCGGTGACCAGTACCGCGCCACCGACTTCCGCTTCCCCGGCGAGGGGACGCTGACCGTCACCTTCACGCCGAAGGACGGCTCCGCGCCGATCGAGCACGAGGTCTTCCAGGCGCCCGGCGCCGGCGTGGCCCTGGCCATGTACAACCTCGACGAGTCGATCCGCGACTTCGCGCGGGCCTCGATGAGCTACGGCCTGCAGCGCGGCTACCCGGTCTACCTCTCCACCAAGAACACGATCCTCAAGGCCTACGACGGCCGGTTCAAGGACCTGTTCCAGGAGGTCTTCGAGGCCGAGTTCAAGGACCAGTTCGAGCAGGCCGGCATCACCTACGAGCACCGGCTCATCGACGACATGGTCGCCGCGTCCCTCAAGTGGGAGGGCGGTTACGTCTGGGCGTGCAAGAACTACGACGGCGACGTGCAGTCCGACACCGTCGCCCAGGGCTTCGGCTCGCTGGGCCTCATGACCTCGGTGCTCATGAGCCCCGACGGCCGCACCGTCGAGGCCGAGGCCGCGCACGGCACGGTCACCCGTCACTTCCGCGCCCACCAGCGCGGGGAGCAGACCTCGACCAACCCGATCGCGTCGATCTTCGCCTGGACCCGGGGCCTCGCCCACCGCGGCAAGCTCGACGGCACCCCCGAGGTCACCCGGTTCGCCGAGACCCTGGAGAAGGTCTGCATCGACACCGTCGAGGGCGGCCAGATGACCAAGGACCTCGCGCTGCTGATCAGCAAGGAGCAGCCGTGGCTGAACACCCAGGACTTCCTGGCGGCCATCGACGGCAACCTGCAGAAGGCCATGGCCTGACGTAGTCGCTCCGGCGTCGCCCGCTGAGGCGACGAGAACACGCCAGTGGCCCCCTCGGCACGTCCGAGGGGGCCACTGGCGTGTTCTCGGCCTGTGGACAGCCGGTCCGCGGGTCCCGGGACCGGCAGGGTCGGCTCGTGCCCACCCCGCCCTCGCGTCCGCCCCATCTGCGAGGGCGTGTGTTCCGTGGCAGTGCCGTCGTGCGGCAGGGGTTCCTGACGCCCAAGCAGCTGCGGAGCTCCGCCTGGGTCCGGCTCAGGCGGGACGTGTACGCGGACGCCTCGCTCCCCGTCACCCACCGGCTGCTGGTCAGCGCGATCGGGCTGACGCTGCCCGCGGGCGCGGGCTTCTGCGGTCGCAGTGCCGCCGTCCTGTGGGGCGTGCCCGACGTCGCCGGTCCCGACGACCCGGTCGAGGTCGTGCTGCCCGGTGACCGGCGGTGGAACGCCGGTGCCGGGGTCCGGGTGCGCAGCCTGCTCGTCGGGCAGCGACTGGTGCAGCGCGGGGCGTGGCACTGTCTCCCACGCGTGGACACCGCGGTCGACCTCGCCCGCTTCGGCGACCGGGACGAGGCGGTCGTCCTGCTGGACCGCCTGGTGCGGGCGGGCGTGGCGGACCTGGAGGGCGTCCGCGTGGCCGCGGCGGCGCTCCCCGTATGCCGGGGGAGTGCGCAGGCCCGGCTGGTCGCACAGCTCGCGGACGGCCTGGCCGAGTCACCGCAGGAGACCCGCCTGCGACTCCTCCTGCACCGGGCCGGCGTGCCGCCGGTGGCCCAGCACCGCGTCTTCGACGACGCCGGGTTCGTCGCGCGGGTCGACTTCGCGTACCCGGAGCTGCGACTGGCCGTCGAGTACGACGGGCTGTGGCACGCCGAGCGCCGGACGTTCCTCGACGACCGCCGCCGGCTCAACCGCCTCAACGCCGCGGGGTGGATCGTCCTGCACGTGACCGTCGACGACCTCCGACGACCGGACCTGCTCGTGGCGCGGGTGCACGCGCTCCGGGCCCGGCGGCTGGCCGGGACGAACACACGCTGAGCGCCCCCTCGGTCCCGGCGAGGGGGCGCCCGGCGTGTGTCCGTCGTCCTGAGCGCTCAGGCGCCGAAGAGCTGGGTCCACCAGGGGCCGCCGGAGCCCTCGGCCACGCCCACGCCCAGCTTCGTCAGCGAGCAGTTGAGGACGTTCGCCCGGTGGCCCGGGCTGTCCATCCACGCCGCCATCACCGCGGCCGGGTCGGGCTGCCCCTGGGCGATGTTCTCCGCCCGCGCGTAGCCGACGCCCGCGGCCCGGGCCCGGTCGAAGGGGTCGAGCCCCTCGGGGGTGTCGTGCGAGAAGTAGCCGCGGTCGCGCATGTCCGCGCTGTGCGCCCGGGCGACGGCGGCCAGCGCCGCGTCCGCGACCACGGGCGCACACCCCGCGGCGGCGCGCTCCTGGTTGACCAGGGCCAGCACCGCGGCCTCCGCGGAGGGGTCGGCCGGGGCGGCGGCCCGCGCCACCGGCGCCGGCGCGGGCTCCGACGACGGGGTCGGCGTCCGCGTGTCCGGCGCCGCCGCCGACGCGGACGACGAGTCGGCCGACGACGAGCCGGCCGACGACGAGCCGGCCGACGAGGACCCCGCGGACGAGGACCCACCCGGCGCCGGGGCCGACGACCCGGGCACCGCCGAGGACGAGGACGCCGAGGACGACGAGGACGACGACGAGGACGACGACGAGCCGGCGGCGGTCGGGCGCCCCGCCGATGACGAGGTCCCCGGAGCGGAGGAGCCCGCAGCCGAGGAGCCCGGGGCGGAGGAGCCCGGGGCGGAGGAGCCCGCAGCCGACGAGCCCGGAGCCGACGAGCCCGCAGCCGACGAGCCCGGCGCGCCGGGCGTCGTCCCCGGTGCGGTGGTCGGGGCTCCGTCGACGCCCATCGTGACGACGCCGGTGCGCTCGGCGCGGCCCTCCCCGCCGTCCTCCACGGCGTCCGCCGCGGAGGTCGCCGCGGATTCCGCCGCCGACAGCGCGCCCCGGCCGGCGGCCATCAGCGGCACGAGCAGCGCGGTGCCGCCCACGACAAGGACGACCAGCAGGACCGGCAGCAGGCGGCGGGCGCGGCCGCGGCGCCGTGGCGGGCGCTGGGGTGCCACCGGCGCGGCGTGGCGGGCGGACGGCGGGGAAGACCGGTGGCGCACGGGGTGATTACCTCTTGAAGTCGACAAGTCGCTTTCTGTGACTTCGTGGAGAGTAGCCGTAGCCGGAGGTCACCCGGGAGGGTGACGTGACCGACGTCACATCACGAGTCGTGGGGGACGTCTCCGGGAGGCGCGGTGGGCTCCGGGTCCCCCTCCGGGCAGCATGGACGGACCACCACCCCGAGACGCGAGGAGCACGCCGCCGGTGAGCGACGTCTGGCTCGACATCGTCATGGTCGTCGTCTTCGTGCTGATCGGCGGCGTGTTCGCCGGCGCGGAGATCGCCCTGGTGTCCCTGCGCGAGGCCCAGGTCCGGGTGCTGTCCGAGCGGGGCCGCCGCGGCCGCGCGCTGGCCCGGCTGCTCGGCGACCCCAACCGGTTCCTCGCCGCCGTCCAGGTCGGCGTCACCCTCGCCGGCTTCCTGTCCGCCGCCTTCGGCGCCAGCACCCTGGCCGAGCCCTTCAGCGACTGGCTGGTCCGCCGCGGCCTCGGGGAGCGCGTCGCCGACCCGCTGGCCCTCGTGCTGGTCACCGTCGCCATCAGCTACGTGTCGCTGGTCGTGGGGGAGCTGACCCCCAAGCGGCTCGCGCTGCAGCGCGCCGAGGGCTTCTCGCTGCTCGTCGCCCGGCCGCTCAACACCATCGCCCGGCTCTCCCGCCCGGTCATCTGGCTGCTGTCGGCGTCGACGAACGTGCTGGTCCGGCTGCTCGGCGGCGACCCGAAGGCCAGCGGCGAGGCGATCAGCCAGGAGGAGCTGCGGGACCTCGTCGCCGCGCACGAGTCGCTGTCCAGCGACGAGCGGCGGCTCATCGACGAGGTCTTCCGCGCCGGCGACCGCGAGGTGCGCGAGGTCATGACCCCGCGCACCGAGGTCGAGTTCCTGGACGCGTCGACGACGGTCAGCCGCGCCGCCCGGCAGGTCGCCGAGTCCGGCTGGTCGCGCTACCCGGTCACCGGCCGCGACCAGGACGACGTCGTCGGCTTCGTGCACGTCCGGGACCTGCTGCTGCCCACGCACCCCGCCGGGCGCGCGGCGACCGTGGGCGACCTCGCCCGCGAGGTGAAGCGGCTACCCGGCACCGCGGGCGTGCTGACGGCGCTGTCGGAGATGCGCCGGGAGAACCAGCACCTGGCGATCGTCGTCGACGAGTACGGCGGCACCGACGGGATCGTCACGCTCGAGGACCTCATCGAGGAGGTCATCGGGGAGATCTACGACGAGTACGACGAGGAGGTCACCGCCGAGGACGGCGAGGAGCCCGGCGGGCCGCACGACGTCGACGGGCTGCTCAACCTCGACGACTTCGCGCAGGTCACCGGCCTGCGGCTGCCCGAGGGCCCGTACGAGACGGTCGCCGGGTACGTGCTGGCCGAGCTCGGCCGGCTGCCGGACGTCGGTGACGCCGTCGAGGTCGAGGACCGCACGCTCACCGTCCTCGAGCTCGACGGGCGGCGGATCGCCCGGCTGTCGGTCACCCGGGCGCCCGACGTCGCGCCGGCCGGGGAGGACACCCCGGCCGGCTGAGACCCGGTCAGCCGCGCTTCTGCGCGACCTCCCACGCGTCGCGCACGATGCCGGTCAGGTCCGTGTGCCGCGGCGTCCAGCCCAGGTCCGCGCGGATGCGGTCGCTGGAGGCCACCAGCTGCGCCGGGTCGCCGGCCCGCCGGTCGCCCACCTGCACCGGCACCGGGTGGCCGGTGACCTCGCGGACGGCGTCGACCACCTGCTGCACGGAGAACCCGGTGCCGTTGCCCAGGTTGTAGATCCGGTGCTCGCCCGGCTCCGGGGCGGTCAGCGCGAGCAGGTGCGCGTCGGCGAGGTCGGAGACGTGGATGTAGTCGCGGATGCAGGTGCCGTCCGGCGTCGGGTAGTCCTCGCCGTAGACGGTCATCGCCTCGCGCTTCCCGGCCGCCACCTGCAGCGCGATCGGGATGAGGTGGGTCTCGGTGGTGTGCCGCTCGCCCAGGCCGTACGCGGCGCCGGCCACGTTGAAGTACCGCAGGCTCACCGCGGCGAAGTCGTGGGCGGTCGCGTACGAGGTCAGCATCGCGTCGACGGCGAGCTTCGTGGCGCCGTAGGTGTTGGTCGGCTTCGTCTGCGCGTCCTCGCGGATCGGCACCTGCTCGGGCTCGCCGTAGGTGGCGGCGGTGGAGGAGAACACGATCCGCCGGCAGTCGGCCGCCCGCATCGCCTCGAGCAGCGCCAGCGACCCGCCGACGTTGTGCTCCCAGTAGATCTCCGGCTTGACCTGCGACTCGCCGACCAGGCTCTTCGCGGCGAAGTGCAGCACCGCCTCCGGCCGCACCTCGGCCAGCACCGGCGCCGAGTCCTGCAGCGTGGCCTGCACGAACCGGGCGCCCTCGGGCACCGCGTCGGCGTGCCCGGTCGACAGGTCGTCGAGCACGGTGACCTCGTGGCCGCCCTGCAGGAGGGCGGCGGTGACTACGCTGCCGATGTAGCCGGCCCCACCGGCGACGAGAACGCGCATGGGGCCACCCTAGGAGTCGTCGCCCGGGAGCACCGGGCGGGCGCGGAGGTCGAGCCCCGTGGTCACTGTCCGTCCGGCCGTCCAGGCGCTGCCGGCCTACAAGCCCGGCCGCAACCCGGCCGATCTGGCGCGGGAGCTCGGCGTCGACCGCGCCGTGAAGCTGGCCAGCAACGAGGTGCCCTTCCCGCCGCTGCCGGCCGTCGTCCGGGCGCTGGCGGAGACGGCGGGGGAGACCTACCGCTACCCCGACAACGGGGCCGTCGTCCTCACCGCCGCGCTGGCGGAGCGCTACGGCGTCGACTCGGCGCAGGTGGTCCCCGGCTGCGGCGCGGTCATGCTCTGCCAGCAGCTCGCACAGTCCTTCAACGACCCCGGGACGGCGATCGCCTTCGCCTGGCGCTCGTTCGAGATGTACCCGCTGCTGGCGCAGGTCGCCGGCGCGCGCAGCCTCCAGGTGCCGCTGGTGCCCTCGGTCCCCGGCGGCGCCCCCGACACCCACGACCTCGACGCGCTGGCCGCCGCGGTGGACGACGACACCCGGCTGCTGTTCGTGTGCAACCCCAACAACCCCACCGGCACGGCGGTCCGGCGGGCGGAGCTCGAGCGCTTCCTCGACCGGGTGCCCGGGACGGTGCTGGTCGTGCTCGACGAGGCCTACCGCGAGTTCGTCACCGACCCCGAGGTCCCCGACGGCCTCGAGCTCGTGCGCGGGCGGCCGAACGTCGCGGTGCTGCGCACCTTCTCCAAGGCCTGGGGCCTGGCCGGACTGCGGGTCGGCTACCTGGTCGCGGAGGACCCCGCCGTCGCCGACGCCGTCCGCCGCACGCACGTGCCGTTCAGCGTCTCGGTGCTCGCCCAGGCCGCCGCCGTCGCCGCGCTCGGCAGCGAGGACGAGGTCCGCAGCCGCGTCGCCGCCGTCGTCGCCGAGCGCGACCGGCTCACCGCCGCCCTGCGCGGGCGCGGCCTGCAGGTCCCCGACAGCCAGGCCAACTTCGTGTGGCTGCCGCTGGGGGAGTCCTCCGCCGCGACCGCCGCGGCGCTGGAGGCGCGTGGCGTCATCACCCGGCCGTTCGCCGGCGAGGGGATCCGGGTGACCGTCGGCACGCCCGAGGAGGACGACCTGTTCCTCGCCGCGCTCGACGACGTGCTCGCCGCCGCCGACCCCGACACGGTGCGCCCCGGCGCGCCGGTCGCCTAGCGCCCGGCTGGTTTGATGGCCGTCGTGCCTCTTCCCCGTGTCCTGTCCGGCATCCAGCCGACGGCGGGCTCCTTCCACCTCGGCAACCACCTCGGTGCGCTCCGCCAGTGGGTCGCGCTGCAGGAGACGACCGAGGCCTTCTACTGCGTCGTCGACCTGCACGCGATCACGCTGCCGCAGGACCCCGCGGAGCTGCGCCGGAACACCCTGGTCTCGGCCGCCCAGCTGCTGGCCCTCGGCGTCGACCCGGAGCGCAGCACGCTGTTCGTGCAGAGCCACGTGCCCGAGCACCTGCAGCTGTCGTGGGTGCTCGAGTGCCTCACCGGCTTCGGCGAGGCCGGCCGGATGACGCAGTTCAAGGACAAGAGCCAGCGGGAGGGCACCGCCTCGGCCTCGGTCGGGCTGTTCACCTACCCGGTGCTCCAGGCCGCCGACATCCTCGTCTACCAGGCCGACCAGGTGCCGGTGGGGGAGGACCAGCGCCAGCACCTGGAGCTGACCCGGGACCTGGCCACCCGCTTCAACGGCCGCTTCGGCGAGACCTTCACGCTGCCGGAGACCCTCATCCCGGCCGGCGGCGCGCGGATCATGGACCTGCAGTCGCCGGACAAGAAGATGAGCAAGAGCCTGCCGCCGGCCGGCTGTGTGTTCCTGCTCGACGACCCGAAGGTGACGGCGAAGAAGATCCGCTCGGCGGTCACCGACACCGGCCGGGAGGTCGTGGCCGACCCGGTGGGCAAGCCGGGGGTCACCAACCTGCTGACCATCCACAGCGCGCTGTCGGGCACCCCGGTCGCGGAGCTGGAGGAGCGCTTCGCCGGCCGCGGCTACGGGGACCTCAAGAAGGAGCTCGCCGAGGTCGTCGCCGAGTTCGTGACGCCGGTCCGCGACCGCACGAACGCGCTGCTCGACGACCGCGCCGAGCTCGAGCGGCTGCTGGCCGCCGGTGCCGCCCGGGCGCGCGAGGTGGCCGCGGAGACCGTCCGCACGGTCTACGAGCGGGTCGGCTTCCTCGCGCCGGTGGCGGGGTCGTGAACGACGACACCTTCGTCCCGCGCGGCCGGAACGCGCCGCCGGAGACCGCCGTCGTCGGGGTCCTGGTGCCGATCCCCGAGCCGTGGGCGCAGCTGCTGACCGACTGGCGCGCCAAGGTGGGCGACCCGCAGGCGGGCTTCGTGCCGCCGCACGTCACCCTCCTGCCGCCCACCGAGGTGCCCTGCGCCGACCGCGCGGCCATCACCGAGCACCTGGTCCGCGTCGCCGCGGCCCACCCACCCTTCGACATGCACCTGTCGGGCACCGGCACGTTCACGCCGGTCTCCGAGGTGGTGTTCGTCGCCGTCGCCCGCGGCATCGGCAACTGCGAGCTGCTGGCCACCGACGTCCGGTCCGGCCCCCTGTCCCGGTCGCTGTCCTACCCGTACCACCCGCACGTGACCGTGGCCCACGACGTCCCGCGCGACATGCTCGAGCTGGCCTACAGCGGCCTCGGCGACCTCTCCGCGGAGTTCCGCGTCACCGCGTTCACCGAGTTCGAGCAGACGCCCGAGGGCACCTGGGCGGTCGCCCGCGAGTACCCGCTCACCGGCCCGCCGCTCTAGGCCCGCGCGCGGCACCCGCCTCCGGGGACCAGACTCGGACCGGTGGGTGCCCCCCGGGACGGACGGCCGCGCGCCGCCGACGTCGTCCGCGCGCCCTGGTCCCGCATCGCCGGCCTGGGCTCCCGGATCACCGCCGTCGTCGACGCGCAGCGCCGCCGCCGGCCCTGGTTCGACCACCTGGCGCGCGCCGGGGGGCGCTACACCCGCACCCAGGGCGACCTCATGGCCGCCGGCGTCACCTACTTCGTGTTCCTCGGGCTGTTCCCGGTCCTGCTGCTGGTCGCGTCGGTCATCGCGCTGGTCCTCTCCGGGGACGCGTTGCTGCAGCAGGAGCTCTACGACGCCATCCGCGAGACGTTCCCCGGCTCCACCGGGGAGCAGATCGTCCGTGAGCTGCGCTCGGCCGTCAGCGCGGCCGGCCTCACCGGCCTGATCGGGGTCGCCGGGTTCCTCTACGCCGGCCTGCGCGCGATGGACAAGCTGCGCATCGGCATGGAGCGGATCTGGAAGGGCGACGCCGACGAGCCGGAGTTCTGGCGGGACAACCTCGCCGACCTCGTCGCGCTGGTCGCCCTCGGCGCGGCCGGCCTGGCCAGCATCGGGCTGACCGGCTTCGCCACCCAGGCCACCAACGGCGTGCTGACGGTCTTCGGGGTCGAGGACGCGCCCGGCTGGGGCGTCGTCAGCAGCGTGCTCGGCATCGTGCTCGCCTTCACCGGCGACGTGCTGGTGTTCCTGTGGCTGCTGCGGGTGGTGCCCTCGACGTCGCACCCGCTGCGGCTGCTGCTGCCCGGCGCGGTCTTCGGTGCGGCCGGGTTCGAGCTGATGAAGCTGGCCGGCAGCCTCTACCTGTCGCTGATCTCCGGCAGCGTCACCTCGTCGGCGTTCGGCGGCGCCGTCGGCATCCTCGTCTGGATCAACCTCGTGGCCCGCTTCGCGTTCTTCACCGCGGCGTGGACGGCGAGCCTCCCGGCCCTGGAGCGGGCGGCCCCTGCGGACCCCGAGGGTCGCGCCGACCCGGGGGACCCTGCCGACCCGCCGGTCCCGGCGGAGCCCGGCGCACCGCCCGCCGCCGGCCGATGAGGGTCGCGGTCACCACCGCGACCGCCGCCGCGCCGAGCGCCAGCGCGCCCAGCACGGGCGGGCCGTCGTCCGCGGGAGGAGCCGGCTCGGCCGGGCCGGCGGCGACCTCGGCCGGCCCGGCGGCGGAGGGGGCGGCGGTCGTCGTCGGCTCGGGAGGGACGACGTCGGCCGCGGAGTCGACCAGCGTGCCGACCCCGCCCAGCGACGGCGGCACGGTGAAGCCCCAGTCGAGCAGCAGCGCGGCCTGGTCGGCGGCGCGCCGCGGCACGTTCTCGGTGCCCATGACGCTGACCACCAGCCGCCGCCCGTCGCGCTCGGCGGCCGTGACGAAGGTGTGCCGGGCGGCGTCGGTGAAGCCGGTCTTGCCGCCCAGGTTCCCCGGGTAGCCGGCCAGCGGGTTCTGGTTCTGGATCTGGTAGCCGGGCGAGCGGCCCTCGACCGGGGGCATCTGCGCGGTGGGCGTCAGGAGGATCCCGGCGGTGACCGGGTCGGCGACCAGGGCCCGGAAGAACAGCGCGAGGTCGTAGGGCGAGGAGGACTGCCCGGTGACGTCGAGGCCCGACGGCGTGCCCGCGACCGTGTCGAAGGCGCCCATCTCCAGGGCGGTGGCGTTCATCGCGTCGACGGTGGCCGCCGTCCCGCCGAACGCCCGGGCCAGCGCGTTGGCCGCGTCGTTGCCCGACTGCATCACCAGCGCCTGGAACAGCAGCCCGACCGGGTAGTGGCCGCCGGCCACGATCCCGACCTTGCTGCCCTCCATCGCCTCGTCCTCGACGGTGCCGTCGACCACCGCCGCCGGGTCCAGCCGGTGCGCCAGGGTGAGCAGCGTCAGCGTCTTGAGCGTGCTCGCCGGGTAGTAGCGGCCGTGCGGGTCGCGGGCGGCCAGGACGTCGCCGGTGCCGGTGTCGGCGACCAGCCACCCGGCCGCGACGACGTCGGCCGGCAGCGGCGGCGCGCCTTCGACGACGACCGTGCCGCGGGTGTCCAGGCCCTCCCCGCCGACGGTGACCCCGCCGGGGCCCTCGCCCTGCGGCGGGCCGCCGGGCGGCGGCGCGGTCGGGGTCGGGGCGGCGAGGTCGACGGTGGGCCGCGCGGGGTCCGGGGCGGCCGCCGCCGTGGTGCCCCCGAGCAGCACGGCCAGCGCGGCCAGGACCGCCGCGAGCGCACCTCGTCGTCGCCGCACGGGGGGACGCTAGCCCCGGCGGGGCCCGTTCCGGTGACCCCGCGCAGTGGCGGGGGCCACGGATGCGGGCCGCTTCACAACGATCCCGTCTCGGTCCGCCGCAGGGATGGCGGCCCGCCCGGAGAGCGCGGTTAGCGTGCCGGGGTCGTCCACGTCCGGGCGGCCGCCCGCGGGCGGCCGCGACCAGGACCCACGGGAGCGCCCTCCGCGTCCTTCGCGGGCAGCTCCCTCCAGAGAGGAGATCGTCTTGCGCCGAGCGCGGAAGATGAAGGCCGCAGCGCTGCTGCTGGCCGGCAGCATGGCCCTGGCGGCCTGCGCGAGTGACGAGCCCGCCTCCGGTGGCGGCGGCGGGGGCGGCGGCACCGCCACCGAGGAGCTGCGCGTCGGCCTCGCCTACGACACCGGTGGCCGCGGTGACCGGTCGTTCAACGACTCCGCCTACGCCGGTCTGTCGGCGGCCGTCGAGGCCCTCGACGGCGAGCTGCAGGAGCTCAGCCCCAACGACGACGCCTCCAACCGCGCCGAGCTGCTCACCCAGCTGGCCGAGCAGGGCTTCAACCCGGTCGTCGCCGTCGGCTTCAACTACGACGACGTCATCGCCGAGGTCGCGCCGCAGTTCCCCGACACCACGTTCGCGCAGGTCGACGGGAGCAACGAGGACGGCGCCAAGGGCGACAACGTCACCGGGCTCGTCTTCGCCGAGGAGCAGGGCTCCTTCCTGGCCGGCGTCGCCGCCGCGCTGAAGAGCGAGAGCGGCCACATCGGCTTCGTCGGCGGCGTGGAGAGCCCGCTGATCGAGAAGTTCGAGGCCGGCTACGTGGCCGGCGCCCAGGCGGTCAACCCGCAGATCATCATCGACCGGCAGTACATCTCGCCGGCCGGTGACTTCACCGGCTTCAACGACCCGGCCCGCGGCCAGATCGTCGCCCAGGGCATGTACGACGCCGGGGCCGACATCGTCTACCACGCGGCCGGTGGCTCGGGCGTCGGCGTCTTCCAGGCCGCCGCCACCTCCGGCAAGCGCGCCATCGGCGTCGACTCCGACCAGTACCAGACGGTCGACGACCCGGCGCTGCAGGCCGTGATCATGACCTCGATGCTCAAGCGGGTCGACAACGCGGTGGAGCAGTTCGTCAACGACTTCGCCGAGGGCACCGTCGAGGGCGCCTCCGACGTCCGCTACGACCTGGAGGGCGAGGGTGTCGGCCTGTCCACGTCGGGCGGCTACATCGACGACATCCAGCAGGACATCGACGGCTACGCGCAGCAGATCATCGACGGCACCATCACGGTCCCGACGACGATCGAGTGACCCTCGTGCGGGCCTGCCCGCACGACTGATCCACCCTGCGACGCGGGCCCGGGCGGGAAACGCCCGGGCCCGCGGTGCGCCGGGGTCGCCCCGGGCTCGGACGGAGCCCGCGGAGTAGGGCACCATACGCACCGGCCCCCGGGCCCGAAGCCCGGCGCAGCGGCTGATCCCGCGCGCCGGCGCCGTCCGAAGTGACCTCCCGCCCACCGGCGGGCCACAGCGAGGAGATGCCGGCATGGCACCAGCGGACTCGCCAGCAGACAGTCCGGCGGCGGGCGAGGGCCCCCTCGCCGTCGAGCTGCGCGGGATCACCAAGCGCTTCCCCGGCGTGGTGGCGAACCGGGACATCGAGCTGCGGGTCCGCCGCGGCGAGGTGCACGCCATCGTGGGCGAGAACGGCGCCGGCAAGTCGACGCTGATGAAGACCCTCTACGGCGAGCACCGCCCCGACGAGGGCCAGGTCCTCGTCGACGGCCGCGAGGTGACCTTCCGCAGCCCGGCCGACGCCATCGCGGCGGGCATCGGCATGGTCCACCAGCACTTCATGCTGGCCGACAACTTCACCGTCCTGGAGAACGTCGTCCTCGGCAGCGAGCCCACCCGGCGCGGCCGGCTGGACCTCGCCGAGGCGCGCCGCCGCATCACCGGCATCTCCGACCGCTACTCCCTCGGGCTGCGGCCCGACGCGCTGGTCGAGGACCTCGGCGTCGGCGACCGGCAGCGCGTCGAGATCGCCAAGGTCCTCTACCGCAACGCGCGGACCCTGATCCTCGACGAGCCGACCGCCGTGCTCGTGCCGCAGGAGGTCGACGAGCTGTTCGCCAACCTCGCCGAGCTCAAGCGCGAGGGCCTGACGGTCATCTTCATCTCGCACAAGCTCGACGAGGTGCGCCGGGTCGCCGACTCGATCACCGTCATCCGGCGCGGCACCACGGTCGGCCGGGCCGACCCGAGGACGACGACGGCCAAGCAGCTGGCCGAGATGATGGTCGGTGCCGAGCTGCCCACCCCGGAGACCCGCGAGTCCACCGTCCGCGAGACCCCCGTGCTGCGGCTGACCGGCGTCACGGTCAGCGACGTGGGGCACCGCCCCGTGGTGGACGACGTCACGCTCACCGTGCGGGAGGGCGAGGTCGTCGGCATCGCCGGCGTCGAGGGCAACGGCCAGGCCGAGCTCGTCGACGCGATCATGGGGCTGCGCACGCCGGCCGCCGGGTCGATCGTCCTCGGGACGGAGGACGTCACGGGCTGGAGCACCCGCGCCCGCCGGGAGGCCGGCGTCGGCTTCATCCCCGAGGACCGGCACCGGCAGGGCATGCTGCTGGACGCGCCGCTCTGGGAGAACCGGATCCTCGGCCACCAGACCCGCCCGCCGGCCGTGAAGGGGTTCTTCATCGACCGCCGCGGCGCCCGCGCCGACACCGCACGGATCATGCGGGAGTACGACGTGCGCGCGCCCGGTCCGGACACGCTGGCCGTCGCCCTCTCCGGCGGCAACCAGCAGAAGCTGATCGTGGGGCGCGAGATGAGCGCCGCGCCGCGGCTGCTCATCGCCGCCCACCCGACCCGCGGCGTCGACGTCGGCGCCCAGGCGGTGATCTGGGAGCTGCTCAAGGACGCCCGCGCGGAGGGACTGGGGATCGTGCTCATCTCCGCCGACCTCGACGAGCTCATCGGCCTGTCGGACACGCTGCACGTCATGCTCCGCGGCCGGCTGGTGGCCACCCTCGACCCGCGGCGGGTGACCCCCGAGGAGCTCGGCGGGCACATGACCGGCGCGCGCACGGCGGGCGCGGCGTGAACGGCCTCCTCCGCCGGGTGGGGCTCTCCCTGCTCGGCCCGGTGCTCGCCGTCCTGGTCGCCCTGGTCATCTCCGCGGTGGTCATCGCCCTCATCGGGCAGAACCCGCTCGAGGCGTTCCAGGTGATGGTCGACCTCGGCACCACGCCGTCGCAGCAGGTGCAGTCGATCGTCGTGATCCTCAACCGGGCGGTGCCGCTGTTCCTCGCCGGGCTGGCCGTCGCGGTCGCGTTCCGGATGGGCCTGTTCAACATCGGCGTCGAGGGCCAGTACCGGCTGGCCACCATCCTGGCCGCCGCGGTCGGCGCGGCCGTCGTGCTGCCCGGCCCGCTGCACGTGCTGCTCGTCGTGGTCGTCGCGATGGTGGTCGGGGCGCTGTGGGCCGGCATCGTCGGCGTGCTCAAGGTGACCCGCGGCGTCAGCGAGGTCATCAGCTCGATCATGCTGAACTTCGTCGCGCTGGGCCTGGCGTCGTTCCTGCTCACCGGCCCGCTGCGGGGCAGCCCGCCGGGTGCCTCGATCATCACGACCTCGGAGATCCCCGAGTCCGGCCGCTTCCCGAGCCTCAACGGGCTGCTCACCGGGCTGGGCCTGGCCGCGCCGCGCAGCGGTCTCTACGGCTTCCTGCTGGTCGCGATCGTGGTCGGGGTCGTGGTCGCCGTGCTGATCAAGCGCACCCGCTTCGGGTTCGACCTGCGCGCCACCGGCCTGTCGCCCTCCGCGGCCACCGCCAGCGGCGTCGACGCCCGGCGCATGGTCGTGAAGACCATGCTGATCTCCGGCGCGATCGCCGGCCTGATCGGCCTGCCCGACCTGCTCGGTTCGCAGTACGACTACGGCACCGAGTTCACCGCCGGCCTCGGCTTCCTCGGCATCGCCGTCGCCCTGCTGGGCCGCAGCACGCCGGTGGGCATCGCGCTGGCCGCGCTGCTGTTCGCCTTCCTCGACCGGGCGGCACTGCCCCTGCAGTTCGCCGACATCCCGTCCTCGGTCGTCACGATCATCCAGGGCACGATCGTGCTCGCCGTCGTCATCGCCAACGAGATCGCGCGGCGGCTGGCGCTGCGCTCGGCCGAGCGGGCCGGCGCGTCGGCCGGTCCGGCACCGGGTGGCGGCGGGGACGGCGCGACGCCACCGCCGCCCGCCCCGGACGGCGGGCAGCAGGTCCGCGCCGGTGCGCCCGGGGACCAGCAGGGAGCACGAGCATGAGCACCACGGCGACGACCAGTACCGGTCAGCCCAGCCGCGGCCCGCTGACCGACCTGCTGACCGGCGGTGGCCGGGCGCGGCGGGTGCTGTGGGTGCTCGTGGGCCTGTGGCTGCTGTTCTCGCTGGTCCGGGTGATCTCGGGCGAGCAGGAGCTCACCTCGTCCTCGACGCTCCGGGCCGCGCTGCTGCTCGCCGTCCCCATCGGACTGGCGGCGCTGGGCGGGCTGTGGTCCGAGCGCGCGGGCGTGGTGAACATCGGCCTCGAGGGGATGATGATCCTCGGCACCTGGGGCGCGGGCTGGGCCGGCTACCAGTGGGGCTGGGCCGGCGCGGTCATCGGCGGCGTGGTCTTCGGCGCGGCCGGCGGCCTGCTGCACGCGATCGCCACGGTGACGTTCGGCGTCGACCACGTGGTCTCCGGCGTCGCGATCAACATCCTCGCCGAGGGCGTGGTCCGCTTCCTGTCCGAGCTGCTGTTCAACGAGGAGACCGGCGGCGGCCCGACGCAGTCGCCGTCCCTGGCCGGTGACCCGCCGTCCTTCTCGCTGCCGGTGCTGTCCTCGGGACCGGACCTGCTCGGGGACCTGGAACGGCAGCACTGGTTCCTGGTCAGCGACGCGGCGGGCCTGCTGCGCGGGCTGACCAGCGGCGTGGGCCTGCTGACCCTGCTCGCCGTGCTGCTGGTGCCGGCCTCCTACCTGCTGCTGTGGCGGACGGCCTTCGGCCTGCGGCTGCGCTCGTGCGGCGAGAACCCGGCCGCCGCGGACTCCCTGGGCGTGCCGGTCTACCGGCTGAAGTACCTCGCCGTGGTCGTCTCCGGTGCGCTGGCCGGCCTGGGTGGCGTCTTCCTGGTGTTCGTGGCGGGCATCTACCGCGAGGGGCAGACCGGTGGCCGCGGCTTCATCGGCCTGGCCGCCCTGATCTTCGGCAACTGGCGGCCCGGCGGGCTGGCGGCCGGGGCGGGCCTGTTCGGGTTCGCCGACGCCCTGCAGCTGCGCAGCCAGACCGCGGTGGTGGCCCTGCTGCTGCTCATCGCCGTCCTCCTCGCCGTCCTGGCGGTCGTGCAGGCCCGGCGCGGGAAGTGGCTGGTCGCCGGCATCGCCGGGGTCTTCGCCGTCGCCTCGCTGGTCGGGTTCCTGACCATCGACCGGCTGCCCGAGGGGATCGTCTTCTTCACCCCGCACCTGACCACCCTGCTGGTCCTGTCGCTGGCGTCCCAACGGCTGCGGATGCCCAAGGCCGACGGGCTGGTCTACCGGAGGGGGGAGAACTAGATGGGGGACGTCGACTGGGACGCGCTGCGCGGCGCGGCCCGGGAGGCCATGACGCACGCCTACGCGCCGTACTCGCGGTTCCCCGTGGGCGTGGCCGGGCTGGTCGACGACGGCCGGGTGGTCACCGGCTGCAACGTCGAGAACGCCAGCTACGGCCTGGGCCTGTGCGCCGAGTGCGGGATGGTCAGCGACCTCGCCCGCACCGGCGGCGGCCGGCTGGTCGCGGTGGCCTGCGTCGGCGGGGACGGGCAGCCGCTCATGCCGTGCGGCCGCTGCCGGCAGCTGCTGTGGGAGCACGGCGGCGCCGAGATGCTCATCGAGACGGTGTCGCTGGGCATCGTGCCGATGCGCGAGGTGCTGCCCGACGCCTTCGGCCCCGACGACCTGGTCGCCGCGGCGGAGCGGGGGCAGGGCTGATGGCCGCGTTCGACGCCATCGACGTGCTGCGCGCCAAGCGCGACGGCGGCCGGCTCACCGACGAGCAGATCCGCTGGGTGATCGGCGCCTACACCGACGGCACGATCCCCGACGAGCAGATGAGCGCGCTGCTCATGGCGGTGTTCTTCCGGGGCATGTCCGCCGACGAGCTGTCGGTGTGGACGCAGGCGATGATCGACTCCGGTGAGCGCAAGGACCTGTCCTCGCTGGGCCGGCCGACGGCGGACAAGCACTCCACCGGCGGGGTCGGCGACAAGACCACCCTGCCGCTCGCGCCGCTGGTCGCCGCCTGCGGGGTGGCCGTGCCGCAGCTGTCGGGCCGGGGCCTGGGCCACACCGGCGGCACGCTGGACAAGCTCGAGTCGATCCCCGGCTGGCGGGCCGACGTGCACGAGGAGGCCTACCTCCGGCAGCTCGCCGAGGTGGGCGCGGTCATCTGCGCCGCCGGGCACGACCTCGCGCCGGCGGACAAGAAGCTCTACGCGCTGCGCGACGTGACCGCGACGGTCGAGTCGATCCCGCTGATCGCCAGCTCGATCATGAGCAAGAAGATCGCCGAGGGCGCCGACGCGCTGGTGCTCGACGTCAAGACCGGCTCGGGGGCGTTCATGAAGGACCCCGAGTCCTCCCGCGAGCTGGCCCGCACGATGGTCGGCCTCGGCGAGGCGGCCGGGGTGAACACCGTGGCGCTGGTGACCGCGATGGACCGGCCGCTGGGTCGTGCCGCGGGCAACGCCGTCGAGGTCGCCGAGTCGGTGGAGGTCCTCGCCGGCGGCGGCCCGGCCGACGTCGTCGAGCTCACCCTGGCCCTGGCGCGGGAGATGCTCACCGGTGCCGGGCGGCCCGACGTCGACCCCGCCGACGCGCTGCGCGACGGCCGGGCGATGGACGTGTGGCGGCGGATGATCGCGGCGCAGGGCGGCGACCCCGACGCGCCGCTGCCGCGGCCGGCGGAGAAGCACGTGGTGACCGCCCCGGCCACCGGGACGCTCACCCGCCTGGACGCCTACGCGCTGGGCGTCGCCGCCTGGCGGTTGGGCGCCGGCCGCGCCCGCAAGGAGGACCCGGTCTCGGCCGCCGCCGGCGTCACCTGGACGGCGACGGTGGGGGAGCGGGTCACCGAGGGCCAGCCGCTGCTCGAGCTGCACACCGACGACGCCGCGCGCATCCCGCGGGCGCTGGAGGCGCTGGAGGGCGCGGTCGGCGTCGACACCGGCGACGAGCCGCTGCCCCTGCTGATCGACCGCATCTCCGCCTAGCCGGCCCGTGCACGCCCGCGGATCCGCACCGTGCAGATCCGCGGGCGTGCACGGCGGCCGGGGCGGTCGGCGCGGGTCCGCAACCGGGGAGCACACTGGACCCTCGTGACCAGCACGTCCGCGGAACCGACCTCCGCCGCCGCCCCGCGCGCCGGGGAGCCCCTCGACCCGGACGCGGCGATCTCCGTCCGCGGGCTGGTGAAGCGCTACGGCGGCGCCACCGCCGTCGACGGCCTGGACCTCGACATCCGGCGCGGCGAGATCTTCGCCCTGCTCGGCCCCAACGGCGCCGGCAAGACGACGACGGTCGAGATCTGCGAGGGCTTCCGCGACCGCGACGGCGGCGAGGTGCGGGTGCTCGGCACCGACCCGGCCTCGGGCGGGCGGCGGTGGAAGGCGCAGCTGGGCATCGTGCTGCAGTCCGGCGCCGGGGACAGCCAGCTGACCTGCCGCGAGCTGCTGCGCGCGCAGGCGTCCTACTACCCCGACCCGCGCGACCCCGACGAGGTCCTCGAGCTGGTCGGGCTGACCGAGAAGGCCCGCGCCCGCGGCCGCTCGCTGTCGGGCGGCCAGCGCCGCCGGCTCGACGTCGCGCTCGGCATCGTCGGCCGTCCCGCGCTGCTGTTCCTCGACGAGCCGACCACCGGCTTCGACCCCGAGGCGCGGCGGCAGTTCTGGTCGCTGATCCGCTCGCTGCGCGACCTCGGCACCACGATGCTGCTCACCACCCACTACCTGGACGAGGCCGAGGCGCTGGCCGACCGGGTCGGCGTCATCGCGCGCGGGCGGCTGGCCGAGGTCGCCGTCCCGTCGGAGCTGGGCGGCCGGGGGCACGCGCCGGCGGTGGTCAGCTGGACCGAGGACGGTGTCCGGCGCAGCGAGGCCACCGCGACCCCGACGGCGTTCGTCTCCGCGCTGGCCGCGCGCTTCCCCGGCGAGGTGCCCGACCTGGCGGTGGCCCGCCCGACCCTCGAGGACGTGTACCTGCAGATGATCGGGGAGGCCCGCGCGTGAGCGCCGGAACCGTCGCCCAGGGCCGGACGGCACTGCCGTCGCTGCCCGCCGTCTACCGCTCCCGCGCCGGGGTGGAGCTCAAGGAGTTCTTCCGGCAGCGCGAGTCGGTGGTGTTCACCCTCGCGTTCCCGGTGATCCTGCTGGTCGTCTTCGGGGCGGTCCTCGACTACGACCTCGGTGGCGGCGTCACCTTCACCCAGTACTTCATGGCCGGGATCATCGCCGCGGGCATCCTCGGGGCGAGCCTGCAGAACATGGCGATCAGCATCGCCACCGAGCGCTCCGACGGGACGCTGAAGCACCTGTCGGGCACCCCGATGCCGAAGAGCGCCTACTTCGTCGGCAAGGTGGTGCAGGTCCTCGCGGTCACCGTGCTGATCGTGCTGATCCTGCTGGCGGTCGGGCGGCTGGCCTACGGTGTCGCGCTGCCGTCGGGCAGCGACTGGATCACCTTCCTGTGGGTGACCGCGCTCGGGTCGTCGGCGTGCACGCTCTTGGGCATCGCCGTCTCCAGCCTGGCCAAGAACGGCCGCTCGGCCTCGGCGATGGTCACCCCGATCGCGCTGGTGCTGCAGTTCATCTCCGGGGTGTTCTTCCAGTTCAGCCAGGTGCCGACGTGGATGCAGACGGTCGCCGCGCTGTTCCCGCTCAAGTGGATGGCCCAGGGCCTGCGGTCGGTGTTCCTGCCGGACTTCCTGGCCGCGCAGGAGCCGGCCGGGTCGTGGGAGCTCGGGCGGGTGGCGCTGGTGCTGGGCGTGTGGTGCGCGGCCGGCCTGGCGCTGTGCGTCCTGACCTTCCGCTGGCAGGAGCGCGGCACGAGATAGCGTCGGGCGGTGCCCGCACCACTCGACGCCGACTCGGTCCGCCGCGCGCCCAAGGTCCTCCTGCACGACCACCTCGACGGCGGGCTGCGTCCGCAGACGGTGCTCGAGCTCGCCGACGAGGCGGGCTACCGCGCCCTGCCCGCCCGCGACGCGGAGTCGCTGGGGACCTGGTTCCGCGAGGCCGCCGACTCCGGCTCGCTGGTGCGGTACCTGGAGACGTTCGCGCACACCGTCGGGGTGATGCAGCGGCCCGAGGCGGTGCACCGGGTGGCCCGCGAGTGCGCCCTCGACCTCGCCGCCGACGGCGTCGTGTACGCCGAGGTCCGCATGGCGCCGGAGCTGGTGACCGCGGGCGGCACCCCGATCGAGGAGGCCGTGGAGGCGATCCTCGACGGGTTCGCCGCGGGCAGCGCCGAGGCGGCCGCGGCGGGGACGCCGATCACCGTGGGCGCGCTGCTGTGCGCCATGCGGCAGGAGGACCGGTGGGAGGAGGTCGCCGGCCTCGTCGTCCGGTACCGGGACGCCGGCGTCGTCGGGTTCGACCTGGCCGGGCCGGAGATCGGCTTCCCGCCGGACCGGATCCCCGGGGCGATCGCGCTGCTCGACCGCGCCGGTGCGCACCGCACCGTCCACGCCGGCGAGGCGGCCGGTGTCGACAGCATCCGGGCCGCGCTGGACGGCGCCCGCGCCGAGCGGCTCGGCCACGGCGTGCGGATCGCCGACGAGGTGCCGATCGAGGGCCCGCTCGGCCCGCTGGCGCGGCGGGTGCTCGACGAGCAGGTGCCGCTGGAGGTCGCGCCGTCGTCGAACGTGCAGACCGGCGCCTACCCCTCGCTCGAGCGGCACCCGGTGGGCCGGCTGCACCGGCTGGGCTTCGCGGTCACGGTGAACACCGACAACCGGCTGATGAGCGGTGTCTCGGTGACCGGCGAGCTGACCGACGTCGCCGCCGCCCACGGCTGGGGCTGGGACGACCTCCAGACGGTCACCGAGCGGGCGCTGGCCGCGGCGTTCACCGACGACGCCGAGCGGGCCCGGCTGCTCGACGACGTCGTCCGCCCGGGGTACGCCGCCCTCCGCGGGTGATCACGGCCACCGCCCGGTGCGGAAGGGCGGACCGGGCGGCGCTGTTACCGTGGGTGTGCCGGCACTCGCCGGACATCCTCCCGGACGGTCCGTCCGGGCATGAGCGCATCCGTGCAGATCGCCGCGTCGTCGACGCCCGCGGTCGCCAGTGAGGACGCCTGGCCCCGTCGCAGGGGTGGCGCCCGCGCACCACCACGGGACGCGCCCGAGCTGTATCGGAGTCCCCACCCCCGCATGACCACGTCCGACACCGTCGACGTCCAGAGCACTCCCGACACCCCCGCCCCGGCGGGCCCCACGTTCGCCCAGCTGGGCCTGCCCCAGCAGCTGGTGACCGCCCTCGAGCGGCGCGACATCCGCGCTCCGTTCGCCATCCAGGCCTCCGTCCTGCCCGACGCCCTCGCCGGGCGCGACGTGCTGGGCAAGGCGGCCACCGGGTCCGGCAAGACCCTGGCCTTCGGCCTGCCGATGCTCGCCCGCATGGGCCTCACCGCCCGCCGCGGCCCGCGCGCCCCCCGGGCGCTGGTGCTCGTGCCCACGCGCGAGCTGGCCCAGCAGGTCTCCGACAACCTGGCCCCGCTCGGCCAGGCCGTCGGCACCCAGTTCGCCACCGTCTACGGCGGCGCCTCGATGGGCCGCCAGATCTCGCAGCTGCGCCGCGGCGTCGACGTCGTCGTCGCCACCCCCGGCCGGCTGCAGGACCTGATCGGCCAGCGCGAGGTCACCCTCGCCGACGTCGAGGTCAGCGTCGTGGACGAGGCCGACTTCATGTCCGACCTCGGCTTCCTGCCCGTCGTGCAGGAGCTGCTCGACCAGACCCGCCCCGACGCCCAGCGGCTGCTGTTCTCGGCCACGCTGGACGGCGAGGTGGACACGCTGGTCCGCCGCTACCTGACCGACCCCGCGCGGCACGAGGTCAAGCGCCCCGGCGACGACGCCCCGCCGGCCGAGCACCTGGCCTACAGCGTCGCCTTCCGCGACAAGGTGCCGGTGACCCAGGAGCTGGCCGCGCGGCCGGGCCGCACGATCGTGTTCGCCCGCACCCAGCTCGGCGTCGACCGGCTCACCGAGAACCTGCAGGCGGTCGGCATCAAGGCCGAGGCGATCCACGGCGGGCTGCCGCAGTCGGCCCGCCGCCGGGCGCTGGAGGCGTTCACCGACGCCCGCAGCCCCGTGCTGGTGGCCACCGACGTCGCCGCCCGCGGCATCCACGTCGACGACGTCTCGCTGGTCCTGCACTACGACCCGCCGGCCGACCACAAGACCTACCTGCACCGCTCGGGCCGCACCGCCCGCGCCGGCGCCGCCGGCGTCGTGGTCTCCCTGCTGCTGCCCGACCAGGTCGGCCAGGCCAAGCGGCGGTTCCGGCAGGCGAAGGTGGACCCGCAGGTCAGCCGCCTCCGGCCGGGCGACGCCCCGATCGCCGAGCTCGTCGCCAGCGGCGTGCCGGTGGAGCCGGTCGAGCGGCCGGCCCGCGAGTCGCGCCGTCCGCACGGCGGCCCCGGCGGCCGGCGTCCGCGCCGCGACGGCGACCGGCCGCGCCGCTCCTACGGCGACGGCGGCCGTCGCGACGACCGTCCGCGCCGGCCCTCCGGCGACCGCGACCGGTACCGCGGCCCCGGCGAGGGCCACCGCGGCGGCCGTCCCGACCGCTCGGCGCCCACGCACTGACGGCGTACTCCTGACGACGGCGGCCGGTCCCGGGACTCCCGGGGCCGGCCGCCGCCGTGTGCGGGGTCGCCCGTGCCGGCGGGGACGGCCGGGAGGTGGTCCCGCGCGCAGTCGTGGGGGGGGGGGGGGGGGGGGGGGGGGGGGGGGGGGGGGGGGGGGGGGGGGGGGGGGGGGGGGGGGGGGGGGGGGGGGGGGGGGGGGGGGGGGGGGGGGGGGGGG